>DASSGZ010000381.1:0-3457 GCA_035693165.1 Chloroflexia bacterium | reverse complement strand
CTGTGGGGCGTGGGCACGGAGGCGGACCAGGTGGGCGACACACCATGGCTGCACGACACCCCGGCCCGCATCCTGACCTGCTGGTTCAACCGCCACGAAGACCTGCAAGTGTTCAAGTACTGGCACGACGTGGGGCACCTGGCCCGCTGGCAGATGGACGGCTACATCATCCATGTCGTCACCTGGGAACCGCTGCCGATCACCCACGGCAGCTACCACACTTCCGCGCAGTGGCTCGACGACATCAGCACGCTGGCCGGCTACCTGGCTGGGCCGCCCGGCCTGCCGCAGCCGCCCACCGTCCTCTGGTCGCTGGCGACCGAGTTGCAGACCTATGCCCAGCCGGAGAACGTCTGGAACGACCAGACCGCGCCCTACTACACGAAGTTGCAGGCCAACCTGCTGGCCGCCCGCGACCGCATCAAGGCCCAGGCGCCCGGCTCGCTCGTCTCGCTCAGTTGGGGCGGCTGGCAAACCTCGTTCGACGACCCGCGCATCGGCGCCGGGCTGAGCATGATCCCGCACTTCGCCGACACCATGCGCCAGATGGACTTCGTCAGCTTCCAGGCCATGCAGAGCAACGCCGGCATGAACGCGGCGGAGATCGCGCGCAACGCCGCCTATTTCCACCAGTACAACCCGCACCTGATGATCGCGCACTGGAAGCCCGACAACAACAATATGGATGTGCTCAAGCAGGATCTCAAGGATTTCGCCCAGCCCGGCTTCGTCGACACTCTGCGCAAGAACGGCGTGTTCGCCATGTCGATGATGGACCAGACGTATATCAACCGGCCCGACGTGCTGCCCGCCGTGCAGGACCTGATCCGCCAGACGACCGACCTGCGCCTGGTGCCGAACGTGCTGCCCGCCGGGCCGCAGCCGGGCCACCCGGCCTGGCAGCCGGTGGGCGCCTTCACCGACACCGCCGACCGCCGCTTCTTCCGCGAGGTGCGCCACTCGCTCGACCACCCGTTCCTCGACTACTGGACCAGCCATGGCGGCCTGCCGGTGCTCGGCTATCCCCTGGGCGAGGCTCACGAGGAGATCAGCCCCACCGACGGCAAGCCCTACCTGGTGCAGTACTTCGAGCGCGACCGGCTGGAATACCACCCGGCGAACTCGCCCGGCGCCCGCATCGTCCATGGCTTGCTGGGCCGCGATATAACCAACAACCGGGCCGACGGCCCCTTCGCCGGGGTCGCCGCCTCCACGGATGGCCGCCTCTACTTCGCCGCGACCCGGCACACAGTGGCCGATACCTTCCGCGACTACTGGCAGCAGCATGGCGGCGTGAGCGGGTTCGGCTACCCGATCAGCGAGCCATATGACGCGGTCAGTCCCACCGACGGCAAGACCTATCGCGTACAGTGGTTCGAGCGGGCGCGCCTCGAATGGCACCCCGAACTCCCGCCCGCCTACCGCGTGAGCCTGGGCCTGCTGGGCCGCGAGTACTTGCAGGCGCGCGGCATCTCATATTAGCTCACCGCGAAGGCGCGAAGAACGCGAAGATTAGGCCTTCGCGCCTTCGCGGTGCATAATCGGTGTGCGGGATCGGAGACCGGCGGGGCGGCTTGATCTTTGCTCAGGGCAGATGTATGCTATCCGTGCAGTGGGATGACCGCGCGGCCAGATTCGACGGCAGGGGGGCAGAGCAGGGTGAGCGAAAACGAGCGGGCGGGCAGCGGGGCGCTACCCGCCGGGATGCTGCTGGGCGGCATGGCCCTGGCCGGGGCCGCCGCGGTGGGCGGCACGGCGTTGCTGCGCCGCTTCGACGCCTGGGCGCTGCGCATGATCACCCACCCCGAGCGCCGCGATGTCGGGGTCACTCCCACGGACCTGGGGCTGGCCTACGAGGAAGTCTGGCTGCGCAGCGACGACGCCGTGGACCTCTACGGCTGGCTGATCCCCGCGCCGGGCGGCGCGGCGCACGCGCGGGCCACGCTGATCCTCGGCCACGGCTACAGCGACACCATCGACTCGATCCTCGGCCCGGTCGGCTATCTCCAGCCCGCCGGGTACAACGTGCTGATGTTGAATTTCCGCGCGCACGGGCGCAGCAGCGGCGACACGTCGTCCATCGGCTACCTGGAACACCAGGACATCGCCGCCGGGCTGCGCTTCCTGGAGGACCGCCACCTCAGCCGCATCGGCATCATGGGCTGGTCGCTGGGCGGCGCGGTGGCGATCGTCAGCGCAGCGCTCTACCCGCAGATCGCGGGCGTGATCGCCGACAGCACGTTTGCTCGCCTGGGGTCGCCGCTGGGCCAGGCGGCGAACCAGGTGCTGCACCACCCGGCCTGGCTGGCGCGCGCCGAGGGCTGGTACGGCGAGCGGCTGGTGGCTCGTTCGCTGGGCTACAACGCCACCGATGCCCGGCCCGAAACCCTGATCGCGCGCATCAGCCCGCGGCCCATCTTCATCATCCACAGCGCCGAGGATAAACTGATCCCGGTCGCCAATGCCCACCGGCTCTACGCCCGCGCAAGCGAGCCGAAAGACCTCTGGATCACCCCCGCGGGCGACCATGCCTGGGGACCGTCGCAGGAGTTCCCCGACGAGTACCGGGCGCGCGTGCTCGCCTTCTGGGACCGCGTCTTCCCGGCGGAGGGCGGGCGATGAGCGGCACCCCGCGCAACCGGCAGCCGGTGCCCGTCGCCAACGGCCAGGGCGACCCGGCGCCGTTCTTCCTGCCCGGCGGCCCCACCGGCGTGCTGCTGATCCACGGCTGGAGCGGTTCGCCCGCCGAGATGCGCGGCCTGGGCGGCTACCTGGCCGCGCAGGGGCTGACCGTCATGGCGGTTCGGCTGCCAGGGCATGGCACCGAGCCGCGCGAACTATTCACCATGCGCTGGCAGGACTGGGTCGCCGCCTGCGGCCAGAGCCTGGTCGCGCTGCGCCGCCGCTGCGACACCGTCTTTGTGGGCGGCCTCTCCATGGGCGCGCTACTCAGCCTCTACCTGGGCGCCACGGCCCGGCCCCCGGTGGCCGGCGTCATCGCCATGGGCGCGCCGATTTACCTGACCGACTGGCGCATCCGCACGTTGCCGGTGCTGAAGTATGTCATGCGCTGGCACACCAAGGGACCGTCGGACATCGTCGACCGCGCCGCGCTGGACCGGCTCTGGCACTACCCCCGCCTGCCTACCCAGTCGATCCACCAGTTGAGCATCGTCACGCGGGAAGCACGCCGGGCGCTGCCCCAGTTGCGCGCGCCCCTGCTGATCATGCAGGGCCGCCACGACCGCACGATCCCGCCGGACGCCGGGGACTATATCTACGTCCACGCGGGCAGCCCCGACAAAGAACTGGTCTTCTACGAGAACTCCGGTCACTGCATCACCGAAGACTCCGACCGCGAGGCCGTCTGGGCGCGCGTCTACGGCTTCATCCAGGCGCACGCCCCGGTGCCGGACCCTGCCGCCACTCCCCGCGCCTAATGCAATCCCTTACCGGG
>DASSGZ010000380.1:0-13070 GCA_035693165.1 Chloroflexia bacterium | reverse complement strand
CGCGCGGGTAGATGTTGAACCCGGCGGCGATGATGATGTCCTTCTTGCGGTCCACGATATAGAAGAAGCCGTCCTCGTCCATGCGGCCCGTGTCGCCGGTCAGCAGCCAGCCGTCGCGCAGCACGTTCGCGCTCTCCTCGGGCCGGTTCCAGTAGCCGGCCATCACCTGCGGGCCGCGGATCGCCAGCTCGCCGATCTCACCCAGCGGCAGATCGTGGGCGTCCTCCAAATCGACGATCTTGGCCTCCACGTCGGGGAAGGGCAGGCCGATGGATCCGGCCTTGGGCTGGCCATAGATCGGGTTGCAGTGGGTGACGGGCGAGGCTTCGGTGAGGCCGTAGCCTTCGCGCAGCCGCCCGCCCGTCAACTCCTCGAACTGCTGGGCCACCTCCAGCGGCAACGACGCCGCCCCGCTGATGCAGGCTTTCACACTCGACAGCTTGTACTTCTTGATCTCCGGGAAGTTGTTGATGGCGATGTACATCGTCGGCACGCCGCCGAAGGTCGTGGCCTTGTACCGCTGGATGTTGTGCAGCACTTCCTTCGTGTTGAAGCGGGGTAGCAACACCATCGCGGCGCCCACGAGGATGGCGAAGTTCATCACCACGGTCATGCCGTAGACGTGGAAGAAAGGCGTCACGGCCATGAAGACCTCGCGGCCGTCCTGACGCACATCGGGCAGCCAGTACCGCACCTGCAGCGCGTTGGCGACCAGGTTGCGGTGGGTGAGCATGGCGCCCTTGGAGGTGCCCGTCGTGCCGCCGGTATACTGCAGCACGGCCAGATCGGTCTGCGCCACCGGCATCGGGGTGTAGTCGGGGCTGGTGGTGCGGATCAGCGTGCAGAAGTCGTGGATGCCCGGCCCCGGCTCCACGTGGACGGCAGTGCCCTCGCGTTTCTCCTTGATCGGATAGAGGTAGGAGAGCATCGTCGGCAGGTAGTCCTGGATGCGGGCCACGATGATGTCTTTGATCGCCGTTTCCGGCTGGATTTCCTGGATAGCGGGCACGAACAGGTTGAGGGTAATCACCAGGCGCACACCCGCGTCGGCGAACTGGTGCTGAAACTCGCGCGGCTTGTAGGTCGGGTTGGTGGGCACGACGACGGCGCCCGCTTTGAGCGCGGCATAATAGCTGACGACGAACTGCGGGCAGTTGGGCAGCACCAGGGCCACCCGGTCGCCCTGGCTGATGCCCAGCTTTTGCAGCGCGTGGGCCAGCCGGTTCGCCTCGTCTTCGATCTCCCGGTAGGTCATGCGCGCGCCGAAGAAGATCGTGGCGATGTTATCCGGGTGGGTGCGGGCCGCCGTTTCCAGCAAATCCTGCAGGGGACCGTCGGGATAAGTGAGGCGCGCCGGGACGCCCTGATCGTAGTGTGCCAGCCAGATCGGTTCCATTGTGTTGCTCCTTTGCAATACAGTAGAAGACAAAAACGGACCACTAAGAGCGAACGGCGACCCGAGGGGCCTCCCTGTGCGGCACTACGCAACCAATGCGGTCAGGCGACCGCGCCATCCGAAGAAACCGCGCGCACGACCGCCCGGCTCACGGCTTCCGCGGCCAGGCTGCCGATCAGCGTCACCACCCCTGGATCGGCGCGCCCGACGAGCGGCGCGGCGGGCAGGGCCAGGGCGAAAAGCGTATCCCCGTCATACATGGTGTGCGCGGGGGTGATGGCGCGCGCCAGCCCGCTGTTCGCCATGCGCGCGACCACACTCAGCGCGGTGGGGTCGAGCGGGGCATTCGTCGCGACGAGGCCGATCACGGTGTTGGGCGCGGGCATGGCCGCAGCGGCCTGGGCGGCCAGGAGGTCGAGCGTCGGCACGAACCCTCCCTGCGGATCGCGCACTCCAGCCACGATCCGGCCGGTGCCCGGATCGCGCACTTCCCCGAAAGCGTTGACGACCATCAGCGCCCCCACTACCAGATCGCCGACCCGCAAGGCCACCTGCCCCAGCCCGCTGCGGCTAAGGCGCTCCGGCCCGCCCGCCTTGCCGACCGTGGCCCCGGCGCCCGCACCGACCCGGCCTTCCGCGAGGCCCGCCTGCGCATCCGCCTCCGCCGCCGCGCAGGCCGCCCGGCCCGCCGCGGCATCCGGGTAGAGGCCCATAGCGGCGCCGATGTCGAAGATGCCCGCCGCGGGCACGATGGGCATGGCCGGGAGGCCGGGACCCAGCCCGTAGCCGCGGCCCTGTTCGCGCAACCGGCCCATCACGCCGTCGGCGGCGGCCAGGCCGAGCGCGCTGCCCCCGGTGAGCAGCACGGCGTCGACGCGGCCCACCAGACCGCCGGGTCGCAGCAGGTCGGTCTCGCGCGTGGCGGGCGCCGCGCCGCGCACTTCGCCCGAGGCCCAGGCACCGTCGGGGCAGAGGACAACGGTACAGCCCGTCTGCCCGGTAGGGTGGGTCCAATGGCCGATCCGCAGCGGCAGATCGGCTAATGTAGTCTCTGTGATCATGATTGAACCTGCCTGGGTGAAGTTACGCCCGTTCTAATCGCTCCAGTAAATGGTCTAGCAGGGCATTGCTGTCGGCCACGACGGCGTAGTGCGCCCAGCGGAAGATCGGCGCCTGCGGGTCGGTGTTGACGGCAACGATGGCCCGCGCTTGCTGCATGCCGACGACGTGCTGCGGGCTGCCGCTGACCCCGCATCCGATGTACAAATCCGGGCGCACCGTGGTTCCGTACAGACCGACCTCGCGCTCCGGCGGCGCCCAGCCCGCTTCGACCGCGCCCGCCGTGGCGGCCCACTCGCCGCCCAGCGCCGCGGCCAGCCGCTGCACGCGGGCGAACCCTGCGGCGCTGCCCACGCCCCGCCCGCCGACGACCACGCAGCGCGCCCCGTGCAGCGCGCGGGCCACGGCGACCACCGGCGGCTCGTCCGTTGCCGGGACCGGGGCCGGTGTCTCGTCCGCCGCCGTCTCGCCCACGTGCAGGGCGGCGACCGCCACCTGCTCGGCGGGCCAGTCCACCGCGGAGAGGTCGGCGGCCTCGCCCGAACCGTAGCGCCAGTCGTCGTAGTACGGGCTGAGCGCGTTGGCCGTGCGCACGGTGACGACCTGCGGGCGGGCATCGGGCATGGCGTAGGTGGTGAGCAGGCGCCCGCTCCATTCGCGGCGCGTCGCCAGCAGCGTGCCGGAGGCCGGGTCCAGGTCGAGCGTCGCCGGATCGGCGCCCGAAATCAGGCCGCTGCCGATCCGCCGGGCCAGGCGCGGCGCGCAATCGCGGGCTAGCGGGCCGTCGGCCAGCAGGATCACCGCCGGGCGCCGATCCGCGGCCAGCGTGGCGACCGCCGCGCTCCAGGCCGGGGCCGCGTAGGCGGCCAGGTGGGCATCGCGCAGCAGCAATGCGCTGTCCGCGCCGTAGGCGATGGCCTCGTTGGTCAGCGGCGTCCAGGAGTCGTCCTCGTCCACGGAGGGCGCGCCCAGCAGCAGCGCCGTCACCGGCGCGCCGCTCTGGTCGGCCAGCGCGCGGGCCACGCCCAGCAGCCGCGCCCCGGCGCCGCTCAACCGCCCTTCATCGTGCTCGACCAGTACCCAGATGCCCCGGTACTCGCCGGATGTCGAGTCCATAGTTTCCCCTTCGTATAGCCGTCAGCCGTCAGCCGTCAGGCGACGATAAAACGATAATCACCAATTTTGTGTAGATGCGCGATAAATCGCGCCGTACTCGTTTATCGTTAGCGTGTTCTGTCTCCAACAGGTGATCGGCACTTGCAAGATAAACTAACTCGTACTCAGTACTCAGCACTCAGGGCTGCCGCAGCGCCGGGAGCAAGACAGCCACGCTCTCCTCAACCGGGCCGGTCAGGCGCTCGGCGGCGGGGGCGTCGCCCAGGGCGGCGCGGCGGACAATGACGCGACGGACGCCTTGCGCGGCGTGGGCGCCGGTGAGGCCCAGCGCGGCCACGTCCACGCGCGCGATCTCGCCCTTGCGGTAGGCGGCCAGCACATCGGCGCCGTGCGCGTAGCGCGGGGTCAGGGCGGCGTTGGGCAGCAGCGAGACCACGAGCGGCAGGGCCGCCTCGACGGTGCGCAGCCCGGCCACCCACTGCTGGTCGGCGCGCAGGCGGGCCGGGTCGTCGGGCGCCGGGACCAGCGTGAGCGCGGCGGTGATCTGCGCCCAGCCCAGGTCTTCGGCCAGCATGGGTCCGACCTCGTCGGGCACGCCGCATGGCGCGTCGGCGCCGAGCACCACGAGATCGGGCTTGCCGCCATCCCCCGCCTGCCCGATCACGGCGGTCAGCGCGCTGGCCGTGACATAAGCGTCGGCATCGCGAGCGCCCGTGACCAGCACAGCGCGGGTGGCGCCGCGGGCCAGCGCCTCGCGCAGCACGGTTTCGGCGGCGTCGGGCACCTCGGACTCCACAGCCACCGCGGTCAGCGTGCCGCCAGCCCCGGCGGCCTGCAAGGCCGTGGCGGCGTCCAGCGCGGCGCGGTCGGCGGGATGCAGCACCCAGGTGCCCTCGCCGAAGGCCGAGACGCCCAGCGGCACGTCACGCGGCACCTCGACGGCGCCCGTGCTCAGGTTGAAGCGGAACTTGTCCCAGCCGGGAGCCGGGCGGACGAAGCAGACGATGTTCATGCGCGGTACCCCATCTGGCGATACGTCTCCTGGGCGATGATCATGCGCTGCACCTCGTTGGTGCCCTCGAAGATGCGGGCGATGCGCTCATCGCGGAAGTGCCGCTCGACGGGGGCGCCGTGGCGCAGGCCCGCCCTGCCGTGGACCTGGATGGCCCGGTCCACCGTGCGCGCGCCCACCTCGGTCGCGTAGGCTTTGATCATGGCCGACTCGCGGCTCACCTTCTTGCCCTGGTCGAACAGCCAGGCCGCGCTGTAGACCATGTGGCGCAGCGCGGCCACTTCCATGGCCGTATCGGCGATCATCCACTGGATGGCCTGGCGGTTGGCCAGCGGCTGGCCGTTCTCGACCGCCGCCTGCGCCCAGCGCACCATCGTCTCCAGGCCGTACTGCGCGCCGCCGAGCGCCGCCGCGCCCAGGCTGAGCCGCCCGCCGTCGAGCGTCTTCATGGCGGTCAGGAACCCGGCGCCGACCATACCGATGACGTTCTCGCGCGGCACGCGGCAGTTCTCGAAGATCAGCAGGGCCGTGTCCGAGCCGTGCAGGCCCATCTTCTCCTCCAGCCGGGCCACAGTGACGCCGCCGAACTCCTTCTCGACGATGAAGGCGGTGATGCCGCCGCGCGCCCCCATGCTGCGGTCGTTGGCGGCGAAGACGCTGAGGATATCGGCGCGGTTGCCGTTGGAGGCCCAGAGTTTGGTGCCGTTGAGCACCCAGTAGTCGCCGTCGCGGGTGGCGGTGGTGCGCAGGTTGGCGGCATCGGACCCGGCCTGCGGCTCGGTCAGGCAGAAGGCGGCCAGCTTTTCGCCCCGGCAGAGTGTGGGCATGTAGCGCTGCTTCTGCTCCTCGCTGCCGTCGATGTAGATGGCGCCGCCGCCGATGCCGATGTGCGCGCCGACGATCACGCCCACGGCGGACGAGGCGCGGGCGATCTCTTCCATCATGATACAGTAGCCCAGTTCGCCCGCGCCGCTCCCGCCGTACTTGGTAGAGAAGGGCAGCCCGAACATCCCGGCCTGGGCCATCTTGCGCACCAGCGAGGGCGGCGTGCAGTCCTCCCGGTCGATCTGCGCGGCGATAGGCGCGATCTCGGCGTCCACGAACTCGCGAATGGTGCGCTGGAGCATCCGGTACTCCGGCGGCAGCGTGTAGTCCATCCTTGCTCCGTCCTGTCTACTGGAACGAGGGCTTGCGCTTCTCGATAAACGCGCTCAGGCCCTCGCGCATGTCGGGCGTGCCTA
Organism: Chloroflexia bacterium; assembly: GCA_035693165.1. GTDB lineage: Bacteria > Chloroflexota > Chloroflexia > QHBQ01 > JAICKM01 > JAICKM01. Next base: position 7,246 of record DASSGZ010000380.1, on the reverse strand, counting down.
CCAGCTTGCTGAAGCGGTCGCGCTCTATCGCCAGCGCCTCGGTCTGCGGCTTGCCGTAGCCCTCCTGGACCATGCTCAGGATGGCCTGGACCGAGCCGGACGGCTTGGTCGCCAGCACGCGGGCCATGTTGCGCGCCTCGCGCACCACGGTGCCCTCCGGCACGACTTTGTTGACCAGGCCCATGCGCAGCGCTTCCTGCGCGCTGATGTCGGTGCCCATGAGCATGATTTCGAGCGCGCGGGCCGGGCCGACCAGCCGCGTCAGGCGCACCGTGCCGCCGAAGCCGGGGATGATGCCCAGGTTGATCTCCGGCTGGCCAAAGCGGGCGCGGTCGCTGGCGATGCGGAAGTCGCAGGCCAGGGCCAGCTCGTTGCCGCCGCCCAGGCAGGCGCCGTTGACGGCGGCGATCACCGGCACGGGCAGGCTGTCCACCCGGTCGAACAGGCTGTGGGCCTCGCTCAGGATCGGCAGCGCCTGCTCTGGTGTCTGCAACCCGGCGATGTCCTTGATGTCGGCGCCCGCGATAAACACCTGCCCCGCCGCCGTGATGACCACGGCGCGCACGTCCTTGTTGCCTTCGAGTTCGCCCAGCACATCGGCCAGTTCGCGGATCGTGGCCCCGTCCAGGACGTTGACCGGCGGGTGATCGATAGTCACGGTCGCAACGCGGTCTTCAATGCTCAATTTTACAAACTGGCGCTCTGCCATGTGTTTTGCTCCCTTGCAAGCAGCTTGTCAGCCGTCAGCTATCAGACAACGAAGTGCCAAATGCGAGCGATGATCGCAGTACCACCGGCACTCGTCTCTCTCAGCACTCAGCACTCAGCACTCACGTGTATTCGAGGAAACCCTGGCCGGTCTTTTTGCCCAGTTCTCCGGCGGCGACTTTCTCGCGCAGCAGCGGGGCGGGCGCGAAGCGCGGGCCGAGCTCCTGTTCCCAGGTTTCCAGTTCGTGCAAGACGGTGTCCAGGCCCATTTCGTCGGCCATTTCCAGCGGGCTCTTGGGAAACCCGGCGCCCACTTGCATCGCCAGGCCGATGTCGCCCAGGCCGGCGATGTTCTCCGATACGCAATAAGCCGCCTCGTTCAGCAATGGCAGCAGCAGCCGGTTGGGCGTGAAGCGCGTGCCCTTGATGCCCGTCTCGGCCTGGACCTCGGCGATCAACTCGTCGACCGTGGGGCCGCTCTCGTCGCCGTAGGTGTAGAAGCCCTTGCCGGCCTTCTGGCCCAGGCGCCCGGCCTCGACCAGCTTGCCCAGCAGGTGCGACGCCTGCATGCGGTCGCCGTAGGCCTCGGCCATAGTCATGCCCGCGTGGTAGCAGACATCCAGCCCCAGCATGTCGGCCAGGGTGAAGGGGCCGAGCGGCATCCCGGCTTCGACCATCGCCGTGTCGATGTCTTCGGCGCCGGCCGCGCCTTCTTCGAGCGCGAAGATCGCTTCGTTCAGGTAGGGACTCAGCAGGCGGTTGACCAGGAAGCCGGGGCACTCTTTCACCACCACCGGGATCTTGCGCAACTCCTTGGCGAATTGGATGGTGCCCTCGACGGTGTCCTCGCTCGTCTCGCTGCCGGGGATGACCTCGACCAGCTTCATGACATGGGCCGGGTTGAAGAAGTGCAGGCCGACGACCTGGCCGGGGCGGCTGGTGGCTTCGGCCATGGCGCTGATCGAGAGGGCCGAGGTGTTGCTGGCGAGCACGGCGCCGGAGTGGAGGATGCCGTCCAGTTCCTTGAAGACGGCCTGCTTGACGGACAGTTTTTCGGGGACCGCTTCGATGGCGATATCCACGTCGTCGAAGCCGGTGTAGTCGAGTTGCGGCGTGATGAGCGCCATCTTCTCCTCGACCTGCGCGGCGGACATTTTGCCCTTGCGGGCGCGGTCCTCGTAAATCCCACGGGCTTTCGCCATGCCCGCGTCCAGTGCGGCCTGATCCACGTCCTTGAGGATCACCGGGAGTCCGCTGTAGCTGATGACCTGCGCGATGGACCCACCCATCGCCCCTGCCCCAATCACAGCGGCTTTGAAGATAAACATGGCTGCCTCCGCTATATGCTAACCAAGCGGTTAGTTTTTGGGACCGAATCGACTCCACCGTCTGCACGGGGAGTTGTACGGCCATTGTAGATCACGGCGCGGGACCTTGTCAACCACGACCTATGGGCAGCGTTTGACCCTCACCGTCGAGACGCCGAGGACACGGAGATGCTGAGAAGGAGTGTAATTTGAGGTTCGGATTTGCAGTGAAAGCAGGGGCAATCAGATGCTGGACACACGGAGATACAGCGAAGAACGATTCCCGATCCCTATTCCGACTCTCGGCGTTCTCGGCGTCTCGGTGGTGAGTTGTCCGACCTAGAGTCCGGCCAGGGCGTTAATCACATCCAGCAGGCGATCCAGGTCGAAGGGCTTGCGGATGAGGGCGGCATACTTGCAGTCCGTCACGCTGACCATGCTGGGCGCGGCGGTCATCAGCACCACCGGGACATCGCGGTAGGCCGGGTCGGCCTGCATGCGGCGGCACATCTCCCGGCCGTCCATCAAGGGCATCATCACATCACACAAGACCAGGTCGGGCTGCGCGGTCGGCAGGGCGGCGAGCCCGGCGCGCCCGTCGGCCACGGTCACGACCCGGTAGCCCACGTCCTCCAGCACGGCGCTGAGCACCTCGGTGAGGATCAGTTCGTCCTCCACGATGAGGATCGTTTTCATGGCACCCCGCCCGTAGCACGCAGTTCTCCCCGGCGGGCTACCCTGATTATGCGGTTGTCGACAATCCCTGCGATGCCGCGCATGGGCAGGTAGACCTCGGCGCCGAACAGATGAACGCGTTCCACAGAAACGCGCACGCTCCCGACATGTTCGGCGTGCGCAACGCCAACAGCCGCAAGAACCGGGCCAATGCCATCCAACGACGGGATGGGCCCCACCAACAAAAATGGGGCGGGCCGTTGGAGGCCCGCCCCATCCTGATTGGCTGTCCCGCCGGGCGCTTACGCGCGTTCGAGCACGACCGCCGCGCCCTGGCCGCCGCCCACGCAGAGCGTCGCCACGCCGTACTGGACGTTCTTCTTCTGCATCTCGCGGGCCAGCGTCAGCAGCAGCCGCACGCCGGTCGCGCCGATGGGATGACCCAGGGCGATGGCGCCGCCGTTGACGTTGACCTTGCTGCGGTCGAGTTCCAGGGCCTTTTCCACGGCCAGGTACTGCGCCGCGAAGGCCTCGTTGACCTCCCACAGCCCCACGTCGTCCTGGCTGATGCCGGCCTTCTTGAGCGCCTTGGGTACGGCCAGGGCCGGTCCCAGGCCCATACGCTCAGGCTCCAGCCCGGCGAAAGCATACCCACGGACATAGGCCAGCGGCTGCTTGCCCAGTTCGCGGGCCTTCTCGCCCGACATGACCAACAGCGCCGCGCCCGCGTCGTTCAGCGGGCAGGAGTTGCCCGGCGTGACCGTGCCGCCGTCGCGCTTGAAGATGGTCGGGTAGAGCGCCAGCGATTGCGGGGTCAGGCCCACGTTGATGCCTTCGTCCTGCGTCACCGGTTCGGGGGCGACGGCGCGCCCGCCCGCCTTCTTGGGCACCACCACTTCGATGATCTCTTCCTGGAAGCGGCCCATGCGCTGCGCGCGGAAGGCTTTCTTGTGGCTCTCCACGGCGAATTTGTCCTGATCCTCGCGGGTGATACCGAACTCGCTCGCCAGGTTCTCGGCGGTCATGCCCATCATCTGGTTGCACACCGGGTCGGTCAGGCCCTCCCAGAGGCTGTCGATGAACTGGACGTGCTGCAGACGCGCCCCGTAGCGCATCTCGCGCGAGATGTAGGGGATGTTGCTCATGCTCTCGACCCCGCCCACGATCTGCACGTCGGCGTCGCCGGCGATGATGTTCTGGGCGGCGTTGACCATGGCCTGGATGCCGCTGGCGCAGTTGCGCTGCACGGTGTAGCCGGGCGTGGTGATGGGCAGCCCGGCCAGCAGCGCGATGACACGCGCCGTGTTGGGGGCGTCGCTCGTCTGGCCGCCCTGGCCGAAGATCACTTCCTCGATCTGTTCCGGCGCCATGTCGGTCCGCTTGAGCAACTCGGCGGTGACGATGCGCCCCAGTTCCTTGGCGGGGACATCGCGCAACGCGCCCCCCATCGTACCCACCGGCGTGCGCACGCCGTCAATGATCGCAACTTCACGCATCGCTGTGCCGTTCCTTTCGCAAATGAATAACCAGGCTCCTCCATTAACAATGATACTCGAACCGCCCGGCAGGGGTCAAGCTGATGATTATGTCAACTCTAGCTGCGGACATTATCGCGCGGCATATGGCTTGCTGCAAATGTCGCCGTATGGCTTACTGAGGATCGATGCTCTTGTAGTGAGGCGAGTGTGCAATGAACAAGAAAGTAGCTCTTGGTCTGGTCGCCCTCGGTGGCGGCCTGGTCCTGGCTCGCCGCCTGGCGAGCAATGGCCCGCTCGATGCGCCGGCCCACCACAGCCAGACAGAGGAAGCCTATCTCCACGCGGAGCACCGCGTGCTGATCCTGGGCGCCAGCTTCGGCGGATTGCAGACCGCCCTGGCCCTGGATCGGCGGCTGCCGCCGGGGCACAACACCAGCATTCTCGTGGTGAACCAGGATAACGATATGCTCTTCACGCCGCTGCTCTGGACGGTGGCCGACGGGCGCGCCGCCGCAAGCGATGTGCTGGTGCCGATCCGGGCCTTCCAGCGCGGGCGGGCCTTCCACGTGCTGCATGCCGGGGTGATCGGCATCGACCTGGACAAGCGCGTGGTCGAGACCACGTCCGGGCCCCGGCCCTATGACGTGCTGGTGATCGCGCTGGGCAGCGTCACCGCCCTACCCAATCTGCCGGGGCTGCGCGAGCACGCCCGCCTCTTCCACACGACGGGCGATGCGCTGCAAATGCGCAACCACCTCATCGACGCCATCGAGCAGGCCCACCAGACAGAGGATCCCGACGAGCGGCGGGCCTGGCTCACCTTCGTCGTGGGTGGTGGCGGCGACACGGGCATCGAACTGGCGGCAACGATCCACGACTACCTGGAGACCGGCCTGCTGGCGAAATACCCCTGGCTCAGCGACACGCCGCCGCACATCGTCATCGCCGGGCGCGCCGATCGGCTGTTGCCGATGAGCACGCCCCGCACCTCGGCGTCGGTGCGGCGGGTGCTGGAATCGTCCGGCATCGAAGTGCGCACCGGCGTCTCCGTCACCGGCGCCACCGACCGGGTGGTGCAGACCGACCAGGGCGACATCCCGGCGCGGACGCTCTTCTGGGCCGCCGGCATCACCGCGCCGCCCGTCGTCCATGACCTGCCGGTGGACCACGCCCGCAACGGCGCGCTGCTGGTGGACGACCACCTGCGCATCCCGCAGCACCCGGAGGTCTACGTGGTCGGTGACGCGGCCTGGGCCTACGACTCGGCCACCGGCAACCCCATCCCGCCCACCGCCCAGGCCGCCGAGCACGAAGGCCAGTATGTGGGCCGGGCGATTGCCGCGGAACTGGCGGGCCAACCGGCGCCCCCCTTCCGCTTCGAGCCGAAGGGCCACCTGGCGCTGCTGGGCAAGCGCACCGGCGTGGCCGAGATCGGACCGCTCACCTTCACGGGGCTGCCCGCCTGGTTCATGTGGCACGGCTACTACCTGCTGCACATCCCCTCCTGGCGCAACCGGCTGCACCTGCTCACCGACTGGTTCCTGGCCGGGCTGACCGGGCGCGATACCGCCCAACTCCGCCTGGGCGGCGAAGCCGAGGAACTGGTCCTCCCCGCGCGCAAGGAGCCTGCCGGTGCTGGGTGAGTTGAAATGCGCCCGCGCGATGTGGTAACATTCGACAGGCGGCTGCCCCGGCAGGCCGCCTCTTTATTCGTATCGCTGGAGCACCTGGAACCATTTGTGGCATGGCTGTAGACTGTTCGATCGTCATCGTCTCCTGGAATGTGTGCGACCTGTTGCGCGCGTGCCTGCGCAGCCTGCCCGCGGCAGCCGGACCGCACATGCAGACGGAGATCGTGGTCGTCGACAACGCCTCGACGGACGGATCGGTCGCCATGGTGCGGGCCGAGTTCCCGGACGTGCGGCTGCTGGTCGAGCCGAGCAATCAGGGCTTCACCGTGGGCAACAACCACGGCATCGCGGCAGCGCGCGGGCGCACCGTGCTGCTGCTCAACCCCGATACCGAGATGCAGCCGGGGTCGCTGGCCGCGCTGGTGGCCTACCTGGACGCGCATCCCGCCGTGGGCCTGGTGGGGCCGCGGCTGCTGAACTCCGACGGGTCCCCACAGTCCTCCCGCCGCCGCTTCCCCACTATCGGCACCGCCATGGTGGAGAGCACGCCGCTGCAGCCGTTTCTGGCCCGCCTGGGAGTCCTGCGGCGCTACTATGTGCTCGACCGCACCGACAACGAGGAGCAGGAGGTGGACTGGGTCACGGGCGCCTGTATGCTGGCGCGGCGCGAGGTGCTGGCCGCGGTGCATGGCTTCGACCCCGGCTATTTCATGTACAGCGAGGAACTGGACCTGTGCCGCCGCATCCGCCAGGCCGGCTGGCGCATCGCCTATGTGCCCGACGCTGTGGTGGTGCATCACGGCGGGCGGAGCAGCGACCAGAACGTGCCGGAGCGCCATATTCGCTTCCAGCGCTCGAAACTGCGCTACTTCGCGCGCTGGCACGGGCGCAGCGTGGCGGCGGCGCTGCGGCTCTGGCTGCTGGCGCTCTACGCCTGGCAGGCGGCGCTCGAAGCGGGCAAGTGGCTGGCCGGGCACAAGCGGCCGTTGCGCCGCGAGCGGGTCGCCATGTACGGGCGGGTGTTGCGCAGCCTCTGGCGCCCGGCGCCACGATGACCGCCGCCCCACTTGCGCTGATCTCGGCGGAATATCCGCCCGCGCCCGGCGGCGTGGGCGACTACACTGCCTGCCTGGCCGCCGCGCTGGGCCGGGCCGGGTGCTCAGTGCACGTGCTGACCAGCCGGGGCGTGGGGGACGCCGCCGGCACGGCCCCCGGCGTGACGGTCCACCGGGCGATCACCGACTGGCGGTGGCCGTGCTGGGGCGAGATCCACGCCCTGCTGGCCCGCATCCGGCCAGGGATCGCCGATATCCAGTACCAGACCGGCGCCTACCGGCTGCACGGGGCGATCAACCTGCTGCCCTGGCGCGCGCGCGGGCGCTCCGATCTCGCCTGGGTGACGACGTTTCACGATCTGCGCGAGCCGTACCTGTTCCCCAAGGCGGGG
>DASSGZ010000379.1:0-9779 GCA_035693165.1 Chloroflexia bacterium | reverse complement strand
ATACACAATGGACATCATGGACATGCGCCTGAGTCCGGGCCCTTTGTGGGCAGGCCCCGGTCGTTGCTCTCTCCGCCGCTTTTCACCTTGACGGATGCGAGCAGATGTGCTACTCTATGGCAGTAAGACACGCTCTGACTCCGTGGGAGCGTGCAATAGTTCGATGGTCGCCATCGTCAAGCGGCTGTGCAGTTCCAAGCTTGATGTAGGCTATTTCGAGGTCATGGGGGAACTCAATTGGGGGCGCTCTGCGCCGGGAGGCTTGCCGACAAGAGTGTCTGCCTTCCAAGCAGAATGTTGCGGGTTCGAGCCCCGTCCCCCGCTCCCTTCGTTTCCTGCGTCCATTCGCGCCGATCCGGCGGATGGATCTGCCGCTTCTGCCTCTCTCACCGCTGTTTGACACTTTATCTGACACATATTGCGTGTGGCGCCGGTCTGGCGGGCCTGCTATAGACCCGCGCAGCGGTTGCGACCCCGCAATGCGTCAGGTATAATTAGGCTGGATGGCCCCGCGCGGGCCCATAGCTCAATGGCAGAGCACGCGACTCATAATCGCTTGGTTGAAGGTTCGAATCCTTCTGGGCCCACCATGAAGCAACGGTTGACTCCCCTGGCGCGCCTGCTGGCGGGCCTCTTGCTGCTCGGCGGCCTGGCCTGCGACTCGACTCCGCCCACGCCCGCGCCGGTGGTGTTGCCGACGGCGGTTGCCCCGCGCGTCGAAGCCGTGACGCCGCCCCCCGCGCCGACCGCCACCCCGGCCATGCCCTCGGCGGCACAGCAGGCCCAGGTCGCGGCGCTGCTGGCCGCCTGGGCGGTCGGTGATCCCGCGCCGGCAGCAAATGTCCCCCACGACCCGCTGAGCGCGACGGCGGACGGCGCCTGGACTGCCGCGACCTTTCAGCGCGCCCCCGTGCTGACCCCCACCGCCGAGGTCCATATCGAGCCGGCGATCCTGCTCAGCGACCGGGCGGGGCAGCCCCAGCGGGCCTTGTTTGCCGTGGCCGGCGGTGGGGATTTGCTGGTGCCTGATACCGTGGTGTGGGCGGAGCATGGCGCCGCGGCGGCGGTGCTGTTTGCATGGCAGATACAGGGCCAACCGGCGCCGGTACGTCCCTTCGTGTTGCTCGATACCGCGGGGGCGCGGCAGGGCGCCGTGCTGATGACCTACGCCACCGCCGATCCGCCGGTCTGGGCGCCGGGCGGCGCGCTGCTGGCCTATGTTGACGCGAGTAGTGACGCCCCGCGGCTGGTAATCGTCGATGGGCAGGGGCAGACGCGGGTGAGCGGCCCGGCGACCGACTACGAGTGCGCGCGCTGCTGGCCTGACATCCAGTGGGCCCCGGCGGGCACCCGCCTGGCCTATGCCACGGCGGTACCGCTGCCCACCGCGCCCGCCGGCGCCAGTCCGCGGGCCTATCTCACCTGGCGCGTGCTCGTGCTCGACGGCCAGGCCGGCAGCGTGCTGTTCGACCGGCAGGGCGATGCGGTCGAAGAGGCCCATGTGCTCGGCTGGCTCGACGCGGCCCGCGCCCAGGTCGTGCTGCGCCGGGCGCTCATCCCCGCCGACCAGATCACCGGACAGGCCGGGCGCTGGAGCGACACCGCGTATGTGCTACAGGTAGACCCCCCGCCCGCGCGCCTGCTGCCTGCCGGATCCTGATCGCCGTCAGACCGGCACCGCCTGGGGGGCCTCTTCTTCGCGCAGCGCCGGGTGATTGGCGTCCCCGCCGAGCACATAGATGGTCGCCGGCTCCTCCCGGCCCCGTACGGCATGGATCAGCGGCCCCTGCACCGTCCACGGCCCCGTCACGGCCCCGGTCACGGCATCGCGCTGCATTAGTTCATACGTGCGCGCCGTGATGAGCACCTCGCCGGCGGCGGCCAGCCCCACCAGCCGCGACCCCAGGTTGACGGTGTCGCCCGTGACGGTGAACGAAAGTTGTTTCTCCGAGCCGATGTTGCCGGTGACCGCCTGGCCGGTCGCCACGGCGGCGCCGATGACGATGGGCGCCTGGCCGGCCAGGGCGCGGGCGGCGTTCAGCGCGGCCAGGCCCGCGCGGATCTCCTGCGCGGCGCGCACCGCGTCCAGCGCGTGATTGGGGTCGGGCAGCGGCGCCCCAAACACGGCCAGCACCCCGTCGCCGAGAAACTTGTCGATGCTGCCGTTGTGCTGGAACACGGCGCCGGTCACGACATCCATGTAGGCGTTCAGCATCTCGACCACATCCTCCGCGTCCATCTGTTCCGACTGGCGGGTGAAGCCGCGGATGTCGGTGAACAGCACGCTGATCTCGCCCCGCGTCAACAGCCGCTGGTTGAGGTTGGCGCCACGGGCGGTGCTGAAGATGGCGCTGCCGGGCGGCCCCTGGGCGCGGTCGGGAGCGGCGATGGCGCGGGCCACCGCGGGGGAGAAGTAGCGCTCCAGCTCCTGCAAATGTTGCAGCCGGGTGATCGTGCGCGAGGCGCGGGCGACAATGCCGATGAGCACCAGGTAGAACGCGCCCAGGCCCACCATGATCCCTTGCCACGCCGTGATTTTCGCCTCCTGGATCTGATCGACGAGGTCGTCGATCTGTTCGTAGACCTCAAACACGCCGAGCACCTGGAAGTTGCCCCGCGCCACCACCGGCACATATAGCTCCAAGAGCTGGCTCTCGCCCTGGCGCTCGGCGCGATTCTCGACTTTGCCCAGGCTGCTGATATCAGCCAGCACCTCGCCGCCCAGGGCGCGTTGCAGGTCGGCGTTTTCCGGGTGATGCGCACCGATCTGCCGGGGGCCGGTCGCCGCCCGGTCGCGGTCGGTCCAGACGACGGTGCTGTCCGGGCTCCAGACTTTGACCAGATAGATCGGCTGGCCGGCCAGCATCTGGATCACATGGGCATCCCACCAGGCAAAGTCGGCGGGGGCGTTATGGAGCATGGCGAAGGTGGCGGGTGGGAGGTCGGTCAGGGCCGGTTTGCCGGGCGCGATGGGCGTGTTGGCCCCCGTGCGGATGATGTCGGCCAGCCGGTCGCGGGCACGGTCGATAGCGACTTGCTCGATGATATTGCTGACGAGGGTGGCGAGCCCCAGCCCGATGAGAATCACGCCGATGAGGCTGGTCAGCGAGAAGAGCTGGAGCAGGGTGAGACGAGTGAGAATCTTCACATTGGCGTCCGTGCGGTGTGTGATGCGTGGGATGGGACGCAGGGATGCGCCGGAGACGGTAGCCAACACCGCCGGTCGTCGCCCAGTGACGGCATCTTAGCATGATCGGGGCGAGGAGTCAAGGCTGACCTCGCTTTGCCTGGTATACGCGCGATCTGGGCGGATAGATTGCAGGTAGGCGCCGGAGTGTGCTAAGATAGGATGCATGAAGACTCCCATTTCCATCCGCCGGTGGCGGGGCTGGCTGCTGCCGGGGCTGCTGCTGTTGCCGATCGTGCTGGCGCTGGGGTCATCCCGGCAGGCCGGCGCCGATCCCTTTGTCGATCCGGCTTTCCAGGCCGTCTGGACGCGCAACGACGGGCCGGTGGCCGGGGGCACTGTGGCCCGGTCGTGGACCTGGGGGCCGGCGCCCGGCGCCGCCAAACGCGAAGCCTATGCCGAAGGGCAGGGGGGCGTCCGCCTCGTCCAATATTTCGATAAAGGGCGCATGGAGATCAACAACCCGGCCGCCGATCCCGCCGCGCCGTTTTATGTGACCAGCGGCCTGCTGACGGTCGAACTGATCAGCGGGCGGATGCAGACCGGTAACAACCAGTTCGAGATCCGGGCGCCGGTGCTCATCCCGCTGGCCGGCGACCGCGACGACAGCAACGCCCCGACCTACGCCGCTTTCCGCGCCGTCAGCAGCGTGCCCGGCGCCGCCCACCCCGCCCCGGATAACACCGGGCGCGCCGTTCTCGCCCGCATTGACCGGGACGGTAACGTCACACCCGAACCGGATACCCGCCCGCCCGCGCCGGTCCAGTATGCCTATTATGAACCCCTGACGCATCATAACGTGGCCGACGTGTTCTGGAACTTTCTAGGGTCATCGGGCCCGATCCAGGTCAACGGGCGGACCACGCAAGGCCCCCTGTTCGCGCCCTGGTTCGCGGTCAGCGGGCTGCCCATCAGCGAGGCGTACTGGGCCACGGTCAAGATCGCCGGCAAACCGGCCGATGTGCTGATCCAGGCGTTTGAGCGCCGCGTGCTGACCTATGTGCCCAGCCAGCCGAAGGAGTGGCAGGTGGAAATGGGCAACATCGGGCTGCACTATTTTGAGTGGCGCTACGGCGGGGGGCCCGCGGCGCAGCCCGGCGTGTCGCCGCCGCCCGGCCCGCCCGCCGGGCCGCCCGCCCTGGCGCAAATCGCGATCACCGGTATCGTCGTCGGCAAGAGCGGCCTCGATCTGAACGAGCAGTCGGTGACGCTGGTGAACCGCGGCGCGGCACCGGTGCTCATGACCGGCTGGCGGCTGGTCAGCCCCAAGAACGACCACGTCGATATTTACACGTTTCCGCAGGACTTCACCCTGCCCGCCGGGGCCCAGGTGGTCGTCCATGCCGGGCAGGGCTTCGACGGCAACGGCCACCTGTATATGCGCCGGATCACCTGGTTGTTCGACGCCACCGGGTTCGACGGCGTGATTCTGTACGACAACCTGGGCCGCGAAGTGACCCGCTATTTCTTGCAGCAGGGCGCCGTGCCGACGGCCCCCGCGCCCGCAGCGACCGCGCCGCCGACCGCGACCGAGGAACCGTCCGCCGACGTAACCGACACCCCGGAGCCGACGGATACCCCGGAACCCGGCGGCACCACCGCGACCGCTACGCCGGGGTCTCGCAGCGGCACGCCCACCGCCACAGTGACTCCCGGTGGCACGGTGACTGTCACCGCCACGCCCGGCGCGCGCACGGCCACCCCCACGGCCACCGAGACGCCCTGACCGGCTAACCGGGCGCCGGGTTGAAAACAGGGTCGTATGCCCCGGCATACGGCCCTGTTTCTGTGGCGCTTATGCGGTTGGCGCGGCGCGCCTAGACTTCCTCTTCTTCGGGATCGAAGTCTTCCTCGTCCTCCAGGTCTTCCTCGTCCTCGTCGTCAAAGTCCTCGTCGTCGTCGAAGTCCTCGTCGTCCTCGAAGTCCTCGTCCTCGTCGTCGAAGTCCTCATCGTCGAGTTCATCATCGTCTTCCAAATCCGGATCGCGTAGCGTGATTCGGTTTACCATTGCAGATACACTCCTTCGAGTCGATTAGTGAGGTGGTGCTTTGGCGGCCGCACTCCTCGCTGCTGATGACGGGCGTGGCGCGTGGTATACGCGGTCCTACCCGGCGCCTGGTCGCCTGTATTACTAACTATCTGCCACCCGCCTGGTTATTAGGCGGCCCCAGCGAATAGGCAAATTGATCGTACTCGGCTTTCCAACCCTGAATCATGGCGCTGAGCGCGCGCGCAAACCCCGCCGGGTCGGTGGTGCCGCCGGGCCGGTAGCGGGGCACGACCGTGCTCAGCGTGGTCAGGCCCTGGCTGCCGTACATCCCCGCGATGACGCGGATCCAATCCACCAACCCCTGCGGCCAGCCAGGATATGCCTGCACCCCGCCCGCGCCGCTGCCGTCTCCCGCGATTTCGCCCCAGTTATGGTTATTGGCCTTGGCCGGGTTCGTGTAGCCGGTCCCCGCGCGGCTGATCTGTACGAAGAAGGCCAGCGCGACGGCGGGATTGACCCCATTGGTGACACAGAGGTCGTACAGCGTATCGGCGTCGGGGCCGGCGGGGCTGTTGTACTGTTGCAGGACCGCCGCGAACTGGCCGCGGCTCATCGTCGGCTGGTCCTTGATCGAGAAATCGACAAAGCCGCCCGGACTGCCGCCCCCGCCCGGCGGCATGTCCTTCCACTGGCTGATGCGGGTGATCGTCTGCTGGATGTAGAGCGCGGTGTTGTTCTCGAACGACGGCGCGTACTTGGGCAGGACGCTGCGCACGGTCGTGCGGCCCTCGCCTTTGTAGACCTCGCTGAGCAGGTTCTCGCACCAGTCGGCCAGGCTGTCGAGCCAGGTCCGGTAGATGGCGAAGGGCCCCCACTGGGTGTTGAGGGTGCCGGTGGTGCGCTCGGCTTTGCGCGCCCGGCGCATGTTGCCCCAGCTTTGCGTCTGCACGGCCACGCCCGCCGTGCCTTTGCTCGACTCTTTCACGAAAAAGGCCAGCGCTACCGCCGGGTTCACGCGGTACTGCATGCAGAGATCATAGTACCGGTCGGAGTCGTCGGTGATGGGGCTGCGCGGGGTGGCGGCCAGGGTGTCGTGGAAAAGCCGGCGGCTCATGGTCGGCGGTCCCTCGATGTAGTAGTCCACGTAGCCCGCGCTGTCCAGGCGGGCCTTAACCAGGTTCATGAAGCGCGTCCAGTCCCACAGGTCGTTGGGGTCCTGGTGCTGGGGATGGCGGGTCAGTTCGCGGTGGCCCAGGATGTTGTTACGGTCGGCGGGGATGCCGTAGGCCTGGACCCAGGCGGCCGTCCAATCGGCGGCGGCGTCATACTGCGCGTCGGTGAAGGGATCGGTGCCGCTGTTCTCCATCTCGAATTGCAGCGCGGGCCAGTTTTCGTTGCGTGCCCAGCGGTCGCCCATGCGCGGGGGCCGGATCTCGTACTGCGGATCGACGGCGCAGGCCCAGCAGGCGTTCTCGTCCTTGACCAACTGGTAGCGATTGCCGCTGCGGCTGACATACTTGTGCGCCGAGACCTGGCCCCGCGTCGTGAGCCAGGGGATATCGCTGGCCTCGACCCCGGCGCTGTGGTGGGCCACGATGAACAGAATGTCCCGCGGGCGCTCGACTCCCACTTTGCTCAGGTAGTTCTGGTCGAAGAAGAACTGCGAGGGGATCCACTGATCAGCCAAGCGCTCCCTCCTGCTGAGGGGAACTCCGAAGCTCCCCGTTGGCCTACTCGGGCGCCCGGCCTCTTCCTGCGCCCATGAGCCTCGTTCTTAAGTATATACGACAAATCAGGCCAATACAATAGGGTCTGCCGGGCTGTTGCCGCCCGCCTGGTGAGGCTTTTAGGTATCGCGCGGGCCGGTTTGAAACCGGCCCCTACAACACGGGCGCGGGGACCGCGGGCCGGTTTGAAACCGGCCCCTACAAGGCGCAGCCGGCCGGTTTGCAGGAGCGTTCCTCCATGGCAAGCGGCGGGCGTTCGGCTGCTAACGAGATTCGTCCGGTGCCGGCTGCGGGGCGCGAGCGGCGGCCACCCCGCGGGCTTTGTCGTCGTCGATGCGCACGGCGATCACCGTGCCCTCGGCGGTGACGCGGTCGCCCGCCTGCACGGTACAGGCGATGTGGGTCTTGCGCCCCTGCACCTCGCTGACGTGCGCGCGCAGGACGATCTCCTGGTCCAGCGGCGTGGGCTGCAGGTAGCGCACCTGGAGCGACCCGGTGACATAGGTGATGCTGGGCGCGGAGCCGTGCGGACGGCCTTCGGCCTTATACGCGGCGGCAATCGCCGTCCAGATCGAGTGGCAATCGATCAGCGAGGCCACCAGGCCGCCGTACATGACGTTGGGAAAGCCGGCGTTATATTTGAGATCGGGCTGGAAGCGGCAGAGGACGGTTTCGCCGTCGCTGTCCCAGTAACTCTTGATGTGCAGGCCATAGGGATTCGCGGGTCCGCAGCCATAGCAGGTGGCCTCCGGCCAGATGTCCTGTAATGCGTGCCCGCTGGTGTGCTCGGTCATATGCTTGGGGTCCTTGTCCTCATGAGTTCGGTGTGGTAGGTGATCATCCGGTCCGGGCGCCGCGCCGGCGGCGCCGTTCCCCGCCCGCAAGATCCGCGCCAGCACGCCGCCCGCCCCAGCGCGGGCACACCCGCCGCCCGGCCTGCGCTTGACATCCGCTGTAGCCAATCCTTATACTATGGTGGTATTCTGGGGTAGCATGCCGCCATCCGGTGCCGTCGATTGCAATCAGGTCGACTTCCCCTCCATTTCAGCCAAGGACCTGCTATGTCTACGCTTTCCGAATCCAGCGATCACCCGTCCAGTGCGGGGCGATCGGCATACCCATTGCCTTCCACGGCGGCCTTCTCAACGATGGATGGCGACCTGGATCTGGAAACAATCACCGATGCCATCGATGCGGGCCGCCCGCTGGCGGAGATCCTCGACCTGGTGGTGGATCGGGCGCAGTGGCTGCTGGACGCTGCGGAAACGTTTATCCTGCTGCGCGAGGGCGATGTGCTGGTGGGTGCCGCCCAGCGGGGCCTGGCCGGCGCGGCCCATGAGATCCGCATTCCCGTCGGCGAGAGCATCGAAGGCCAGGTGGCGGCCCGGCGCCGGCCGTTGATCATGGCCGACCCGCTGCATAACCCGCGGTTTCGCACCATGCCCCAGCGATCCGCCCCCATAGCCGCGATTATCGCGCTGCCCCTGCAGGCCCGCGGCAAGGTCCTGGGCGTGTTGAGCGCGGCGACCGTGGCGCCGACCGATTTCGCCGACACCCTGGTGCTGTTGCTGGTGCTGGCCGATCTGGCGAGCCTGGCCATCGAAACCAGCCGCAGCACGGCGCGGGAAGCGCGCCAGACCCGCCTGGTCGATCTGCTGCGCTATGTGTCGAACGTCGATTTTGAGTCCGATCTCAAAGCCGCGCTGGCGCCGGTCGCCGACCGCGTGGCTGAGGTGATGGGCAGCGAGAAGGTCGATATCATCTTCCTCGATCCGGAGCGCAACGCATTCGTGTCGCTGGGGGTCAGCCAGACGCCGCTGGGGCACAAGCAAAAGGAACTGGGCCTCGATATTGTCCCGGTCCAGGCGGCGACCCTGCTGGCCCAGGTGTACCGGACCGGGGAATCGGTCCTGGTGCCCGACTCGTTGCACGATGACCGTGTCTACCGGCCGTTTATCGAGCAACTCGGCATCCGCACGCTCATGTATAGTCCCGTCGCGGTGGGCGGGGAGCGCCGGGCGATCCTGGCGTCTACCAGTTCGCAGCCCGACGCCTTCAACGAGAGCGACCTGGCGGTGCATGATCTGATCGCCCGGCGCTTGAGCCTCGCCTTGCAGCACCTGGAACTGACCGAGGACTTGAGCCGCCTCGAAGCCGAAAGGCTGCTCCGGCTGGAGCGCGATAACCACCTGGATTTGCTGGCCCATGATGTCCGCAACCCGCTGGCGGCCATCAAGGGCTACGCGCAACTGGCGAGCCGGCGCCTGCACACCGGCGATGTTGCCTATGTGGAGCGCGCGCTGGGCCTGATCAACGAACGGGCCGACCAGTTGGATCGCATGATGAACGACATGCTCGATGTGACGCGCATGGCCGCCGGGACCTTCAGCATCCAGCGCCGGACCCTGGACCTGGTGGCGCTGCTGCGCGACGAGATCGAGGCGGCGCGCCTCACCTCCAGCCGGCACACGATCAGCCTTGACGCGCCCGCGGAACTGCTGGTCTGGGGCGACCCCTTGCGCCTGGCCGAGGTGGTGCAGAACCTGTTGTCGAACGCGATCCGCTACTCCCCGCAAGGCGGGCCGATCCGGGTGGTGGGGGGCGTCGTCGAGGGCGCCGCGCAGATCAGCGTGTGCGATGCCGGCATGGGCATTGCGCCGGAAGACCTGCCGCGCGTCTTTGAGCGCGCCTACCGCGGGCGGGGCGAGCAGATCGGCGGCGGGCATGGCCTCGGCCTCTACATCAGCCGCGAGATCGTGCGCCTGCACGGCGGGCGGATCTGGGCCGAGTCCGCCACCGGGCAGGGCGCCTGCTTCTACGTGGTGTTGCCGCTGGGGGATCCGTCCACCAGCCTGGCGCCGTAATGGCCGCGGG
>DASSGZ010000378.1:0-5259 GCA_035693165.1 Chloroflexia bacterium | reverse complement strand
CCTTCCTCAAGGCGGCCTAACCATTTATGACCATGCCTCGACTAGCTAATACTGCACTACAAAATCCTGCGCGATCCCACGGCCCGCCGGGTCTACATCTGGCGCAAGCTCAAACGGCTCGGCGCCGTGCTGCTACAGGATCCCGTTTGAGTGCTGCCGCCCAGGGCGCACCCACGCGCAGTTCTAGTGGCTGCCGAGATCCGGCAGTTGGGAGGCGCAGCGGTGCTGTGGCAAACGCGCCGGCTGATCGTCCAACACGAGGAGGAGCTCCGCCAGCAGTTTGTGGAATAGGTCAATGGAGAGTACGCGGCGATCCGCACGGCGCTGTCCGAGGCGGGTGCCACTCTGGCCGCTCTCGCTCCGCGGTATCAATAGGCGCATATGCAAGACTACGTTCGGTCGTCGCCAGGCCGCCAAGTACGAGACGCGTTACCGGCAGCGCGGGAGGCACGCGACTCGTGAAGTGGGTAACCTGGGAGCACATCGCGGTAGACCGAATGGCCTGTGCCTGGCGCATCCGATGGCAGTGTTTCCGGCGGGACGCGCTATCTACGAGTGCGGGGGTCTGCATTTGAAGTGTTGCACTACAGAGTCGATTGGTTTTAGATCGCCTGTCCGGCCACTGTGCTCTCCCGACCAGGTCCAGCGAAAAGCTTGACACACGATCTATAATCGGGAACAAGACCCGGAGGGGGTCCTAGGGTCATGTATTCTCCGCCAGACAACTTCCCGGCACGAGGAGCACACTCATGGACGAAAACGCGCCGACGAGACGACAACTTGATGCCCAGCGGGCCAACCAGGCCCGCCGGCGTCTGCGGGCCATTGAAGGGCAAGTGCGGGGTCTGGTGCGCATGATTGACGAAGATCGCTCCTGTCTCGATATGCTCGTGCAAATCGCAGCCGCGCAAGAAGCGCTGTCGCAGGTTAGCAAATTGGTCATGCGCACGTTCCTGGAAAACTACGCCAGCATGGCTTTGCAGGCGACCAGTGCGGAGGAGCAGGCCATCGTCTACGACGACCTGTTGGACATCATTTACAAATACCGGCGGTGACTGCCGCTAGCCAATACGTGCCGTTGTAAGACCCCCAGGGGGTCTCCAGCTCCTATTTTCGGCGGTTATTTGGCTATATGCTAAGCCATAATCCCCAGTAGTCACCATATTATCTTCTTATTGCACTGAAAATGTGCCCGATGGGACCCACGTTTTGACAGCGGTCTGGTATCTGCTATAATCCGTACAGAGGAGTTGTTTTCCGACTAGCTGAAGGAGGCTATCCTCGATGAAAATTGCCATTGCCGGCAAGGGTGGCGCGGGGAAAACCACGCTCTCGGCGACGCTGGCCCGGCTCTTCGCCCGCAATGGGTACTCCGTCCTGGCTATCGACGGTGATCCCAACCCCAACCTCGGGGTCGCCCTGGGCCTGACACAGGCTAACCTCACGGCGCTGCACCCGCTGCCGCGCACCATTCTCCAGGAAAGCAAAGATCCCGACGGCGGGACCCGCACGACTCTCACCGCTCCCGTCGAGGAAATCGCCGCGACGCACGGCGTGATCGCCCCGGACGGCGTCCGGTTGTTGCTGACCGCGCAGGTGGACCACGCGGGCGCCGGCTGACTGTGCGGCGCCCATGCCACCGTGCGTGGCATGTTAGGCCAGCTGATGGCCGAGACGGACGACCTGACCATTGTCGATATGGAAGCCTCGGTCGAGCATATGGGCCGGGGCACGGTGCGCTACGCCGATCTCTTGCTTGTCCTGGCCGAACCCTACTACCGAGCCCTGGAGACGGTGGGACGCATGGCGCCCCTGGCGCAGGACCTGGGGATCGGCCGGGTCGCGATTGTGGCGAACAAAGTTCGGACACCTCGGGATGAAGAAGCCATTCGGCGGTACTGCGCCGAACGTAATCTGGATGTGATGGCCGTGCTGCCATTCGACGACGCGGTCCTCGCAGCCGACCAGGCGGGCATACCCATCCTGGATCACACCCCGGACGCGCCGTATGTACAGGTGGTCGCCACGTTGGAACAGAGCCTTCGGGCGGCAGCGCCGGGCGTCCCGGCGTTTGATCCGGGGACAGTACCGGGCTAGGGTAACTACTGCGCCCGCGGTCCAGGAAAGGCACGCTGCTATGGAACAGATCCCAATGCCCCCATCGCCCGCCGCCGAGGCAACGGTCGCGAAGCGTGTGGCGCCGGTTGACTGGTTGACGTCGAGTGCGGAGCGCGAATTACATAAAGATCCGGCTGTCGGCCGCCAGGGAGCCCTGCTCGGCCCCATCAAGGTCGCGCACGCCTTCTGGCTGGCAGGGATGAGCTGCGACGGGTGTACGGTGTCCGTGTCGGGGGCCACTGCACCGAGCGTGGAGGACCTGCTGATGGGGCGTATGCCGGGCGTGCCGCGCGTCGTCCTGCACCACTCGGTGCTGTCGGCGGAGGCCGGCCACGAGTTCATCAAGAACTACCAGATGGCGGTCGACGGCAAGCTCAATGCGCCCTACGTCGTGATCTACGAGGGTTCGATCGCCGATGAGCGGTTGGCTGCCGCCAGTGGGGGTTACTGGTCGGCAATGGGCGTGGAAGAGGAAGACGGGCAGCAGAAACCGATCCCGACAGCGACCTGGCTGAAACGCATGGCGCCGGGCGCCGCAGCCGTGATCGCCATCGGCACCTGCGCCACCTGGGGCGGAATCCCGTCGGCCTACGGCAACCCCACCGGGGCGATGAGTGTAATGGACTTTCTCGGCAAGGATTACCGGAGCGCGCTGGGGCTGCCGGTGGTCAACGTGCCCGGCTGTGCTCCCGTCGGCGACAATTTCACGGAGACCGTCGCGACGATCCTGCTCTTCCTGCAAGGGCTGGGGCCGCTGCCCGAATTCGATGAACTGGGCCGCCCCGCCTGGCTGTTCAGCGAGACGGTGCATCAGCGCTGCGTGCGCGCCGGGTACTACGAAGAGGGCACGTTCGCCGAGGAATACGGCGACAAGGAGTGCCTGGTGGAGATTGGCTGCTGGGGTCCCGTGGTGCAGTGCAACATCACCTCGCGCGGGGCGATCAATCATATGGGCGGCTGCATGAACACCGGCGGCATCTGCATCGGCTGTACCATGCCGGGCTTCCCCGATCGGTTCGCCCCCTTCTACAAGCGTGCGCCGGGGTCGCTGGTTTCCAGTAACTCGTCGCGCGTGGTTGGCTCGTTCGTCCGGCCCTTGCGCCGCATGACCCAGCAGTTCCAGAACCGGGAGACGCGCTGGGATCGCGACGGGGAACAAGTGCCGAGCGGGTGGGGCAACGTTGCCGCGCCGGGACCACTCAAGAAGGGGATGCATTTCTTCTACGAAAAGCTCCAGCACCAGGGCAGCGAGACACCCGGCCGGACCCGGCCCGTGGAGCAGTATCGCGGGGGGCTATGAGGTGCCTGGCGTGCGGTCCGGTGAGAGCGCCCGCCCCGAGCAGCGGTCCAAGCAGCCCGGCGGCAACAACCGGTAAAGGTGACAGTGGAGGAACCATGAGCGAAAAGGACTTTCATCGCTACTGGTTTGCCGGGGGGTTCGTCGCCACGGCGGTCGTGGCCGTGGTCGCGACCCTGGTGCTGGCGATCATCGGCACGGCGCGGAGCATCCTTGCCAACGCCGGGCGCGCGCTCGGCTTGGCAAATGAGATCGTGACGACGACCGCGCCGATCTGGGAACTGGATCAGACCAACGCCGTGGCGGGCCAGTTGCTGGAAGGAGCACAGGCGATCCGGCAACATGCCACCCAGGTGGCGGATGCCCTGGCGGGCCCCGCGCCCGGCATCGCAGGAGAGCAGCCGTCATGAAAGCACGCAAGCCGCAAGGGGTCCCGGAAGCAACCGTCGTGCACTACTGGAGTACCGCCCTGGTGGCCGGGCTGGTCGTGACTGGGGTTGTCGCCGTGCTGCTCAACATCCTGGCGAGCACGGCCGAGGCGATTCAGGGCGGGGCTGCCGAGATCTGGCGCGTGGGCAAGCTCATCGCCAACAACACCGTCCATATCCCGCTGCTTGCGCGCACCAATCAACAGGCTGCCGCCATTCTGGAGACAGCGGATGGTATTGCCGCCGCTACGGCGCGGATTGGTGCCGCAGTGACCGGCAAGCCGGAGCTTTAGCCACGGCTCCGTGCCGTGAGGAGAGAGTATCAGATGGCCTTGTTACTTACGATCCTCTCCGCCCTGGAAGTGCTGACCTTTGTGGGCGCCTTGGTCGCCTTCCTGGCCCGCATTACGAAAGCCCTGGAGGCGATTGGCGGCAAAGCGGATAGTTCGCTCGCCAAGCTTGCCTTTGGCTTGCGGGCTATCGAGAAGGAAACCAGCCACCTCGCGCCGCAGGTGACGCAACTGAATGCGGGCCTGACCAGCCTGGGCGGCAAGCTCGCCCTGGTGGACGGCCACTTGCAGGCAGTGGCCGAGACACTGACGGGCGGAAAGGGGGCCGGGGCATGAACCGGGGCATCCTTACGATCTGGGCGGGCATGCTCCTCGCCACGGTCTTCGGGGTCGTGCCCGTCGTGGTTAGCTACCTGACTCGCCTACTCACGGCAGCCCGCCATATTGAGCAATACACGGCGGAAATGCTGGCCGCGGGCGTCGGGGTGGCGCAAAACACGGCCAACGTGGCGGCGCTGCAGGATACCATCGCGGTGGCGCCCCAATTGCTCGCCGGCGCCGAGGCGCTTGATCGGCACGCGACGATCATCGAGACGGCCCTGGCTGCCGCTCAGCCCGGCGACGGCCATGTCGGGCGCGAGGAGGTCAGCCCATGACGACCCTCTTGACCCGGCTGACGCTCCTGGTCGCCGGCGCGGTGGTAGCGGTGCTAGCGGTTTACCTGATCTTGATCGCCGGCGCCCTGATCCGGGCCAACCAGAACCTGGAGAAATTGGTGGGCGGCCTGACGGCGATCCGGGACAACACCGCACCACTGAAAGAGGATCTGGCGACCATCAACGGGGCCGCCGTGGCGCTACGCAACCGGCTAGTGAGTGTGGACGCGCATTTGCAGGGCATTGCCCGGCATTTGCCGGGCGCCGCGAGCGGCAGCGCCAGCGGCGAACACCGGGAGGCGCGCGGCTAGCGAGCATTCGATTCCGGCGCCCGGCGACGGGGCATGGAGCAAGGGAGATAGTGGCGATGTGTTTTAAGAACCTGCCCATCGAGTTTGACGAAACCGGCAAAGCCCATCTTAAAGAGGGCATCGCCAACCCGTACTCCTACGAGACACGGTCGCTGGCCG
>DASSGZ010000377.1:0-13004 GCA_035693165.1 Chloroflexia bacterium | reverse complement strand
AGGGGCCGGGTACAAACCGGCCCGCCGCCCGGCGGCTAGCCCCACCAGAAGCTGGCCGCAATGATCACATAGAGGCCGATCAGGGCCAGACCCTCCAGCCAGGTCGACTCGCCGTCATAGACGATCAGGGCGCCCAGCACGGCGGCCAGGCCCAGGGCCGCCAGCAACAGCACCGGCAGCACCAGCAGCAGGTGCCCGGCCAGGAACAGGCTGATGAGAACCAGCGCGGGCGTAAGCGCGACGGCGACTTGCAGGCTGCTGTTGAGGATGACGCTGATCGCCAGGTCCATCTCGTTGCGCGCGGCCATCTGCACGCCGACGACGTTCTCGACGGCATTGCCCGCGATGGCGACGACAACCAGCCCGGCGAAGCTTTCCGAGATGTGTGCGGCTTCGATGGTCGGTTTGAGGGCCGCGACAAACCAGTCGGAGACAAAGGCCGCGGCGATGCCGGCCCCCGCCAGGACGGCGATGGTCAGCGGCATCGGCCAGTGCTTCTCCGTGGACACACCTTGCGAACTGGCGCCCGGCCCGCCGCTCAGCGAGAAGGGAATGCTGGCGGCGAAGACGATCAGCAGCACGACCGCGCAGATCACGCTCAGTTCTTCGGCGTGTGGCGCGTCGGGCTGGCCGGGGCGGGTCGCCAGGGTGGGGATCGCCAGCGCGGCCACGGCCAGCATGATCAACATGGCGATCATGCGGCCCTGCGTTTTGCCGAAGCGTTGCGTGCCGTGCTTGAGGCCGCCGACCAGGAAGGCCAGGCCGAGCACCAGCAAACTGTTGCCCAGGATCGAGCCGACCAGCGCGGCCTGCACCACTGTGACCAGCCCGGCCTGCAGCGCGAAGATGGCGATGAACAGCTCAGGCAGGTTGCCGAGCGCCGACTGCAGCACGCCGGTGGCGCCCGGCCCCAGGCGGCTGCCCAGTTGGTCGGTGCTGTCGCCCACCGCCGCGGCCAGCGCCGCCATGGTGATCGCCGCCGCGATAAAGACGATCAGGGAATTGACCTGCACGGCCTGCAAAATCGCCGTCACCACCGTACCGATGATGCCGACGGCCAGCGTGATCTGCTCTTTGCGGTCAAAGGTGTTCAAGAGGGCCGCGGGACTCATACACTGCACTCCTGTTGGGGGTTGCCGAGTACTACTTCCAGGTTTAATTGTCATGCTGAACGCAGTGAAGCATTTCGTCTCCTCGGAGACGAGACGAGCCTCTTCGCTCCGCCCAGAGTGACAAGGTCGACGGAAAGCAGCACTGACAACGGGTCGATTATACTTGTGACCACGTTTGCGACACAAGCGAAGCTTACAACGCAAAACGCGGGCCGGAGATGCGCTCCGGCCCGCGTTTCATGGTGATCCTCGTGCTATTGCAGGCGCGGGAAGAGAGGGCGCGCTTCGGCGACGGTGCTGCCGGGCGCGGTGCCGCCCCAGCGCACGGCTTCGGTATACGGTGTGTCCAGCGCCGCGGGCTGCCCTAGCTGTTCCGCGATGCCCGCAGCGGTCGCGGGCAGGAACGGGGCGAGATGGATCGCCAGCAGGCGCAGCGACTCGGCCAGGTTGTAGAGCACGCTGTCGAGACGGCCCGCCGCGCCGGCATCGCCGCCTTTGGCCGTTTTCGCCAGCGTCCAGGGCTGGTTCTGCTCGACGTACTGGTTGGCCCGCTTGACCAGTTCCCAGATGGCGTCCAGGGCTTCCTGCGGGTCGTAGTCGCCCAACGCCGCCGCCACGCGGGCGGGGATGCCCTCGGCCACGGCGCGCAGCTCCGTGTCCAGCGCGTCGGGGTCGCCAGGCGCGGGCACGGTGCCGCCGCGGTAGCGATGGATCATGCTGACCGCCCGGTTGAGCAAGTTGCCCAGGTCGTTCGCCAGGTCGCTGTTGTAGCGCGCCTCGAACTTCTCGTAGGTGAAGTCGGCGTCGGCGGTGGCGGGCACCTCGCGCAGCAGAAAGTAGCGCACGGCCTCCGCGCCGTACTTCTCCACCAGGGCGTAAACGTCGACCACGTTGCCGAGCGACTTGCTCATCTTCTGCCCGGCCACGCTGATGTAGCCGTGGACGAAGACGGTGCTGGGCGGGCGGATTCCCGCCGACAGCAGCATCGCCGGCCAGTAGACAGCGTGGAAGCGGATCACGCCCTTGCCGATGGTGTTGACGCGCTGCGGGCTCTCGGCCCAGTAACGCTGATAGAGCGGGCCGTCGTGGGCGTAGTCGAGCGCGGTGATGTAGTTGGTCAGCGCGTCGAACCAGACGTACATCACCTGGCCGGGGTCGCCCGGCACCGGCACGCCCCAGTTGCGGGCGCGCGCCACCGACCGCGAGATGCTGAAGTCTTCCAGCCCCATACGGATGAAGCTGAGCACCTCGTTGCGCCGGCTCTCGGGGATGATCCGCAACTCGCCCGACTCGATGAGTTGCAGCAACTGCGGCCCGTAGTTCGAGAGGCGGAAGAAGTAGTTCTCCTCCTCTACCACATCGGGCCGGGTCAGGTGTTCCGGGCACAGCCCCTCCGGCGTCAACTCGGCGGGCGTGTAGAACTGCTCGCAGCCCACACAATAGAGGCCGCGGTAGGTCTTCTGATAGATGTCGCCGTTGGCGGCGCAGGCTTCCCAGAGCTTTTGCGCGCCCGCGGCGTGGCGCGGGTCGGCGCTGGTGCGGATGAACTGGTCGAACGACAGGTTGAGCAGCGGGCGCAGGCCCTCGAAGGCCGTGGCGTTGCGGTCCACCAGTTCGCGCGTGGAGATGCCCTCGGCCTCGGCGGCCTGCACATTTTTCAGGCTGTTCTCGTCGCTGCCGGTCAGAAAGTAGACATCCTCGCCGCGCTGCCGGTGGTAGCGGGCAAAAGTGTCGGTCTGGATGATCTCCAGGGCGAAGCCGATGTGCGGCCGGGCGTTGACGTAGGGGATGGCCGTGGTGATCAAGTACGGCGTGCGGCCGGCGCCGGCGCCGGGCTGGGCGGGCGTTGGGGAATTGGTCATAGATTTATACCTCCTTCAGGGAATCAAAAAAGGCGCTCCACTCCCGCCAGGGACGAGGGCGCCTCTCGTGTTACCACCCTGAATTCGCGCGGACCTCACGGGCCGCGCCTCAGTGGCTGGGCGGCGAATCGCCGGAGTCCAGCCGGGGCCGGGTAACGGTGGCCCTGCCGGCGCGATCTACTGAGGCTCAGGGCGCCCGTTCGACCGGCGGCTCGGAGGTCATTTCGCCTGGGGGGTGGGCCGCCGCGTTTCAGCGGGGGCGGCTCTCTGTGGACCCGCCCGGCCCAGGGTACTTGTCCTCGTCGTTGCTTTTGGCTATGCGCGTCCCGGCCTGGCCGGGCGCTAATAGTGCTATTATACGCAACCGGTGCGCTGCCGCGCAACCGGCGGCGCGGGTAGCCCGGCTCCGTCCTGCGGCGGATCAGGCGCGGCCCGGATCCTGATACAATAGGCGGAGGACCGGGCACCGCTACCGCGTCCGGCACCCGGAGGAGATCCGCCCATGGCTCGCTTGCTCGTGCTTTCCTACATCCAGGCCGGCGCGCTGCTCGACGCGCACGCCGCCGGGCAGGACACCGCGACGGTCTCGCCCGACCTGGGCCTCAGCACCGTGCCCGTGGCGCTGGACGCGGCGGGGGCACGCTTCCCGACCGGCGAGACGGTGACGTGGGCCGACCTGGCGCGCATCCGGGAGGCCACGCGCAAGTGCTTCCTGGTCGAAGGCGACCAGGTGACGGAGATCGCCGTGTTCTCCGAGACGACGGGCTGGCTGCGCAGCCTCATGCCCACGACGGGCGCGCCGACCATGCTGGTCTCCGGCATCTCGATGCACCGCTTCAAGGGCATCGACCCCTACGAAGACACGCTGCGTAAAGTCAAGACCATCGCCCCGCTGACGGGGCGGGTGCTCGACACGGCCACCGGGCTGGGCTACACGGCGATTGAAGCGGCCAAAACCGCGACCGAGGTGGTCACCATCGAACTCGACCCGGCGGGCCTGGAGGTGGCGCGCTATAACCCCTGGTCGCAGGCGCTGTTCGAGAACCCGCGCATCCGCCAGGTCGTCGGCGACGCCTATGACGAAGTGGCCGCGCTGCCCGCGGGCTCGTTCAGCCGCATCATCCATGACCCCCCGGCGTTCAGCCTGGCCGGCGACCTCTATTCCGGCACGTTCTACGGCGAGTTGTTCCGCGTGCTGGCGCGCGGCGGGCGGCTGTTCCACTACATCGGCGACCTGGAGAGTAAATCGGGCCACCGGGTGACGGCGGGCGTGATCCGCCGCTTGCAGGAGGCGGGCTTCAAGGGCGTGCTGCGCCGGCCCGAAGCCTTCGGCGTGGTGGCGAGCAAGTGAGCCGGGCCTATGATGTGCCGGCTCTCAACAGGAGGGTACAATTAGCGCGCAAGAGGTGTAGAATACCGGACTCCCCGAACTTTCGCCACTCATCCAAACTGACCTTAGCAGTTTCCCCAAACGTCTTTGTCACTCTGAGCGCAGCGAAGAGTCTCGTCTCGTGCGGGATAGAGACGCGATGCTGAACGTAGTGAAGCATGACAAGTAGGATTGGAAAGCCTACTTAGAGCTCCGAGCTGCACCGTAAAATAAACAGAGCAACGCAAACCCCGCCCCTCCATATTTTAGATACCAACTAAGTGTGTCTAGATTGGGATAAGGGCTATCCGATATCGCGAACCCGGTAAAAAACACTCCAAAACCGCAGTAGATCAGTCCAACTAACCTTTGATAATAAGCCCGGGATTCGCGTGCTGTGGCCAGTAGAATTACGCCCGTGGCTAGCGCCAGAAGATCGAGCGGAACTTCGAGGAACCAGGGTAAGTTTATCAGTGGGCCACTGAGGACAGTAAATATACCAGCCAGTAGAGATATGACCATCATACCCTGTATCCACTGCCGGTATTTATTTCTTTGTCGATCCTGATTAGATGGACTCATTGATCATGGTCTATATTGCGTCGGAAATGGACCAGAGTTCTTCTTGTAATCAGATCCGGCGCCGTGGAGGCATGACCCATCGGCGCCGGAACTATAGTCGCCCAGCGGGCTAAGGCGCGGCGGGCAGGCCCCAGGCGTTGAGATACGAGCCGGACAGCCAGTAGACGGTGCCACCCGACACCACCACGCCCGAATAGGTGCGGCCCGCGTTGGCGGGTTGGAGCGTCGCCAGCCGGGCGCCGGTGCGCGCGTTGAAGATCTGCACGCCGGTCGCCCCCGTATTGGCGAAGATCATATCGTTGGCGACGGCCATGTTGCCGAACAGACGCCCCACCGACATCGGCGGGCGGCGCAGCACCCCGGTGGTGGGGTCGAGCGTGTAGATGCGGCCGTTGTTGCCCGCCACGTACAGGGTGCCGCCGCCCGCCGGATTATAGGCGGGCATCATGCCTACCGAGACGCCCGTTGGCACCTGCCAGATCGGCCCGGCGTCGAGGTTGTTCAGATCGTAGGCGTAGAAGGTGCCGTTCTTGTGGTTGGCGCCCACCAGCGTGCGGCCCCGGCTGTCGGGGAAAATGATCGGCGTGGTGCCCCAGTCCTCGTCCACATCGGTGGTCCCCTGGCGGTTGGCCTGGCGGATCGCCAGCGTCAGCGGGTCGAGGGTGACGAGGGCGCGGTTGTAGGCGCCGTTGTACCCGGCGAAGTCCTCCCCGGTGGCGGCGACCAGGGTGCGCCCGTCGGGGCTGAGCGCGGGCGAGTTCCAGATCCCGGCCCCCGCCCGGTCCTGGGGCACGAACGCCTGCGCCGCCAGCAGCGCGCCGGTTTGCAGGTCCACAGCGCGGATCTCGCCACGCACCGACGGGTTGTCGCAGCGCGAGGATGTGCCCAGGTAGGCGCGCCCGTTGGCGATCAGGGGCGACTCCCAGGCGAAGGTGCTCGGCCCCAGGTCCAGCGCGTGGCGCCAGAGGATGGCGCCGGTGTCCGCGTTCAGGCCATAGTAGGCGGCATCGCCGCCCCCGGCCACCAGGATGCTGCCGGAGATGGCCGCGGTGGCCCCGATGCCCACGTCGTCGCAGTCGCTGTGCGTGTAGTTCAGGTTCGCGCCCCAGAGGCGCGTGCCGGTGCGGGCGTCGAAGGCAAAATAGTTGGGGCCGCTGGGCGCACTGCTGCCCGCGTAGACCCGCCCGCCGGCCACAATCGGCCCGCCGGCCGGGGGCGTGCCGCTGCTGCCCAGGTCCGCCTGCCAGCGGGGTGCCAGTTGGCCCACGTTTTCCTCATTGAGCACCGTCTCGCCGGGGTTATAGTTGGTCCGTGCCGTATCGTGGCCGTACATCGGCCAGTCTGCGCTGCCCGGCGCGGAAGTAGGAGTGGCGGTGGGCGGCGCCGTGGCGGGCGTGGGCGATCCACCCGGCTCCGTGCCGGCGATCGGCGGCGGCACCTGGTACTGCTGCTCGTAGCGGAAGCGGCCCAGTTGCGACAGCAGCACGTCGTAGGGTGGTTGGTTCTCGGGGTGGGCCTCGAACACGGCCCGCTCGAAATACTGCACCGTATACGGTTTGCCGTCGAGCGGGCTGACCTCGGCGAACTCGTCGCTGATGGGATAGCCCTGCGCGGCCAGCCCGCCGTGCGTCTGCCAGTAGGTCAGGAAGGCGCCACCCACGACGTGCCCCGTCTCGGGGAACAGGCGGCCCCCGGCGGCGGGGTGCTGGTCGGGCGCGCCATCCGGATACTTCTCACGGTAGCGGAAGGTGCCGAGCTGCGACAGCAGCACATCGTAGGGCGGCTGGTTCTCGGGGTGGGCCTCGAACACGGCGCGCTCGAAATACTGCACCGTGTAGGTTTCCTCGTTCAGCGGGCTGGTTTCGGCGAAGGTATCGCTGATCGGATAGCCGAACTGGGCCAGGCCGCCCCGGCTCTGCCAGTATTGCAAAAACGTGCCGCCGACGGTCATGCCGGTTTCCGGGAAGCTGCGGACGGTGTCTTCCGCGCGCACCCCGGCCCCGGTGAGACCGAGCACGAGCAACGCCAGCACGGCAAGCACCGGCAACCGGCGCAAGATACGGTGTATCATGGAGTAGGATTGACCTCCTGGATTGCGCGTCGCCTCGCGTTGATGGTGCAAGGGGGGCATCCCGCGTGGGGATCGCGATCGCGGCCGGCGGGTGGCGCAACGCCGAAAGGCTCGAAATTCGCGGCGATGACGGTTGGCCGGGGCGATGGGCCTATCTTAGCAGGTTTTGGCGACGCGGGCAATCTCCGGCGACCATTCGCCGCCTCGGACCTGCCCCCCAGCGCCCCGGCGGGCGTGTTGTGCCGCCGCGGCAGCCGCGGTATACTGCGTTCGCGCCGCCCGCCGGCGCATGATCTTGGGCGAGCAGATAGGGGAGGTGGGTGTGATGGACAATCTGGCCGAGGTGCTGGCCCGGCTCGACCGCTTCATCCCGCGCAAGATGGCGGCGGCGCAGACGCCGGGTCAGGCCCTGGCGCTGACCGGCGCCGACCGGCTGCCGGCGGTGCGCGCCTACGGGTACGCGAACCTCGCGGCGCATACCCCGGTGACGCCGGAGACGCTGTTCGAGATCGGTTCGCAGGGTAAGACCTTCACCGCCATCGCGGTCTTGCAGCAGGTGGAGGCCGGGCGCATCGATCTCGACGCACCGGTCACGCGCTACCTGCCCTGGTTCAGCGTGCCGTCGGTCTACGGGCCGATGACCATCCACCACCTGCTGAGCCACACGGCGGGCATTATCGCGGGCACCGAGTTCGCTACGGCGGGACCGGCGGAAGTCTGGGCCTTGCGCGAGACCTGGACCGGCTTCGCGCCCGGCGCCCACTTCCATTACTCGGACGTGGGCTACAAGATCCTGGGCCTGGTACTGGAGCGCGTGCTGGGCCGGCCCTACGGCGACATTATCGCCGAACACATCCTGGCGCCGCTGGGCATGAGCGACACCGTGCCGGTGTTGACTCACGCGCTGCGCCCCCGGCTGGCCGCCGGCTACGCGCCGTTGTACGACGACCGCCCGATGCAGCGCACTCACCCGCTGGTCCCGGCTGCCTGGGTCGAGACCGACACCGCCGACGGGTCCCTGGCTTCTACCGTAGGCGATATGGCGGCGTTTCTGCGCATGCTGATCCGGCGGGGCGCGGCGCCACAGGGGCGCATCCTGTCGCCGGCGAGCTTTGACCTGCTCACCCGCCCGGTGATCGAGATGGCGGACGGGCTGTTCTACGGCTACGGCATCATCTCCAGCCGCACGGCGGGCTTTCTGCGGCTGCAACACGGCGGCGATATGCCGGGCTACGAGTCGTCCTGGCGCATCGACGCCGAGAACGGTCTGGGCGTGGCGGTGTTGATGAACGGGCCGGTGAGCGCGGGCGTGGCCGACTTCGCGCTCAAGCTGCTGCGCGCCGCCTATGCCGGGCAAGACTGGCCGCCCGACCCGCCGCTGCCCGATCCCTTGCAGGTGGCGGACGCCGCTGAGTACGCGGGCGTATACCGGCTGGGCGACCGCACTCTGACGCTGCACGCTGAGGACGAATCGCTCACACTTGAGCAGGACGGCACGCGCGTGCCGTTGGCGCAGCAAGACGACGACTGGTTCTACGCAGATCACCCGGATTGGGATCGCTTCCCGCTGACCTTTGCGCGGGAAGGAGACACCGCCGTCGCGGCCATCTGGGGCGGCGATTATTACCGCCGGGCGGGGCACCCGGCCCCGCCCGTCCCTGCGCCGCCCGCCGCCTGGGCGGCCTATCCCGGCCATTACCGGTCGCACAACCCCTGGCGGTCGAACTTTCGGGTGGTGCTGCGCCAGGGCGCGCTCCGGCTGATCGAGCCTTCCGGCGACGAAGAGCCGCTGACGGAACTGGCCGACGGGCTGTTCCGGGTGGGCGCGGCCGGCTACTCGCCGGAGCGGCTGCGCTTCGACGCCATCATCGAGGCCCAGGCGTTGCGGGCCAACTACTCCGGCTGCGATTACTACCGCTTCTTCACACCTTAGCCGACCAGGCCGGTAATTCCGAGGGCCGCCAGGGCCGGTTTGAAACCGGCCCCTACAGCGCAAAGGAGCGGGGCCGGCCACTGTCTGAGGGCAAGGCCGGTTTCAAACCGGCCCCTACAGCGCGTCGGAAAACAGGCCGGTTTGAAACCGGCCCCTACGGCGCAAAAGCAGTGAGGCAGAGGACTACTGGCCGAGGCCGGCTTTGGCGATGGCGCGCATGGTGGCAGCCAGAACCAGCACCTGGCGCCCCACGGGACTGGCGGCGAAGGTCGGGTCGTTGCTGATGAAGCGGTAGATGCCGGAGCTTTCCTTGCGCAGCACGAGCGGCGCCGGGTCGCCCCGCGCAAACAACCGCTGCATAGCGGCCAGCCAGTCGACGACGGCGGGCAGCAACGGGTGCGCGCCGGGCAGTTGCGCCGCCACTTGCGCCTCCACGAGCAGGTCGCTCAGATCCGTCCGCAGGTCCGCCAGATCCTTCACCGGACTCCTCCCCAGGCTATCGACGCTATTATACCCGGCGGCAAACAGGATCCGTGACGCAGCGGGCGGGCCGGGTCTACGGCTGCGGGTTGGGCGGGGGCGCGGGGCCGCGCTCGGCCTGCTGGAGATCGGTGGGCTCGGCCTCCGCCAGGCGCGCCGCGTCCTCGCGCAGCATCTTCGCTACCTCGGCCTTGCGTCTTTCCACCTGTGCTTCGCTGACCGGGGACCACGGCGTCCGCACGGGCTGCGCCGGGGGCAAAGTCTCCTCCACGATCTCTCGCATGTCTTCTTTATCGCTCATTCCAGGCTTCCCCTCTACTAGTGCGTGTCATCCGGCGCCATGAGCCGCCCTGCGGGCCCGGACGCCATGTAGCGCTATGGGAGCAAGCAATGTGCCAGACGCACGCGCCCGGCGAGTTGCACGATTCTCCGGGCTACCTCTTGACAGTAGCGGGAAACGGTGATAGAATAAACTCTGAAGGATTTAAATCTATTAGAGTTAAATTGATCGGAGATAGTAGCGTGAGCGATATGACAGCCCCGGTGCCGGACCTGCAACCCAACGCGGTGATCGCGGTGGACGTGGCGCTGTTTACGGTGCGGGCGGCGGCGCGGATCGAGGACGCCTGGCAGGTGCTACTGGTGCAGACGACCGACCCGGCGTTTGACCGCAAGTGGGCGCTGCCGGGCGTGCTGGTGCGCGGCGACGAGACGTTCGACGCCGCCGCCCGCCGCGCCCTGCGCACCAAGGCCGGACTGGACGCCGCGCACTGGTATCTGGATCAACTGGGCACCTTCGGCGATCCGGGGCGCGATACGCGGGGCCGCGTAGTGTCGGTCGCGCACATGGCCCTGGAGCGTAGCGACGAACTGACGCTGGTGCCGGGCGGCGGCGTCTTGCGCGCCGAGTGGGTGCCCGTGCGCCAACTGCCGCTGGACTCGCTGGCCTTCGACCACGCCACCATCTTGCGCGTGGGCATCAACCGCATCAAATCCAAACTACGCTATTCCTGGCTGGCTTTCCAGCTCTTGCCGGAGCAGTTCACCCTCTCGGAGCTACGGGCCGTGTACGCGGCCATCCTCGACCCGGCGATCCTGCGGCTGAACACGAGCAATTTCAAGAAGGCTTTCGCCGCGCTGTTCGCGTCCGGCGCGCTGGCCCCGGTGGGGCAGCGGCGGGCCGAGGCGGGGCGGGTGGGCCGGCCGGGCGAGCTATACGCATTCAACGGGCCGCTGGCCGGGACCTGGGAGCGCGAGCTGCCCTGGCATGAAAGGAGCACGCCGGATGGATCTTCGTGCTGATGCTGATCTGGTCGTCGTCGGGTCGGGCGTGGCCGGGCTGAGCGCCGCGCTGGAGGCGGCGGACCGCGGGGCGCGGGTGCGCCTGGTGACGGCGGGGCCGCCGCTGTCGGGGTCGAGTCGCTGGGCGCAGGGCGGCATTGCCGCCGCGATTGGCCGGGGCGACCGGCCCGCCCTGCACGCCGCCGATACCTTCGCCGTGGGCGCCGGCATGAACGACCGGCGCGCGGTGCAGGTGCTGGTGCGCCAGGGCCGCCGCGCCGTGACCGACCTGCTGACCAGCGGCGTGCCCTTCGACCAGGGCCCGGACGGCCCCGACCTGGGCCTGGAAGCCGGGCACCACCACCGGCGCATCCTCCATGCGGGCGGCGGGGCCACGGGCGAGATGGTTTCGACGGCGCTGCTGGCCCGAGCGACCCGGCACCCCGGCATCGACCTGGTGGCCGATACCCCGGTGGACGCGCTGCTGGTGGAAGCCGGGCGGGTCGCGGGCGTGCGCAGTGCCGGCGCGACCTTCCGCGGCCAGGCCGTCGTCCTGGCGACGGGCGGCTATGCCGGGCTGTGGGGCCGCTCGACCAATCCGCCCGGCAACCGCGGCATCGGGCTGTACCTGGCCTGGCAGGCCGGCGCGACCCTGGCCGACCTGGAGTTCGTGCAGTTCCACCCCACGGCGCTGGTCCTGCCCGGTGCGCCCGCCTTCCTGCTGAGCGAGGCGTTGCGCGGCGAGGGCGCGCTGCTGGTGGACGGCGCTGGGCGCCCGGTCGTGGACCCGCTGCTACCGCGCGACGTGGTGGCGCGGGCCATTGCCCGCCACCTGCAACATGACGGCCCGGTCTATTTGTCGCTGCGCCACCTCGACCCGGCGAAGGTGATCGACAGCTTCCCGACGATTGCCCGCCGCCTGCGCGAGTGGGACCTGGACGTGGCGCGCGACCTGCTGCCCGTCGCGCCCGCCGCGCACTACTGTATGGGCGGTGTGCGCACCGACACCGATGGGCGCACCGATGTGCCCGGCCTGTATGTGGCCGGGGAGGCCGCCTGCACCGGGGCACAGGGCGCGAACCGCCTGGCCTCCAACTCGTTGCTCGAATGCCTGGTCTTTGGCGTGCGCGCCGCGGACGCCGCGCTGACCGATCCGCCCGCCCGCCACGCCCACTGGCACACCAGCCCGCCCCCGGCGTATCCGGAAGAATCGGGCGCGCAGGAGCGTCCCGCGCACTACGCGCCCGGTGGCCTGAGCGCCCGGCTGGACCGCGACCTGGGCGTGGAACGCGAGGGCGCTCGCCTGCGCCCGCTGGTGGCCGATCTGCCCGCTGCGACCGCGCCGGGCGCGCCGCCCGACCATGTGCTGGCCGGGCTGGCCGCCCGCGCCGCGTTGATGCGCGCGGAGAGCCGCGGCGCCCATTACCGTACCGATGCACCCCTGGCTTCGCCCGCCTGGCGGGGCCGCATTCTCTGGCGGCGCGACGCGCTGCCCCTGTTTGAGGAGGTATCCTGTTGCTGACAACTGCTATTGCGACGCCCAACGTCACGCTGGGCTATAACCCCGCCGCCCGCGAGATCATCCGGCTCGCGCTGGCCGAAGACATCGGGCGGGGCGACCTGACCACCGAGGCGACTATCCCGGCGGACGCCCAGGCCACGGCGGAGATCGTGCAGAAGGCGCCCGGCGTGCTCTGCGGGCTGCCGGTGATCGACGCCGTGTTCGCCGAACTCGACCCGCGCGTCGAAGTGATCCGCCTGGCCGAGGAAGGCTCGTGGGGCGACCGGCGCGTGGTGGCCCGGCTGCAAGGTCCGGCCCGCTCGATCCTGACCGGCGAGCGGACGGCGCTCAACTTCGTGCAGCGCCTGTCGGGCGTCGCCACGGCGAGCCGGCGCGCCCGCGAGGCCGTGGCCGGCACGCAGGCCACGGTGCTGGACACGCGCAAGACGACGCCCGGCCACCGCGTGCTCGAAAAGTACGCCGTGCGGGTGGGCGGCTGCCGCAACCATCGCGCCGGGCTGGACGACGCCGTGCTGATCAAAGAGAACCACATCCGCGCCGCCGGCGGGATCGCCGCCGCCGTGGCCGCCGCGCGCACGCGCATCGGCCCGGCCCAACAGATCGAGGTCGAGGTCACGAACCCGGCGGAACTCGACGAAGCCCTGGCCGCGGGCGCCGAACTGATCCTGCTCGACAACCACACGCTCGACGGCCTGCGCGCCGCCGTGGCGCACACAGCCGGACGCGCCCGCCTCGAAGCCAGCGGCGGTATCACCCTGGACAACCTGGCCGCGGTGGCCGGAACCGGCGTAG
>DASSGZ010000376.1:0-14116 GCA_035693165.1 Chloroflexia bacterium | reverse complement strand
GGGGGCGGCGCGGCCATGTACTGGGGTTCCGCCGCGGCAGGCGGCAGCGCGGGCAGCGGCCCCGTCCCCCCCGCCGCGCTGCCGTAGGCTCTGGGCGCGGCGACGGGCGGCGGCACGCGGAAGGCGTCGATGTACCAGGCGTCGAGCTTGGGGATGGTGGCGCGCACGGCGGGCCGGGCCGTCGAGAGCGACAGGGGCACGGCGGGCCAATCCTCGCCGGTGCGCTGGCGCACGTGGGCCAGGTAGGTCAGCGTGACGCGGTTGTCGACCAGCCGGAGATCGTAGAGCGGCGTCCACGAGGCATCGCGCACGGCGTAGAGCACTTCGAGTTCCAGGTCGGTCTCGGCGGCGGCGTCCACGGCGACGACGATGGTGCGCTGGCGGCGGGCGGCGTTGGCAGGCGGCACCGGCGGGGCGATCCGGGCCCGCACAGCAGCGATCTCGGCGGCCAGCGCGCGCCGCTGGGCGGCGATCTCGCGGCAGCGCGCGGCGACGGCTTCGTGTTCGCGGGTCAGGTAGGCGGCCAGGGTCTCCACGTTGTCGAGGGTGGCGGTGCCCGCGGCGAAGTTCTTCGCCAGGCCGGCGGCCCCGCGCGCCGTGAGGGTGTCCAGGAAGCGGGTGCGGGCCTCCTGTGTCGCTTCGGCGTCCTCCAGGGCTTTGTCTTGATCCTGCAACGCCTGCAAGCGCGCCTCCAGCGCTGCCTGGTTGGGATCCGGCGCCTGGGTCACCACGTCGGTGCGGACTTCCACGCCAAGGATGCGGACCTGCGACCCGCGGCCCGCCGCGCGAACCGAGTCTTCATCCAGGCCCAGGGGCAGGCCGGTAAGCGCCAGCGCGTGCTCGCCGGGCGGCAGGTGGGTCGTACCGCGCCGAGTCACGCGGGCGCGATCGGTAAAGACGGTGACCGCCACAATTGGGGCGTCCAGAGTGGGCATCGCGTATTCCCTTCATAGGTAGGTGGTGGTATATCGTTGTTGGATCGGCTGGATAGCCCGGCGGTGTGGCCCGGACTCACGGTGTTATACGGCGCGGGCGCGCCGCGCGTTACGGGGGCCAGGCGTTAGACCCGCGCCACGGAAGGATTGGGCGCCGATCGGCGCTCGGGGTCGCCGGCCCCGGCCGGGTGCGCGCCCGGCGACCCGGTTTCGGCGATGTGGAAGGCGGCCACACTCTCCTGCAACCGGGCGACTACCGCCGTCAGGTCTTGCGCCACCTGGCTGAGCGCGGCGCTAGCGGTGGCGGCCTCGCGGGCCGTGGCCGTGACCTGCCCGGCAAAGCCCGCCAGTTCGGTGTTGGTCTCCTGCTGTTCAGCCACGGCGCGGGTGATGGCCTGGACGGCGTCGCTGGTATGCTGGGCCAGCCCGGCGATGCCCTGGATCGCATCGCGCGCCTGCAACGCCAGGTCCATGCTCAGATCGGTGCCCCGCTCGCTGTCCTGGGTGGCGGCGAGCGCCGCGCGGGCGGCGACCCGCATCTCCTCGGCGATGCTCTGGAACTCCTGGGTGGTGCTGAGCGCTTGGCCGGCCAGTTCGCGCACGGCGTCGGCGACGACGGCGAAGCGCTGGCCGTAGGCCCCGGCGCCGGCGGCCTCGATGGTGGCGTTCAGGGCCAGCAGATGCGTCTCGTCGGCGATGTCGCTCATGGCGTCGGCGCCGCTGGTGACCTGCTCGCTGCGCCCGCTGAGGAGGTTCAACGATTCGGTGAGGCGTTCGACGATGGCCTGCAAGCGCTGCGAGCTGTCGTTGACCGCGACTTCGGCCTGGGTCACGCCGCGCAGGGTACCGGCGGCGCTCTCGGCCACCGCCTCGGTGCCGGCGACGATCTGCTGGGCGGCCAGGCTCATGCGGTCGACGCCGTGGCTCAGGCGCTCCAGGGCCGCGGTCTGTTCGCGGGCCAGCGCGGCTTGCACTGCCGCCGACTGGACCAGCTCCTGGGCCCGCGGCCCGATCACCACCGCTTCTTGTTG
Source organism: Chloroflexia bacterium (assembly GCA_035693165.1). Taxonomy (GTDB): domain Bacteria; phylum Chloroflexota; class Chloroflexia; order QHBQ01; family JAICKM01; genus JAICKM01. The sequence goes on along the minus strand of DASSGZ010000376.1, from coordinate 12,150 downwards.
CAGCCGCAGGACCAGCGCGCGTATGCTGTCGATCATCTGGTTGAAAGTCTCGGCGAGCGCGCCCAGTTCGTCGGCGTCGCCTTCGGCGCTGTCGTGGTACAGGATCTGCACACCGCAATCGCGCGCCGCCGCCATCGCACCGGCCGTCACCTGCTCCCAGAAGACAGTCCCGCGGCCCTTGCGGGCGAAGCCGATGCGGTAAAGCTGCACCGGCGCGCGCGGTGGCGGGTCGTGGCCGGCGGGCGGCGCGCCGCTGAGCCAGGCGCGGACCTCGGGGCTCGCCAGGTCCTCCTGCCGGATCAGGCGCGTGGCGAGATGCACCACCGGCGGCCCGGCCCGCCCCTCGATCACAGCCAGGGCCGTATCGATGGCGCAGTAGCCCAGCATCCAGGCGTTCTGGACAATCAGCGCGTCCAGCAGGCCGGACTCCAGGCCCTGTAGCTCTTCGGGCGCTGCATCCCAGGCCACCACGTGCACCTGGCGATCGCGGGGCCCATGGCCGCGTAGCGCCGCCAGCACGCCGCACGCCGCGCCCTCGTTGACGGCATAAATAGCCGCCAGCGCCGGGTAGGTGCGCAGGATGTCTTCGGTCAGGCGCCGGCCCAACGCTTTATCGCCAAAGGCATACTGCACGGTGACGATGTCGATGCCGGGGGCGGCGGCCAGCGCTTCGCGGAATCCGGCCTCGCGCGCCCGCCCGTGCGACTGGTGCGGCGACAGGCCGACGACGGCGACCTGGCCCTGGCCGTCCAGCAGGCGGATCAGCGCCTCCCCGGCCATGCGCCCGCCGCCGTGGTTGTCGGTCATGACCACGGCATTGGCCGCCTGCGCCTCGGCCAGGCGTGAGTCCACGGCGATGACCGGAATGCCGGCCCGGTGGGCCTCTCTCGCCGCAGGAACTAGGCTCTGATCGTCCACAGCGGCCAGCAGAATCGCGTCTACGCGCTGCGCGACAAACGCCTGGAGGGCGGCGGCTTGCGCGGTCGCGGTGCGGGTGGGCAGGCGCTGGCGGAGATCGCCGGCGGCCGTGAGCCGCAGCCGGGTGGTCAACTCGCGCAGCGGGCGGATCAACCAGATGATGGCCCGGCGCCCGAGGATGAGGACGACGCCCTGCATCACGACCAGGCCGATCAGGGCCGGCCAGAGACTGCCGGTGAGCCAGAGCAGCAGCAGCAGCACGCCCACCGGGCCGAGCGTGCTGACGATCAGCAGCACTTCGAGCTTGACGCTCAGCGACCGCGCCCAGCGCCGGCCCAGCCAGTCGGTGAAGTCTTTCATGGCGTGGCAATGGAACCGGCAGCCGGAAGCAACATGAGCCGGGTCCCTCCGCTAATGCATAGCAACCCACCAGGGTCGCGGCGCGGTCTCGGCGCCAATCGCAGATTGAGACGGATTGTAGCACAGGGCGGGCGGCCCTGTCAACGACGAAACCGTGCCCGGCGCCGCTGCCCGGCGGGCAACGAGCGTCCCGACCACCGTACGCCGAGTCGGAGTACTTCGATTTTCACCGTTTGTTTACCTAAGCTTACCCCTTTGTTCAGAAACGTTTGCTATATTGTACATAAACTACAGGGGGCCGCACGCAGGGAGGCCGGACACGACCGTTCCCCGCGCCCATCCGCCGTCGGCAAACCACCACGGGAGGATCAAGTCATGGCCAAGCAGCAGACAGGTATTCCAGCATCCGAGATTTCGCCCGTGCGGCTGTTGCGGATCGAGGCCCCGGAACGCGATCCTTATGTGTTCGGGGTGAAGGATATCCGCCGGCTGGACCGCATAGAGGAAGGCCAACCGGCCGGGGGGACCAGTGAGGCCCCGCCGCGTGCCGCCGAGCCGTTGCGCAGCCTGCACATCTACGAACTGGTCAACTGCACCGTATAGGCGTGGAGCGGACGGCCAGGGATCCCATCGCGGGCATCATGGCCGCCGGCCTCACGCGGCAATCGGCAGGGCCAGCGTGAAGATACTGCCGCCGCCCGGCGCGGGTTCGACCCAGAGGCGGCCCCGGTGCATCTCGGTGATGGTGCGCGCGATGGGCAGGCCGAGGCCCGTGCTGGGCGTGCGATCCTGGCGGTGCAGGCTGCTGCGATAGAAGCGCTCGAAGATCCGCTCGCGCTCGTCCTCGGGCACGCCGGGTCCCTGGTCGCGCACCATGACCAGGCACTCGCCGCCCGATCGCGTCAGCCGCACATCCACCTGGCTGCCTTCGGGCGAATACTTGTGCGCGTTCGACAGCAAGTTGATCAGCACCTGCTCCAGGTGCGGGCGGTCGCCGCGCACCATGTAGCGGGCTTCGGGCATGTGGAAGCTGATCTTCTGGTTCTTGCTGCTGAAGAGCGGGCGGGTCACTTCCAGCGAGGCGTTGATCACCTCGCGCATGTCGAGGTCTTCAATGATAAGCTGAGTGCGGCCCTGTTCCAGCCGGGTCAGATCGAGCAGGTCGTTCACCAGCGAATGCATCCGCTCGCTGCCTTCCAGCACCAGGCCGACCAGGTTGGCGAGCCGCGGGTCGAGACCGCCGTCTGGCCCGGCGCCCGGCTCCGCGGTCAGCATGCGCAACTGTTCGTAGGCCAGGCCCGCCGACATGCGGATCGTCGTTAGCGGCGTGCGTAGCTCATGCGCGGCGGTGGAGAGGAACTCGTCCTTCATCTGCTCCAGTTCGCGCAACCGCTGCTGCTCGGATTCGGCGGCCTCGCGCCCGCGCTGGGCCTCCTGGTAGAGGCGCGCGTTGTAGAGGGCCGTGCTGGCCTGCGCGCCGAACGCCTCCAGCAACTGGACGGCATTGGGGTTGAACGCGTGGGGGCGCGCGGCGTAGGTGCTGAGCACGCCCAGCATTTCGTCCCCCACCCGCAACGGCACCACCACCAGCGAGCGTAGCTCGTCGCCGCCGGACAGGCGCGGGAAGACGATGTCGGACACCGCCAGTGTGTCGCCCACAATCTGCGTTTCGCGGGTCAGAATGGCCCGCCCGGCCACGCTCTGCTGCATCGGCAATTCGCCGATCTGCTGGGTGAACGAATCTTCGACCCCCACGGCGGAATGGGCGGTAATCCAGCCGCCTGCGGCCGCCTCCCCGGCGGGGCCCGGCTCGGCCAGCAAGAACACGGCGGCGCCCGCCGCGCCCAGCAGTTCGATCGCCGACTGCACGATCAACTCGATCACCGTATCGAGGTCGACCGACTGGTTGATGGCCTGGGTCACTTTGAGCAGCGCCTGCGAGCGCGCCCGCGCCTGGTTCACCTCCTGGTAGTGGACGGCATTTTGCAGGGCCACGGCAGCATGGTCGGCCATGACCACCAGCAGGGCCATGTCGATGTCCTCGAACGCGGCGGCGCGGCGGGCGTAGAGACTCAGGACGCCTACGGCCTGGCCCTGGTAGATCAGCGGCACGGCGGCCGCCGAGCGCAACCGGTAGCGCGCGGTGAGCGCCTCCCAGGGGCCGACCGTCGCGTCGTCTTGCAGATCGGGGGCCGTCTGCGGTTTGAGGGTGCGCATGGCCCGGCCGCTGGGACCGTTATTAAGGGCGGGGTCGCGCAGATCGATGCGCAGCTCCTGCTTGAAGGATCCCGCGGCATCGTCGCCCAGGACGGCCGCCGGGCGCACCTGCTGGTGCTCATCCAGCATTCCCAGCCAGGCCAGGTCGCTGTTCGTCAACTGGACGGCGTAGCGCAGCAACTCGTCGGTCACGGAGAGAAAGTCGAGGTGGCTGGCGACCCGTTTCACGGCATCCTGCAAGGCGCGCAGGTTTTCCACCGCCTGCATATTCTCGCGGTGGAGTTGCGCGTTGGTGAGGGCCGTGGCCGCGTGGGTGGCGAGCAGTTGCACCAGCCACTCGTCCTCATCGCTGAACTCGGGGGCGCCGATCTTCTCGGTCAGATAGAGGTCGCCCATGAGGCGGCCCCGCACGAAGATGGGCACGCCGAGCAGGCTGCGCATGGGCGGGTGGTGGGGCGGGAAGCCCGCGCGGCGGGGATCGGCGCTGATGTCGGGAATGCGCAGGCTGCGCCCGGCGCGCAACATGACGCCGAGCAGGCCGTGGCCGCGCGGCGGCGCGCCAATCTTTTCGCGCTCTTCCCGCGAGATCCCGGAGGTGGGGAAGCGGACGATGTAGCCGTCCTCGCCCAGTACGCCCAGGGCGGCGTAGCGGCAGCCGACCAGTTCGCGCGCCACATCGACGATGCGCTGCAACAGGTTGTCCAGGTCGAGTTCGGCGGTGATTTCGATGGCCGCCTTGTTGAGCGCCAGCAACTGGCGGACGCGCGGATCGGCACCGGGGCCGTCTTGCGCGGGCGGGGTCGCATCTACCTCAGATTGGGTCGTCACGCCAGGCACTCCTGCAACCGGGGCGCGGTCTCCCCGACCCGCCGGCTATGTCGAGTCGGCGGACGGGGCCGCCAGCCGGGCAAAGCGGTAGCCGACCGAGCGCTCGGTCATAATATAGCGCGGGTTCTCCGAGTCGTCACCCAGCTTCTTGCGCAACCGGCTCACATAGGTCTTCAAATAGTCCATGTCGCCCCGGTACTCGTCGCCCCAGACCTTGCTCAGCAGCGTGTCGAAGGGCAGCACGCGCCCGGCATTGCGCACAAGCTGGTAGAGCAACTTATATTCCGTCGGCGTGAGCTTGACCGGCTGGCCCTTCACCGTGACTTCCCGGCTGTCGAAATTCACCGCCACATCGCCCGACACAAACGAGGGCGCGGCGCTGACCGGCGCGGGCAAATCGGTGCGCCGCAGCACCGCCTTGATGCGGGCGAAGAGTTCCAGGTGGCTGAAGGGCTTCACCAGATAATCATCGGCGCCCAGTTCCAGCCCGCGTACCTTGCTCATTTCGTCGCCGCGCGCCGTGAGCATCAGGACCGGCGCGTCGGAGGTCTCGCGGATGCGCTGGAGCACCTCGAACCCGCTCATGCGCGGCATATTCACGTCGAGCAGCGTCACATCGGGACTCAGTTCGGCGAACATGCGCACGCCCTGCTCGCCGTCCGCGGCGCTGTGCACCTCGGCGTCCTGCCATTGAAACTGGAGCCCGATGGTCACCGCTTCGACAATCGCTTTGTCGTCATCCACAATCAAAAACTTCATCGGCTATCTTACCTGCACTTGTATTTAGGTTCCCTGCGCCCGGTCCGCCACGGGCCGGGCCGGCGGCCACGCCGCGCCTACCCGGCGGCATCTTCCATGGCCAATGCGGTGTGGTCCTGCATCTATTATACCAGAAGGTCTGAATATTTACTGTTCGTTCACCCGTATGTACCAGGGCCGCAACCCCCGGCGGCTAATATTACGGTGCAGCAGCATGATGAGCAGTCCGCGTGATCCTACCACCGGCCCCGGTGCGGCCGGCAGGTCGGGCGGATCCTGGGCTGCGGGGATCGGGCCGATCCGGCGAGGACGACGGCCGGGCGCGGTGCCCGTGTCCGGCCTCGCCACTAGTCCTGTTGTTAGAAGGGTAATGCCATGAGCAACCAGAAACTACTCGTCGAGGACTGGATGACCAGTCCGGTACAAGTTGTGCAGATGAGCACCCCGGTGCTGGAAGCCTACAACATGATGATGGAGCGCTGCGTGCGCCGGCTGCCCGTGGTGGATGGCGGGCAGGTAGTGGGTATCGTCACCCTGGGCGACCTGCGCGAAGCGCGGCCCTCCCCGGCGACGAGCCTGAGCATCTACGAACTCAACTACCTGCTCTCCAAGCTGACCGTGGGCGAGGTCATGACGCACACGCCCTACACCGTGACGCTCGACACGCCGATCCAGGTGGCCGCGCGCATCATGCTCGACCGTAAGGTCGGCGGGTTGCCGGTGGTGGACGCTCAGTGGCGCCCGCTCGGCATCATCACGGAATCCGATGTCTTTCGCATGCTCACTGAAAAGTGGGACTATTTCACCGGGCCGCATACCGAGCGAACGCCGGTCGGCGCCGGTCGCAACGGCGGTGTAAAAAGCGCCGCCTACTAGGAGCATCTTTTCGATGGAGACGGTACTTGAAACCATGGACCCGTCCATCCCTGCCTTTGCGCCGTTGCCTGGCGCCGCGTCCGCCGTCCGGTGGACCAGCGCGGCAGACGCCGTGAAGGCGGTCCGGTCCGGCCAGCGCGTGTATATCGGGGGTGGCTGTGGGGTGCCGGTGGTGCTGGCCGGGGAGCTGGCGCGCCGCGCGCCCGAATTGCGCGATGTCGAAATCATCCACATCCTGACCGCGGGCACCTCGGCCTGGGTGACGCCGGAGGCGTCGAGCGCCTTCCGCGTCAACTCGCTGTTCATCGGCCCCAACGTGCGCGACGCCGTGCAGGAAGGCCGGGCCGATTTTACCCCGGTGTTCCTCTCGGAAATCCCGCGCCTGTTCCGCGAAGGCCACCTGCCCATCGACGTGGCCCTGATCGCGGTGTCGCCGCCCGATGAGCACGGCTATTGCAGCTACGGGGTCGAAGTGGGCGTGACCAAGCCGGCGGTCGAAAGCGCCCGCGTGGTCATCGCCGAGATTAACCCGCGCATGCCGCGCGTCTGGGGCAACTCGTTCATCCACATCAGCCGGATCGATTATTGCGTGGAAGTGGACTACCCGCTGCCCGAATTCCGGCAAGGCGAACCAGCCCCGCTTTACAGCCGGATCGGCCGCCACGTCGCCGATCTCATCGAGGACGGCGCGACCCTGCAGATGGGCATCGGGGCGATCCCCAACGCCGTGCTCGACTACCTGGGCGACAAGCGCGACCTCGGCGTGCACAGCGAGATGTTCTCCGATGGGATTATCGACCTGGTGCAGCGGGGCGTGATTACCGGCGCGCGCAAAACGCTGCTGCCCGGCAAGCTGGTTGCGGGCTTTGTACTGGGCACTGAGCGCGTCTACCGCTTCATCCACAACAATCCGATCATCGAGATGCGGACCACGGACTTCACCAACGATCCCTTCACCATCAGCCGCAACGATAAGATGGTTGCCATCAATGCGGCGCTGCAGGTCGATCTGACGGGCCAGGTTTGCGCCGACTCGATCGGCACCAAATTCTACAGCGGCGTGGGCGGCCAGGCCGACTTTATTCGCGGCGCGGCGCGCTCGAAGGGCGGCAAGCCGATCATCGCACTGCCCTCCACGGCGCTGGGCGGCACTGTCTCGCGCATCGTCTCGACACTGGAGCCGGGCGCCGGGGTCACGACCTCGCGCAACGACGTGCACTATATCGTCACCGAATACGGGGTGGCCTATCTGTACGGCAAGACGGTGCGCCAGCGGGCCGAGGCGCTGATCGCCGTCGCGCACCCCGATTTCCGCGCCGAACTGGCGGCCGCGGCCCGCGCCCGGCACCTGCTCTAAGCCCAGAGAACCGCCGCGGGGCGGCAATCACCTCACTTTGGGGGCTGGCTACCAACCGGCCCCCCTCTGTTTTGGGCGGCAGGCAGCGGCACTAGCGGCCCAGCGCGTAGCGGGCGTGGACCGCTTGCCCCGCGCCGCTGTCGTAAACCAGCGCCAGGTTATCGACCGCGATGTCCCAGTTGAAGGATCGCCCGCCCAGCAACCGCAGCACATCGGGCAGCCGGGCGGGGGTGGCGTCACCGAACACCAGCGTGATATGGGGCATCCAGGCGCCGGGCGCGTAATAGCCGCTGCCCCCCGTGGCGACGGCCTCCAGGCGAGGCCAGAGGGCCTGGTGGAAAGCGGTCAGCGCCGGGTCGCGCACGACGGGGACATAGACCACCGGCGCGGCGCCCGTGAAGATGCCCAGCCCCGTCGTCGTGACGCGGAAAGGCGCCTGTGCGCGGGCGAAGTCGTGTAACACCGCATCCAACGCGGGCAGATCATAATCCGCCGCGACATGATAGCTGAAGTGCGGAAACGGGGTCACATAGACGCCGCGCTGGCCGCACGCCGCCGCCAGTTCGGCCCACAGACTTTCGACCGGCTGGTAGTGCGCGGCATCCAGCAGCGAGACCACACCGTGCATGGGCAGGAATCCTTTGGCTGAACGAGGCGCCGGGCGGCGCTAGGCAGACCCGGCCATGACGTGCGCGCAGTTGGCCTGGATGCGCTGCAGGAAGGCGTGCAGTTGGGCCTTCTCGGCGTCGGAGAACCCGGCGACGATTGCCGCGTCGGCGCGTTCGACTACGCTCCAGAGCTGGGCCAGCGTGCGCTCCCCCGCCTCGGTGATGCGGATGGCGGGCGGCGTGGCATCGGGCAGCCGGGCGATCAGGCCCCTGGCGAATAGCGGCGCCAGCAGGGCCGCGAGGTCGGCGCCGGAGGTGGCCGTGTCGCGGGCAGCCTGCGCTTCCGGGATCGACTCGTCGCAGGCCAGCATCATCAGCAGGATCACCTGGGTGCTGTTGAGGTCGGAGACGCGGCGCAGTTGGGCGTCAAACGCCTGCTGGATCAGCTTGCCGGTAACGTTGACCTCACGGCCCAGGTTCGCCCGAATATAGTTCACTAACATCGCCAGGACCATCCTTACCTTGAGTTCATAGACGCTGATGCCGGTGGCGACGCCGACGTTGAGCGACTCCACCGGCCCGCTCATGGGGATCTGCACCACAACATCGGCCAGGGCCAGGATGTCGTCGCCCACGCCCGCCGTCTCGTTGCCGACGACCAGAGCCACCGGCTTGCGCTGCAATGGGGCCAGCGCCTGGATGTCGCGGGCGTGCGGGCTGGTCGCCACGATCTGGTAGCCGCGCGCCTGCAGATCGCGCACGGCGGCCCCGCCCGCCGGGAACCGCCGCAGTCGCACGTCGAACACCTTGCCCCGTGAGGCGGCAACAGTCTTCTTGAAGTAGAGATCGAGGTCGAGGTGGGTCGCCACCAGGTCGCGGATGCCGAACGCGCCGGCCGTGCGCACAATGGTGCCCAGGTTGCCATGGTCCTGCACGTGGTCGAGGACCAGCACGAAGTCGCCCGCGGGCGCCGCCGGCTCCGGCGGCAGCGCCACGACGCCGAGCAGCGGCACCAGGTACGCCGTATCGCTGATCTTCTTCGCGATGCCCTCGGACACGGCGGCGCAGGGCACACCCGCCGCGACCAGCCGCGCCAGCACCGGGTCTTCGCGGGCGGCGGCGTGGTAAAACACCTGCTCGATGGTCGCGCCCGCATCCAGCGCCCAGCCAAGGCTTTCGGCGCCTTCGAGCAGCGCCTTGCCCCGGCGCGCCCGGCCCGCCGCCGTCGCCAGTTCGCGCGCTTCGACCACGCGCGGGTCCTTGATCGAGGTGATCTGTTCGCCGGAGAGGGCCTGCTTGCTCATGGGATTGCGGATGGCGCGGCGGCGCGCGCCGCCAGCCACTGCTGCGCGAAGTCCACGGCGGCGCGCTGGCGGAACAGGCGCGATTCTGCCGAGCCGATCTTGCCGATGCGCGTCTGCCCGGTGGCGTCGAACGCCGCGCCGATTTCGGGGAATGGGTCGTCGTTCCAGGCAGTATCGCGGTAGGTCTGCCAGACGCGGCGCCCGTCTTCCAGCAGGGCCGCGCCCTGTAGCTCGTCGCCCGACGTACCGGCGCGGAACTCGCCCAGGTGCAGCGAGGTGTTGTTGCCGTGGCCCACGCCCAGCAGCAGCACCCACCCGTCGAGGTCGTAGACGCGGGCCAGCGGCGATTGATCGCCCAGCGAGTATTCCAGCGCGTGATCGGCCGTGACGAAGGCGGCGTGGCGACCCCAGGCGGCAAACGACAGCGCGGGGTGATTGCTGCGGCGCACGCCTGGCCAGGTGCGGAACGTCTCGACGATGCGGCCCATCTGCCGGGTGGGGGTGATGGCCGGCTCGAAGGCAGGCATCGTCTCGCGGATGATCGGCCACCAGGCTTCGGGCACCGGCGGGTGGCGCCAGTAGGACGGCTCGGAGTTCTCAGAGGTGTGGGTGGGCATGACCAGCGTGCCCTCCGGCGTCACCACGTCCATCAGCGCCTGCACCACGTCCACCGCCGCGCCCACGACATAGCCGATGGCGCTCAACGACGAGTGGACCAGCACGGTCATGCCCGGTTCCAGGCCCAGCGCCCGCAGGTCGGCGGCCAGCGTGGCGCGGGTGCGCGGGCTATCGACATCCTGGATCGCTTTCTGTTCGCTCACGCGGTTCCTCCCAACAGATCCCACCGGCCGCCGGCTGCAAGATGCGGGGCCGTTTATCCGCAGGCAGTATACCATCCCGGCTGCGGCGCTGTCATCGCCGGGGCGACCGAGTTTCGGCCCCCGCCGTTAGTCGTACGCCTGATGAGCGAAAGCGGCTACACCCGCCGCCGATTGCGGCACGCGAAATGCGCGTGCTACAATAACCCACAATGGATCCGTAGCCGGCCCGATCCGGCGGATTCGCGTGGGGAGGTGCGCTATGGCAATCATCGAAGTAGACGACCTGCGGAAGACCTTTCGCAGCAAGCGCAAGGAGGCGGGGCTGCGCGGCAGCCTGAAGGCGCTGGTGCGCCCCGACTACCAGGTGGTCGAGGCGGTCAAGGGCATCAGCCTGCGCTGCGAGCGCGGCGAGTTGCTGGCCTTCATCGGGCCGAACGGCGCGGGCAAGTCAACCACGATCAAGATGCTCACCGGCATCCTCTACCCCAGCGCGGGCCGCGCCCAGGTGCTCGGCCTGACGCCCTGGCGCGACCGCGAGCGGCTGGCCTTCAACATCGCCTCGGTCTTCGGCCAGAAGTCGCAGCTTTGGATCCACCTGCCGCCGCTGGATACCTTCAACCTGCTCGCGCGCATCTATGAGCTGGACGAGCGCGCTTACCGCGCCCGGCGCGACTACCTGATCGAGGTCTTCGACATCGGCGACCTGGTGAACACGCCCGCGCGCCGGCTGAGCCTGGGCGAGCGCATGCGCTGCGAGTTCGCCGCCGCGCTGATCCACCGGCCCCAGGTGCTGTTCCTGGACGAGCCGACCATCGGCCTGGATGTCGTGACCAAGCAGCGCATCCGCGATCTGATCCGGCAATTGAACCGCGAGGAGCAGGTGACGGTCTTCCTGACCTCGCACGACGCGGGCGACATCGAGCAGTTGTGCAAGCGGGTCATCGTCATCAACCACGGCACGATGATCCTGAACACCAGCGTGAGCACGCTGCGCCGCCGCTACTTGAAGCATAAGATTGTCGATCTGAAGCTGCAAGACCCGCTGCCGCCGGAGGGGTTGCAGTTGCCCGGCGCTACCGTGCTGAAAACCAGCACCTACGGCGCGAAGCTGCAAGTCGATATGGCCGTGACGGGCATCGACGCGGTGATCGGGCGGCTGGTGGGCCAGTACCAGGTGGCCGACATCACCATCGAGGACCCGCCGCTGGAGGAGATCATAGCCGCGATTTACGCCCAACCGGCCGAGACCGCCGCGCCCGCGGGCGCCGTGGCGGCGCCGGTGGCCGCGCAGGTGCCGTCATGAGCAGCATCACGCGCAATCCGCGGGCCGACCTGGGCGCACTGAACGTGACCGGGCTGCGCGGGCCGGGACCGTGGCCGGCGCGGCTGGGCAAGTATGCCGCCGTGCTGCGCATGAGCATCGCCAACAACATCGCCTACGCGGGCGAGGTAGTCCTGCGTAGCGTGTTCCTGGTCCTGCTGGTCTACGTCTTTCTGCAACTCTGGCACGTCACCTACGGCGTGCTCAACCAGCCCACCATCGGCGGCTACACCATCGGCCAGATGATCTGGTACTTCGCCTTCGCCGAGGCGATCATCCTGTCCGCGCCGCGGCTGGCCCAGCGCATCGACCAGGAGGTGAAGTCGGGCGACCTGGCCTACCGGCTGAACAAGCCCTACAGCTACATCCTGTACCTGGCCGCCGAGTACACCGGTGAGCGGCTGGTACGCTTCGTCCTGAACCTGGCGATCACCATCGGCCTCTGCCTGCTGCTGGTTGGCCCGATCCCCTTCACGGCGGGCGGCCTGGGGGCGACCGCGCTGCTGGTGGTCGGGGCCTGGGCCATCGACTTCCTGGCGCTCTGTACGCTGGGGCTGCTCGCCTTCTGGGTCGAGGACAGCTTCGCCTTCACCCTGATCTACAGCCGCTTTCTGCTGCTGCTGGGCGGGACGATGCTGCCGCTGAACATCTTCCCCGACTGGGCGCGGCAGATCGTCGAGTGGCTGCCGTTCGGCTTCATCGTCTACGGCCCGGCGCGCAGTTTCGTCGCCTTCAACAGCCTGGCTTTTTGGGATATGTTGCTCAAGCAGAGCATCACCAT
>DASSGZ010000375.1:0-15459 GCA_035693165.1 Chloroflexia bacterium | reverse complement strand
TAGCGAACAGCAAGATCGCGTCGCCGGGAATGCGTCGCGCCAGCAGATGCAGCAGTTCCAGGCTGGTGTCGTCGGCCCAGTGCATGTCTTCCAGGCCGAACAGCAGCGGGCGATCGGCGGCCAGGCCGGCCAGGAAGCGATAGACGGCCTCGAACAGGCGCCGTTTCTCGGCGGCGGGCGCCAGCGCGGGGCTGGGCACGGCATCGGGCAGCAGCGCCGCCAGTTCGGGCAGCAGCTTCAAGAGTTCCGGCGCCTGTGGACCGAATAGCGCGGCCACGTCGGCGGGGGGCAAGGTGTGGACGTAGGCGCGCAGCGCATCGAGCAAGGGGGCGTAAGGCAGGTGCGCGTCGTAGGGTGAGCAATGGCCGATCAGCACGCGCCAGCCCTGGCGGCGTCCCCGCCCGGCCATCTCCAGCAGCATGCGGCTCTTGCCGATCCCGGCATCGCCCGCGACGAGGACGGCCTGGCCCTGGCCCGCGGCCACAAGCGCCCACTGCCGCTCCAGCGCTTCGACTTCGCGTCGGCGGCCAATCAACACGGGACAGGTGTAGCGTCGCTCGGTCATAACTTCAACTGCGGTCAGGCAATACTTAACAAGAGCCGGCTCTGTAGCGGGGGCTGCCGGAGGATCACACCAACGCCTTCGTGTCCGCAGTTTAGCGCATCCCCGGCAGCATGTCAATGCTATAATAGTCGCGTCACGCGCCGTTTACCGGTGCCGCGCCGTCCCGCCGGCCTACTCCGTGATCCTCTGGCTGGGGCGTCCCCGCAATCCACGCGCCCCACGCGGGTGGCAAAAATTAGAAGGAGAGCGCGATGGACAAGTTCCTGGCCTGGTGGAAGACGGGCCTGTCGCCGTGGGTCAAGTTCGTCTACGTGGTGCTGCTCCTCAACGGTTTGCCGGCGTTCCTCATCCTGCTGTCTATGCCCGACCTGACCGAGCAGTGGTTCGTCTGGACCGTCGCGCCGTCGGCCAGCGCGCGGTTGCTGGGCGTGATGTACGGCAACGCGCTGCTGCTGGTGGGGCTGGGCGTGCTGCAACCCACCTGGGCGCGGGCGCGTGTGACCCTCGTCGTGATCACCCTGTTTTCCGTGGCTGCCACGCTCGTCACCTTGCTCAACCTGGGCCCGTTCCTCAAACACCCCTGGTTCCACCTGGCCTACTGGCTGACCATGTACTGCATCCTGTTCGTCGCCGCGCCGGTCGTGTTTGTCGCCCAGGAGCGCGGTCACGGCGGGCGCCTGCCCGTCGAGGTGCCGCTGCCGCCCCTGGCCCGCGCCCTGGCCGCCTTTGGCCTGGCCGCCTGCGGGCTGACCGGCCTGGGCCTGCTGGCGAACGTGAGTCTGGTCAACCCGCTCTGGCCGTGGACGCTGACCCCGCTGGTCGGCGGCATCGTCGGGGTCTGGTTCACCACGCTGGCGGCGGGCTATGCCTGGACGCTGTGGGACGGCGATTGGCGGCGCACGCGCATCATGTTCCAGCAGGCCATCCCCACCGGGCTGGGTCTGGCGCTGCTGCCGCTGCTCCATGCCGGCGACGTGCGGCCGGGGGCGGGGGGCCTGGTTGCTCTCTACCTGGCTCTGGCCTTGCTGCCCGCGGCGGGCGCCCTGGTCCTGCTGCTGACCATGCGCCGCGCGCCGCTGGCCGAAGCCGGGCATGCCGGACCCTAACACCCGCCCAGCCCGGTGGCTCGACGTGGCGGTGCTGCTGGTCGCCGGACTGGTCAACAGCGTTTTGGCCCCCGCCGACGCCGCGCTGGTGCTGGCCCCCGGCACCCCGGCCCAGGGCGGCGACCTGGCGGCGCGCATGGCCTGGGTGGCCGCCCACGCGGGCCAGTGGCAGGCGGGTTGGGCCTTCTGGTTCGTCGTCACCACCACCTTTGCCGGGAGCTACTACGCGCTCACCCGGCACCTCGGCGGGCCACCGCAGTGGCGCGCCCTGGCCATCGCGCTGGCCCTGCTCGCCGCGGCGCTCGACCTGGCCGGGGTGGTGATCCACCTCGCCGTGCTGCCGCAGCTAGCCGCGATCGCGCCGGGGCCGGCCCCGTCGGCGGGCGCGCTCACGTATCTGGGCTTCGAGACGCTGGCGAATGCGCTCACCAATGTCGCCGCGTTCGGGCTATACACCGGCGCGGGTCTGCTCCTGCTGCCGGTCCTCTTCGCCACGCCGGCCTATCCCCGCCCGCTGGCCTGGCTTGGCGCCGCCGAGTGGGCCGCCGCCGCCCTGGCGACCGTGCTGCTGGCGCTGGCCCCCGCCGCGGCCACCGGGCCGCTCCTGCTCAGCTTCCTGCTTTACGCCCCCTGGGTCTGGGGCAGCGCCTGGTGTATCGCCCAGGCGGGCCGCCGCGCTTCCTAACCCGTCTCTCGGACCCAGCAACCTCTCCCCCATCCCATCCCCGCCGCGGGGAGGGGAGTCACTTTTTCTCGCCTTATCGAGTCCGTCCTTCCCGCGGCGGGAAGGGGGGTCAGGGGGGTTAGGTTGTCCGCCACCGAGGCTACGGTGGCGCCCCGGTAGGGCGCCCGCCCGCGATTACCGTACTCCCGGCCCGCGCAATACCGGGAAATCCCGCATGTGCCAGGCGCCGGTTGCGGGTATCGTGGTGGGGTGCAAACGCTCCTGGCCGAGCCGAAATCTGGATCGAGGAGGTAACTGTGAGGCATCGCACATCGAGCGTTTCGACAACATGCGGCCATTCGGCATTGATTGTGAGTCCGCTTGCCGGCTGCCCGCAAGCGGGAGTGGAATAGCAAGCAACCGACAGCAACTAAAGTTAAGGAGATACAAGATGAAAGCATTCGTATCGGCAATGGCACGGTGGTTTATGGGGTTGGCCGGCGGCAAGGGGCTGCACTACGGCATGGGCACCCGGCTGCGCATGCCGGGCGCGGCCATGCTGATGGTCGCCGCGCTGGCGCTGCTGCCGTCCCTGGCCGCCGCCCAGAGCCTCGCCACGCCGCCCCGGCGCATCGAGTTCAACCTCAAGGCCAACGCGGCCTTCGTCAACTGCCTGGCAAAGTATCCCGGCGACGCTCAGCGCCCGCCCAAGGCCGAAGTCGAAGTCAAGCGTGGCCGGCTGAACGACGAGCTCGAACTGAAGCTGAAGAACATCAAGCCCGGCCTGGCCTTTGATCTCTTCACCGTGCAGCGCAGCCCGCTGCGCGCCAACGGCACGCCCGACCCGAACTTCACCAACTTCGGCATGGCCTGGTATCAGTCCGACGTCGAGGCTAACAGCGAGGGCAGCGCCCATGTCGAGATCAACACCATCCTGCTGGACCAGATCTTCGGCTTCGATCCCGACGCCAACCTGGCGCCGACCAACACCTTCCACGTCGGCTTCTGGTTCAACAACCCGCAAGACGCGGCGGCCTGCGGCTTCGACGTGACCCACCCGACGCCCTTCAACGGTGAGCACCGCGCCGGCCCGCTGGCGATGATCAGCCTGCCCGATGCGGCGACTAACCTGGGGCCGCTCTGCAGCAATCCCGACCGCTCAGTGACCCCGGCCCGCTGCAACCCGTAGCACACGGCCCGCCGGTGCGGGCGTGGGAGATGCGTTCCCCTGGAGCGCACCTCCCACATGCCGGTCCGGCGCCGGGCCGCAATACCGTACCGGAATTCGCCCCAAATACCGTGGAATCCCGGATCTGTAGCAAACCAGGATGGGTTATTCTTAATTCGTAGGGCAAATAAACAATCGTTGGCGCCCCAAATAGTCAGCACACAGAGGAGACCGCACTATGCTTAACGACCAGTTGGCCGGGCAACCCCAGGGCAGCGCGGGGGCGCTGCGCAGCTCGGTCGCCGGCACCGACCGCATCTTCCCGGAAATCCGGGCCATTGCCGCATTCATCGTCCTCGTCCTCATCATCGCCTCCGCCATCCTCTATCTCATGCCTGATCGCACCGCCGAGTTCTTCGCCTGGACGATCAAGCCGAACATGACCCCGCTGCTGATGGGCGCGGGCTACCTGTCCGGCGCGTGGTTCTTCATCGGCGCCCTGCGCGCGAAGGGCTGGCACGAGATCACGCGCGGCTTCTTTCCCATCACCGCCTTTACCTGGTTCATGGGCCTCGCCACCTTATTGCACTGGGATCGGTTTAATCACACCCACGTCTCTTTCTATGCCTGGGCCATCCTCTACGTGGTCACGCCGTTTCTTGTCCCGGCGCTCTGGTTCCGCAACCGCGTCACCGATCCGGGCACGCTGGGCGCGGGCGATGTCGAAGTGCCGGAGCGCATCCGGCTGGGCGCCACCATCGTGGGCGCCGGGATGCTGGTCATCGCGCTGTTCCTGTTTATCCTGCCCGAGGTCGCCGTCAGCATCTGGCCCTGGACCCTCACGGCGCTGACGGCGCGCGTAGTGGCCGGGTGGTTCGCGCTGCCGGGCGTGGTCGGGTTGGTGCTGGGCCGCGAACCGCGCTGGAGCGGCTGGCGCATCTTGATCCAGTCGCAACTCATCGCCCTGGGCCTTATCCTCGTCGCCGTCGTGCGCGCCTGGGGCGACTTCAAGACGGCCAACCCGCTCACCTGGGTGTTCATCGCCGGCATCGCGGGCCTCCTGGCCGCTGCCACAGCCCTCTATCTCGCCATGGAAACCCGCCGGCGCACCCGCGCCGCCTAGACGGTTCACCAACTCCGATACGCTTCCTTGTATTGTAGGGGCCGGTTTTGAGCCGGCCCGCCTACCCAGCAGAATCACGATTGCACAGCTCGGTCCTCCGGCTACTTGTCCTGACAGGAGCGGTCGCGCTTTGTGGCGGCCCGATTTCATCTAGCGTTGGCATCAGTTACAGCAGGAGCATAGGGAATGGATATTCTTCGCCACACTGCCCACCGATCCGAGCCGCTGCCCGGCGGACCGTGGATTATGGCGCAAACCTGGCACAATCTCTTGTTCGCCCATTGGCCCATCGCCCTCGACGCGCTGCGGCCCCTCGTCCCGGCGAACCTACAGATCGACACGTTCGCCGGCCAGGCGTGGGTTGGCATCGTCGCCTTCCGCCTCAGCGGCATCCGCCTGCGCGGGTTCCCCGAGATCGGGTGGGTGTCGCACTTCCCGGAGATCAACGTGCGCACCTACGTCACGCTGGACGGCAAGCCGGGCGTGCTGTTCCTCAGCCTGGACGCCGATAACCGGGCGGCGATTGCCCTGGCGAAGCCGTGGTTTCGTCTGGCCTACCAGGCCGCCCGCATCGATCACCGGCCGGTGGCGGACGGCGGCTACGCCTTCACCGCCCGGCGCACCGAACGCGCCGCGCCGCCCGCGGCTTTCAGCGCGACTTACCGCACCACGGCGCCGGCTTTCGTTGCCGCTCCCGGCACCCTGGCCCACTGGCTGACCGAGCGCTATTGCTACTACAGCCCCGGCCCGCGCGGGCAGATCCATCGCTGTGACATCCACCACCCCACGTGGCCGTTGCAGCCCGCCGAGGCCGAGATCACCGAGAACACCATGGCCCTGGCCCACGGTCTCCACCTACCCGCGACCGCGCCGCTGCTGCACTACGCGCACTACATGCAAGCCGCCATCTGGCCGCTGCGCCGCGCCTGCCCGCCCGCCGGGGACGGGGCCGGCCCCTGGCGATCCGCCCGCCGGCTGCCTCAGACGGAAGAGATGGCGGCCCGCTGAAGATAAAAAAGGAAACAAGAAACCGATGCCTGCACTAGCGGTCCCGGCGGACGTGGAAGCGGTCTTCCGCGAGTTCCGCACCTGCGAGTTCACCACGGTGAACCGCGCCGGCCGGCCCCTGACCTGGCCCACCGAACCCTATTACGACGCGCCCGAAGGCCGCCTGATCGTCACCGCGTCGATTGCCTTCCCGGTCAAGACCTATAACGCCCGCCGCCACCCCCAGGTCAGCCTGCTTTTCTCCGACCCCACCGGGGCCGGGCTGGCCCACCCGCCCGCCGTGCTCGTCCAGGGCGACGCCACCATCGCCGAGTTGACCGACGACCCGCCCTGGACCTATGATATGTTCCGCGAGTCGGTGCGCCGCCAGCCGCGCACGCGCCAGTTTTTGCGCAATCCGCTGGCCCGCGCCCTGTTCACGTTCCAGTTCCAGCGCATCGCGATCTATGTGCAGCCGCGCCGCATCCTGGTCTGGCCGGATGGCGACTTCAATGCCGCCCCTAACACAGTGGAGGTAAGCTATGTGGAATAAGCAACTCGTCGCCCGCGCCCAGATGTACCCGACCGGGGTGCTGACCGTGGTCGATGCCGAAGGCTACCCGTTCAGCGCCCGGTGCGCCGTGGAGTTCGACGCCGCCCGCGAAGTGATGATCCTGTCCTGCACGGGGGCGCTGTTTCAGGATATGGCGGGCAAGGCGTGCCTGCTCTTTCACCGCCACAACCCTGATCTCAGCGGGCAGCACGAACTGATGATCAAGGGCGACCTGGCCGTAGAGGATGGCCGGCTGGTGTTCCGGCCCGGCGAGTTCCTGACCGGCTCCGGGCGGCAGGACACGGATCGGATGCCGGTGGCCGGGTCGCCGATCGACATCTTCCAGTTTATGCTGCTGGGCCGGCGCAAAGCGCGCGAATACCTGGCGAAGCGCGGCGCCCCGTATCCCCCGCGCCCCTGGGCCAAAATGCTGCGCGCCCTGGACGAGCCGTCCGCAACGCCGGAACGGGCGCCTGAGCACGCCGTCAAGGCCGGACCGGATCAACCCGCCGGGTAGCGGGCACAAAAAAAAGAGGCCCCTGTACAGGGGCCTCCCATTGTGGTAGCGGAGGCAGGATTCGAACCTGCGACCTTTGGGTTATGAGCCCAACGAGCTGCCACTGCTCCACTCCGCGTCGCTGTAGTTAGAGTATACCGAACCGGCTTCGGAATGTCAAGCCGACCCAAAAGGAGATAAACATTATGCCTGCGCTTGTGATGCCACCCGACGTAGAAGCGGTCCTGCGCGAGTTCCGCACCTGCGAGTTCACGACGGTGAACCGGGCGGGCCAGCCGCTGACCTGGCCCACCGAATTCTATTATGATGCACCCGAAGGCCGCTTGATCGTCACGGCGTCGATTGCCTTCCCGGTCAAGACCTATAATGCCCGTCGCCACCCCCAGGTCGCCCTGCTCTTCTCGGATCCCACCGGTGCGGAGGTCTCTCATCCGCCTGCCGTGCTCGTCCAGGGCGACGCCACCGTCGCTGAGCTCACCGACGACCCGCTCTGGACCTACGATTTGTTGCGCGTGACGGTGCACCGCCAGCCGCGCACGCGCCAGTTTCTGTGTAATCCCGTGGCGCGGTCGCTGTTCGAGTTCTACTTCCAGCGCATCGCGATCTATGTGCAGCCGCGCCGCATCCTGGTTTGGCCGGGCGGCGATTTCAGTGCTCCGCCCACTACACTGGAACTCGCATACCGGCAATAGCGCACCGCCAGCCGGCACAAGAAGGAGGCTCCTTGCGAGGAGCCTCCTTTTGGCGTGTGCTGTTGGCTGTTGCGTGGCGTCCGGCCCCGCTTCACCTAGCCCTGCGTGTTCGCCACCTGCCGGCGCGTATCCACGACCGGCCGGGTGGCCGGGGCGTCCTGCCCGGCGAAGAGCCGCGACCGCAGGCAGAGGAAGAACAGGATGAGCGCGACCGTGAGCAGGATGTGCCCGACGCCCGACATGCCGGCAATCGCGGGGCTGACGCTGTTGCCCAGCACGGTATTGGTGCCGTTGAACGTCAGGAACCCCGCCGTCCATATCAACCCCACGTTGTAGGTCCAGAAGAACCAGTTGAACAGCTTGCTCTGCGAGAGGGCGAAAGCGCGCTCAAACAGGATCGCGCCCAGGAAGAAGAGCATCCCGAGCACGAGAAAGTGGGTGTGGACCACCGCAAGCTGCGTGAAGCCGGTAAAGTCGTTGGCATGCGTCAACGTCCGGTAGAACAGCCCCCCGGCCAGGCCGAGGATGGTATAGAGTAGCGCCGCGTTGTAGAGTTTCTTCATGATTTACTTCCTTTCAGCGTCCGATACTAAAGTCCGCTGTCTATGGTGTGGTACTTTCCATGCCCGGCCCGGTGCGGGCATGGCTGAGCAGCGTGTCAGCCGCTTGCTCATTTCCAATTAGTCATGATTGACTATTCACAGTATACTATATTGGCTGAGCTTTGTCAAGGGGGCGGGGAAGGCGATTGCGGCCCACACAAAAAGGCGACCCATACAAGGGGCCGCCTCTGGTGAAAACCGGGTTTCGCGCCGCGCGGTGCCGGACTAGCCCTTGACGGACCCGGCCAGCAAACCCTCGATGAAATAGCGGCTCAGGAAGATGTAGACCAGCAGCGTGGGCACCGCCGTCAGCAGCGACCCGGCCATCTGCATGCCGTAGTTCGTGCCCGCGGTGCTGGCGCCCAGCCCGGCCAGGGCCACCGTGATCGGCTGCACCACCGGGTTGCTGGTGATACTCACGGCGAACAGGAATTCGTTCCACACCGACGTGAACTGCCAGATCAGCACGACCACGAAGGCGGGCACGCTGATCGGGAAGACCACGTGCCGGTAGATGCCGAAGAACCCCGCGCCGTCCATTGTGCCCGACTCGATCAGCTCGGTCGGCACATCCACATAGTAGTTGCGGAAGATCAGCGTCGTGATCGGGATGCCGTAGATCACGTGCACCAGGATCAGGCCGGGGATGCTGCCGTAGGCCCCGACGCCCTGCAGGAACTGCACCAGCGGGATCAGGATCGCCTGGTAGGGGATGAACATGCCGAAGAGGATCAACGCGAAAATCAGGTTCGACCCGCGGAACTGCCACTTCGACAGCACATAGCCGTTGAGGCTGCCCAGGATCGACGAGATAATCACCGCCGGGATCGTCAGGTAGACGCTGTTCAGGAACCCCCTGCTGAGGACGTCCCAGGCCAGCTTGAAGTTCTCCAGCGTCGGCGCCGTGGGCGGCGCCCAGATGCTGCTGCGCGTCACTTCGCTCATGCTCTTAAATGCCGTACTCAGGCCCACGTACAGGGGAAACAGGAAGAAGATCGCGAAGATGATCACCAGCACATACAGCGCGACCCGCCCGGCGGATTGCCGGGGTTGGTCGGCGGTCGGGGGCGCGACAGCCATCGTGGAACTGCTCATTTTGCCACCTCCGCGCGCAGATTGGTCCACAGGTACGGGATAATGATTACCGCGACAAACAGCAGCATGATCATGGCGACGGCCGCGGCCCGCGCGAACAGGTTATCGCCGAACGCCAACTGGAACAGGTAGAGCGAGGGCATGTCCGTGGCGTAGCCCAGCGTGGGGCTGCCGCCGGTCATGACATAGACCAGGTCGAAGATTTTGAGCGAGAGGTGCCCCAGGATGATCAGGGCCGACAGCACCACCGGGTTGATCAGGGGCAAGATGACATCGCGGTACATGCGGAACTCGGTGGCGCCGTCGACCCGTGCCGCCTCGCGGATGTCCGCCGGGATGCCGCGCAGCGCCGCCAGAAACATGGCCATGGTGAAGCCCGACTCCTGCCAAATCGCGGCAATGATCAGCGCGGGCAGCGCCAGGTTCGGATTTGTCACCCAGCCCAGTTGCAGGAACACCCAGCGCCAGATGGTCCCCGTGACGACGAACGAGAGCGCCATCGGCAGCAGGAACACGTTGCGGAAGAAGCCTTCACCGCGCACCTTGCGGTCGAGCATGATGGCGAGCACCAGCCCGACCACGACGCAGCCGACGAGGAAGACGACCGTGAATATGGCGTTGTTGCGCAGGTCGGTCAGGAAGCGCGGGGTCTGGAAGAGGCGCTCGTAATTGCTCAAGCCGGAGAAATCGGCCGCCGGGAACCGGATCGGCCCGACCTGATTCATGGTGCCCAGGCCGCGCCAGTTGGTCAGCGACGCCCAGCCGTTCCAGGCGATAAAGCCGTAGACGAACAGGGCAATCGCCACGATCGAGGGCAGCAGCATGAGGATGGCCGTCAGGCGGTCGGGCGTGAGGTTGCGCCGGGTGCGCTGCGGGATCACCATCGGCGCGGGGCCGGGCTGGGCCGACGGCTGGGTGGGCGCCTGCGGCGTTACGATATTGCTACTCATAGCTGGACTCCTTGTGCCAGAATCCGATGCGCGCTGTTGTGGTCAATAACCGGCGGCGGCTACACGATGTGTCGCGCCCGGTTCCGTGCCGGCCCCGGAATCCGCGACAGTCCGGGCGCGGATGCGCCTGGGCGAGTGGGGATGGGGCGGCGGCGCACGCGCCGCCGCCCCGGATGCCGGCCTACGGAGTCAGGAGGTCGGTGGCCTGGTTCTGGATGTTGGTGGCCGCCGCGTTCGGATCGGTCGGGTTGGAGATGAACGTGTTGACCGCCGTGTTGATGGCACTGGCGAAGGCGTCATTCGTGGCCGAGCCGTGCGGCGCGCTGCCGACCAGCGCCTTGGCCGACGTGAAATCGGCATTGGCGCTCTTCATATACACGTCGAACTGGCTGGTATCGACATCGGTGCGTGCGGGGATCGACCCCTTGCGCAGGTTAAACGTCACCTGGCCGGTCTTGGAGGCCAGCAGCGCCAGGAAGTTATTGGTATTCTCGGGGTTCTTGATGCCCTTCGGCACGCCGAACACGTCGCTGATCACCTTGAAGATGCCGCTGGTGCCGGGGCTCGGCTCCCAGCCGATGTCGGTGGCCCAGTTGGGGTCGTTGGCCTGGAAGTAGCCCTTGGCCCAGTCGCCCATAACCTGCATGGCGGCCTGACCCTTGAGCACCTGCCCGGAGGCTTCGTCCCAGGTCCGCGCCGCGAAGTCGCTGTTCATCCACTTGCTCTGCCAGACCTTCTGCAGGCCGGTCAGCGCGGCGATCACGCTGGGGTCGGTCCACTGGGTCTTACCCGAATAGAGCGACATGTACTTATCCGGGCCGGCGTTCGCCAGCATGATGTCCTCGAACAGCATGGTCACCGACCAGGTATCCTTGCCGCCGATGGCGACGCAGGGGATGTTCTTGCCCGCCAGGGTCTGGCAGACGCTGTAGAACTCGTCCCAGGTGGTCGGGGGCTGGAGGTTGTTGTCGGTGAAGATCTTCTTGTTGTAGAAGAGCACATTGCCGCGGTGGATGTCGGCGGGGACGCCGTAGATCTGGCCGTCCTTGCTGATCATGTCGAGCAACTGCTTGGGGAAGGCGCTCTGGATGTTCATCTTGGTGTACAGGTCCGTCACCGGCTGCATCTTGTCGGCCTTGACATAACCATCCATCAGTTCGGGCCCGGCATGGACCTGGAAGGTATCAGGCGGGTCATTGCCCTGCATACGGGTCTTGAGCACGGCCTTGGCCTGGTCGCCACCACCGCCGGCCACGGCGGCATCGATGACCTGCACGCCCGGATAGAGCTGCTTGTACAGGTTCAGGATGTCGTTCTTGCCTTCGGCCTCGCCCCCGGCCGTCCACCAGCTAAAGAACTCGAATTTGCCCGAGGCGCTGGAGTCGGGCTTGATGCCCTCGGCGGCCAGTTGATCCAGCGCGTTGCCGGTGGTGCCGCCCGTAGCCCCTCCGGTCGTCGGGGTTTCGCCGGCCATGCCGGCTTCCGTCGGCGTCATGGCCGGCGCGGTGGCGGTGGCGCCCGCCGCGGGCGCGGTCGTATCGGTCGCCGCCGCGGCGGGGGCGGTGGTGTCGGTCGCGGCGGCGGCAGGCGCGGTCGTATCGGTCGGTACCGCGGCCTGCGGAGTCGCGGTCGCCGTCTCGCCGCCACAGGCCGTCAGCAACGGCATGGCGACGATCGCCAGCATGAGCAGCCAGACCAGGCGCGATTTCAGCCCTTTCATCGTATCCTCCTCCGGTTTCCATCGTAAATCATGCGCCAGGCATGCCGAATGGATTCCGATCCAATCAGGTCTCATCATATACAGTCGTCCTGCGCGATTCTGCAAGGCCGAATAAGCGAGGACGATCCAAACTCGTCAAGCCCCCTGATACCGATCCGGGCGGCGATCCGCCGTTCAGGTAGCGCCACCCGCCTGATCACCCCCTTTCGGGCGTGGCAACCTGCCGGCGCGAGACACGCAGTACCCGGATCGTGCGCTTCCTGGGGCCGCGGCCGCAATGCACCCCAGGACAGGGGGACTATGATTGAGCACAGTTCCGCACTATAATAACTCAGATACGCACCCCCATTATACGCCCGTTATGTATGCTCTTCAACCCATAGTCGTATGCCGCCCGGCAGTAAGGTAGATTTGGGGCACAAATACCTTAAAAACGAGTATTATTACACGAACTATTCTACGCTAACATGCGTTCGGGTCTGACCGGTGGGGGAGGAAAGGGATGCTGGCGCAAGGGTTTGTAATAGGCACCCGCCGGCCGGTATAATAGTAGCACGCGGATCGGGAACGAGGGACAGCGGCCTATGCAGCCCCATGATTTGCCCCGAATCCACTCCGCGCCGGTAGCCACGTACCGGCGGGCGACATATCAGCACCCGATTCCGGCCCGCCATACCGGCGCGGGCCGTCTCTCCCGGCGACAACCTCAATGCTCAGTGGACCGCACGCGCGCCACGGCGTGGCGGGAAAGGACACCCCATGGACGACGCCGTCGCGCCCGAGGGGGCGCCGGGCGCCCCGCTCAGCCTGGAAACGGGCCGGATAGACGCCGCGCCACCCGCACCGCACCGGCTCCCGGCGCTCTGGCGCAACCGCGATTACATGCTCCTCTGGAGCGGGCAGACCGTGTCCGCGCTCGGCGGGTCCATGTCGGCGGTTGTGTTTCCGCTGCTGATCCTCGCCCTCACCAACTCGCCGCTGGCCGCCGGAATCGCGGGCGCGCTGGCGAGCATCCCCTACCTGATTTTCAGCTTGCCGGTCGGCGCCCTGATCGACCGCTGGGACCGCAAGCGCGTGATGATCCTGTGCGATGCCGGGCGGGCGCTGAGCCTTGCCAGTGTGCCGGTAGCGATGGTGTTCGGGGTGCTCACCGTCTGGCAGCTTTATCTCAATGCCTTTATCGAGGGCAGCCTGTTCGTCTTCTTTAATATCGCCGAAGTGGCCGCGCTAACGCGCGTCGTGGGCAAAGCCCAGTTACCCGCGGCCACCGCGCAAAATGAGGCCACCTGGGGATTGGCCGGGTTGCTTGGCCCGCCGCTGGGGGGCTTTCTCTACCAGGTGGCCGGGCGCGGGGTGCCCTTCTTGTTCGATGCCGTCTCGTATACCGTCTCGGTGGTCTCGCTGTTCTTCATCCGGACCGAGTTCCAGGCGGAGCGCGGGCCTGCCGCGCGGCGGCATCTGCGGGCCGAGATTCAGGAGGGCGTGCGGTGGCTGTGGCGCCACCGGCTCTTCCGCTTTATGGCCTTTGCCGCGGGCGCCATGAACTTCGCCTTTGCGGCCAGCACCCTTGTCATTATCGTGATCGCCCGGAACCTGGGCGGGGACAGCACGTCGATCGGCACGATCTTTAGCCTGGCGGCGTTGGGCGGGCTGGCCGGCTCGCTCCTCGGCGGGCGGATCCAGAATCGCTTTCGCTTCGGGCAGGTGGTCGTCGCCACGGTGTGGATCGAGGCGTTGCTCTTTCCCCTGTACGCGGTGGCGCCGCACATCCTGGTGCTGGGCCTCATCACCGCGGCCATATTCTTCACCGTGCCGATCTTCAACGTGGTGGTGCTCAGCTACCGGCTGGCGCTGGTGCCCGACGCGCTGCAAGGCCGGGTCAACAGCGCGGCGCGGCTCATTGTGTTCGGATTCCAGCCGCTAGGCTCGGCGCTAGGGGGCGTGCTGATCGAGCGGCTGGGAACCGCGGGGGCGGTGGGGGTGTTCGCGGCCTGGCTGGTGGGCCTGGCCATCCTGGTGGGCATCAACCCGCATGTGCGCCAGGCGCCGCCGCTTGACGAGGCCCTGCGAGCGACCTCAGTCCAGGTCTAGCCAGATTTCGACCAGCGCCACGGTTTCCAGCAGCAAGACGACAAGCAGCGCGAACAGCATGGCGGCGAGCGGGAGGCTCCAGCCGAACTGCAGCCCCTCGCGGCCCGCCAGCAACCCGCCGGTGGCGTAGAGGAACAGGAACGCCACGCGCAGCAGGAGGGCCCGCGCGGCGTGGCTGCCGGGCGGCACGAGATAGCGCAGGAGATCCCAGGTGTGCGCGCCGCCCGCCCAGCGCAAGCCCAGGCCGCTGAACAGGAGGGCGACCCCGAGATTAGCCAGGAAGAGATTCGCGTGCCCGTTGAGCAAGCCCAGCAGCGGGGTACCCGCCAGCAACAGGCCCAGGCCATAGGTGACGCAAACCTCGGCGAACCGCGCCCCCACCGAAGGGCGCACCGGTACAACAGACATTGTCCACTCCTGCGCGGCGCGACCTCGACCCGCCATGCTGCGTGCGTCCTGGGCACACCGCCTGCCGGGTGCCGCCGCACTGTTACTGGTATGGCGCAGGCGGGCCGCAGGTAACGGGTTGCGCTCGGTGGTATCTACGTTTTCGGGCTTGCGGCGGTTACGCCCCGCTGCAAATGCCGGGCGGGTGAGTGGTCCTGCGGACGTAGGGCCCTGTTTTACCGGCTGCCGGCTCGTATGCCGGTGGTAGAGCCTACGGGCGCAGCCCGTCCAGCAGCAAGCGCACGGACTCCGTGCCCTGCGTCTCCCACTGAATCGCCTCACGGTCCACGAACCAGAGCAAGACCAGCCCTTCGTAGAGCGCGGCAAGCGTGGTCGCCACGGTGTCCGGATCGACGGGGCGGAACTCGCCGCGGTCGATGCCCTGCGCGATGAGCCGGGCCACGGTCGCCCGGTATTGCTTGAAGTATTCTTTGAGGAACTGGCGCACGGTCTTGTGCCGCGCCGCCACGGCATAGAACTCGAAGGCAATCGATTGCACCGCGGACAGCCGCTGGAAGTCGTCGCCGAGGCGGCGTGTGTAGTCGAGCAGGCGCTCGCGCACCGGACCGTCGGCGCCTTCCAGCCGGCGCAGCCCGGCCATGCCCAGGTCGAAAATGCGCTGCATCAGCCCGGTGATGATCGCGTCTTTGCTCGTGAAATACCAGTAGAGCGTGCCCTTGCTGAGGCCCGATTCGCGCACGATGTCGTCCATGCGCGCCTCGTGGAAGCCGAGCCGGCTGAAGACGGCGGCGGCGGCGTCCAGAATCTGGTTCTTGCGTTCTTCACTCACATCGGGCCGGGGCGACATATGCTGCTCCTGCTAGACTGACCGGTCAGTTTACAACGCGATTATAAACCGGGTAGCGGCGGCCGTCAAGCGCGTCCCGGCGGGGGAAGGGGCTGAGGCCGGTTCCTCTTTCCACGGGCTCGCGCGATAGTGTAGACTGAGAGCGATGCACGCGAGGTATCGCGCAGCTACGCCGGGAGGATCAGCATGGCGGGCGAATTTCAGCAGGCAGCGGATGCGCTCCGCGCGTATGCGCTGGGGCTACCCGAGGCCGAGGAAGCGTTTCCCTGGGGCGAACGCGTGATCAAGGTCAACAAGAAGGTCTTCGTCTTTTTCGGCCTGATGGAAGACCTGGACAAGCGCCTGATGGTCGGCGTCAAGTTGCCGCAAAC
>DASSGZ010000374.1:0-3213 GCA_035693165.1 Chloroflexia bacterium | reverse complement strand
CCTGGGCACCGAGAACACCACGCCCTGGGCGCGCGAAAAGCTCTACCAGATCTTCAACCACCGTTACAACTACCGCATGCCCACCGTGGTCACGTCCAACGTCGATCTCGACGCGCTGGACCCGCGCATTTCCTCCCGGCTCTGCGACCAGCAGTTGTGCGGCCACATCTTCATCGACGCGCCCGACTACCGCCAGCGCGCCGCGCCGCGCCGCCCGCGCGATACCGGCGCCAACGGCGGCAACGCCGGACGCGGGTCCGCGCCGCGCCGCCCGGCCCGCGGTCAGTAGGGCACCATCGCAATCCCGATTTGTAGGGGCCGGTTTTAAACCGGCCTGCTCGCCCGCACGGATGACTGGGGTAGGGGCCGGTTCGGAACCGGCCCGTCCGGAAAGCGCGAAGGCCGGACAATCCTTGCGGATCCTCCGGCCTTGCTCCCCAGTACGTTGTTCCGAAGAACAATTTACTGAAGTGCCCTCATCATAGCACCGGGCGCCCGCCCTGTCAATCCTGTTTATCCACCACTTTATCCACGAATTATCCACAACCCATTCCCGCCCGGCAAGATAGCGATTTCCCCTACCCAGCCTGTCAGGTCTTATGGTATACTAAAACCACCGGCGGCGATCAGCGCGCCCGGCCTCACGATCTGTCTAAAACGTCCCCCCAGGTAGAGGAGGCACGCAGTGGCGGGCAATAAAGCGGCGTTTGATGCCGCGATGAAGCGGGCACAGGATTACGCTTTTGAGAACGCCTGGGACAAGGCCTTGCGCGAGTACCAGCGTGCCCTCGACGAGTTCCCCGACGACGCGAACGCGCAGACCAATATGGCCCAGGCGCTGTTCCGCCTGCAGCAGTGGCCCGCCGCGCTGCAAGCGTATAACAATCTGCTACGGGTGCGCCCCAGCGATCCGTTTGTGCTGAATCGCATCGCCGAGTGCCAGGTCAGTCTGCAGCAGCCCGCCGACGCCGAGCGCACTTATATGCAGGTGGCGACGGTCTATGGCGCGCAGAACCAGATCCGCGATGCTCTAGGCGCGCTGCGCACCGTGCTGGGGCTGAATGCGGGCAACCGGCTGGCGCGCGAGCGCATGGCCGAGATCTACCGCAATATGGGCGAGCGCAACCTCGCCATCCAGGAATACCTGACCCTCTCGCGCCAGGCCCTGGAAAGCCAGCCCGAGGATCTCGACCTGGCCGTGCGCCACGCCGAAACCGCCTTCGGCCTCGACAACAGCCACCCCGAAGCGCGTGACTGGCTCTATCGCCTGCGCCGCCGCCAGCTCGAAGCCACCGGCACCCAGTTTGACGAAAAGACGCTGCGGATCGTCAGCGGGCCCGGCCAGGCCGCGCAGCGCGACCTGCAGCAGATGTACGACCTGGCGATGCAGTACCAGGAGAAGAACCAGTTTGCGGCGGCCCGCGTGCAGTTGGAGGCCGCGCAGGCGGCCGGCCTCGACACGGCGGCGCTCCATTACAGCCTGGGCCTGATCTATCAGCAAGAGCGCCAGTTTAAGCAGGCCGTCGAGCAGTTGCAGAAGGCCGCCGGCGACCCCGAATATGCCATGTCGAGCCAGTATGCGCTGGGCGAATGTTACCGCACGCTGGGCCAGCGGGCCGAGGCCACCCGCGCCTATGAAGCCGCCATCAGCCTGGTCGATCTGCAGCATGTCGGCAAGAACGAGGTCAACGACCTGATCGAGCTCTATCAGGCGGCGGCGGATGCCCACCTGGCCCAGGGCAATACTTCGCGGGCGGCCAGCCTCTACTCCACGCTGGCGACGTTCCTGCAGGCGCGCCGCTGGCGCAGCGGCTTCACCGACCAGTTGATGGCTCGCGCCGACGAACTCAACGACCAGGGCATCAGCGACCGGCTGCAGAGCATCGGCGGCGCCCCCGAGCCTGCCGCAAAAGAGGCCCCGCCCGCACCCGAACCCAGGCGCGCCCCCGCCGCGGCGGCAGTGCCCGTCGCGCCCGAGTTCGTCTCCAGCCCGCAGGGGGCGGGAAGCGTCGGCGCCCGCGGTGGCACCGGCCAGCTCCGTTCCGGGATGTTGCGCCCGATCACCGATTTCCTGAGCGCGCAAGACCTGACCCCGCCCGATGCGGAGACCGCGGCGCCCGCTGAGTCCGCCGCCGCGCCCAAGGGGGTCGCGGCGCGGGTGGCCCCGCCGGGTGCGAACGGGGCCACGGCCCGCACCAGCCATACGTTGCAGGCCGTGCTGGCCGACGAGGGGATGCCGCTCGACGGTGAGACCGCCGCGCTGGTTGACGTGACCGATGCGCTGATCGACCGCGGCCTCTGGAATGCGGCCATCGATTGCTGCTATGAAGTGATCCGCCTCGATGCCGAGTATCTGCCCATCCATTTGCGCCTGGCCGAGATCTTCCGCCAGAGCGGGCGCCGCGAGGACGCCATCCTCAAGCTCCAGTCGGTGATCGACGTGTACATGGTGCGCGGCGATATGGAGACGGCGGCACAGGTCTTCCCCGAACTGATCGCGCTGCAGCCCGAGAACGTCAACATCCGCACCAAGCTGGCGACGTTGCTCATGGACCTGGGCCAGCACGACGCCGCCGTGAACGAATACCTGAGCATGGCCGATATGCACTACAGCACCGGCCAGCGCGAGCAGGCGCTGGAGGAGTTGCGCCGCCTGCGCTCGATCGCTCCGCAGAACCCGGAAGTGCGCCTGCGTGCCGGTCTCTATCTGCTGCGCGCCGACCGCCCGGCGGATGCACTGCCCGAGTTCAGCCGTGCCTTGCAGATCGACCCGGAGAACAAGCTGGCCCTGACCCGCGTGTTCGTCACCATGGTCCTGCTGGGCAACGATACACAGTGGGATGTGCTCGAAACGCTACAGGGCGCCGCCGCCGATTACGGCGACCGGCAAGCCATTCTGGAGGATCTGCGCGGGTTTGCCCTGACTGGCGACCGGCCCGAACTGTTCTACGCGCTGGCCGTGCTCAACGACCTGCCCGTCCCCGCAGAGGGGTTGGACGAGGAGGCGCGCACGTCCGCCGAGCAGCAGCAGTTGCGCGCGCAGACCGAAGCCCTGGACGACGGATTGGGCCTGCTGCCCGTCGCGGACCGCAGTTTCCTGGGCCTGCTGATGCGCGCGCGGCGGGCGCGCCTCGCGCTCGATGCGCGCGACGGCGACCGGGCGTTGCGGCTGCTGACCGAGGCGATGAACATGCTGGAGAGCGAGCGGGTGAC
>DASSGZ010000373.1:0-7239 GCA_035693165.1 Chloroflexia bacterium | reverse complement strand
TGTATACCAAACTGACGGCGCACACGCTATGCATCAAGATCAATCGCTTGCTGGGTAAGGCCGAGTTCTTACAGATCAAGGCGCTGGCCTGGCCCAACTAGCACATCGCCCTACTAATCTCGTTCTTCGCGCTCTGCGCGTCTTCGCGGTGTCGTTGCGAAAAGCTGCCACGGGCCACCGGTTGACGGGGCGGCGGGCGGGTGCTATCATCGGCGGAGTGCGGCCCGCCAGGGCGCCTCAGCAATCCATCACAGGGAGAGTGACATGCCTATTTTCGATCTGCCGCTTGACGAGTTGCGGCAGTACCGCCCGCCGCGCAACGAACCGGCCGATTTCGACGCTTTCTGGGCGGCCACCCTGGCCGAGATGCGCACGTTCCCGCTCGACGCGCAGTTCGCGCCGGTGGACTACGGCCTGCGCACGGTCGAGACGTTTGACCTCACCTTCAGCGGCTACGGCGGCCAGCGCATCAAGGGCTGGCTGCTGCTGCCGCGCAACCGCGCGGGCCGCCTGCCCTGCGTCGTCGAGTATATCGGCTACGGCGGCGGGCGGGGCCTGCCGACCGACTGGCTGCTGTGGTCGGGCGCGGGCTACGCCCACCTGGTGATGGATACGCGCGGGCAGGGCAGTTCCTGGTTGCAGGGCGACACGCCCGACGCCGAGCCGGACGGCGGCAACCCGCACTATCCCGGCTTCATGACCCGCGGTATCCTGGCGCCGGAGACCTACTACTACCGGCGCGTCTTCGTCGACGCCGTGCGGGCCGTCGAGGCGGCCCAGAGCCACCCGGCCGTCGACCTGGCCCACATCGCCGTCAGCGGGGGCAGCCAGGGCGGCGGCATCGCGCTGGCTGTGGGCGGGCTGGTGGCCGGGCTGGACGCCGTGCTGCCCGATGTGCCGTTCCTCTGCCACTACCGCCGGGCCAGCGAGATCACCGACGCCGACCCCTATCATGAGATCGCCCGCTACTGCCTGGTGCAGCGCGACAAAATCGAGACGGCGTTCCGCACGCTCGCCTACTTCGACGGCGTGAACTTTGCCGCCCGTGCCACCGCGCCGGCCCTCTTCTCAGTGGGGCTGATGGACGAGATCTGCCCGCCCTCGACCGTGTTCGCGGCCTACAACGCCTACGCGGGGCCGAAGGACATCCGGGTCTGGCCTTACAACCATCATGAGGGCGGGGGCAGCTTCCAGACGCGGGAGAAGGTGCGCTTTTTGCACGAACGCTGGGCCGCACTCTCACCGGACAGGGGGCACGAGCAGATCCGTTAAGAACTAACGTCAGCCCCAATCTTGCAAACCTGTAATGCGCGCACCGCGAACCGATAAGGTGTCTGAAACGCCGCGCTGCTATACTGGCATAAGCTTCGCGGTAAGGTGAAGCGCCGTGGACGCAACCGTGGGGCTGTGCTATCATGGGGTGATACGCTCATTTGAGAAGGCAAGCCATGACCAAACACGAGCCGCCGCCGGCCACCGGCCTGCGCGCGCTGCCGTCCGTCGATCAGCTACTGAACGCCGAGGGGCTGGCGGCCTGGCGCGCGGCGCTGCCGCACGACCTGGTGGTGAGCGCCGCCCGCGAGGCGCTGGCCGCGGCGCGCGCCGACATCGCCGCCGGGCGCCCGGCCCCCGCCCTCGACAGCCTCGCGGCGGACGTGGCCGAGCGACTCGACGCCGTGACGAGCGCCGGCCTGCGCCCGGTGATCAACGCCGGGGGCGTGATTATCCAGACGAACCTGGGCCGGGCGCCGCTGGGCCAGGCGGCGCGCGCCGCCATGGCCGCCGCCGCCGGCTACAGCAATCTCGAATACGACCTCGACGCCGGGACGCGGGGGTCACGCTACGTCCACGCCGCCCGGCTGCTGACCCGGCTCACCGGCGCGGAAGACGCCTTGGTCGTCAACAACGCCGCCGCCGCGCTCTACTTCGTGCTGCTGGCCTTCGCCGCCGGGCGCGAAGTGGTCCTCTCGCGCGGGCAGGCCGTCGAGATCGGCGGCGGCTTCCGCATCCCCGACATCATGCGCCAGAGCGGGGCCACCCTGGTCGAAGTGGGCACCACCAACCGCACCTATCTGCGCGACTACGAGGCGGCGCTGAGCGACAGGACCGCCGGCCTGCTGCGCGTCCACACCAGCAACTTCCGCGTGACGGGCTTCACCAGCACGGTGGACGTGGCCGGCCTGGCCGCGCTGGCCCACCGCCACGAACTCTGGATGGCCGACGACACCGGCAGCGGCGCCCTGCTGCCGACGGCGGACTATGGCCTGGCGCCCGAACCGCGGGTCCAGGACAGCGTGGCCGCGGGCGCCGACCTGGTGATCTTCAGCGGCGACAAGTTGCTGGGCGGGCCGCAAGCCGGGATGATCGTGGGCCGCCGCACCCTGGTCGGGGCGTTGCGCCGCCATCCGCTGGCCCGCGCCCTGCGCGTCGACAAGACTACCTACGCCGGGCTGGAAGCCACGCTGCTGGCCTATGTGCGCGGGGAGGCGACCCGCGAGGTGCCGGTGTGGGCGATGATCAGCGCGGACCCGGCGGGCCTCGAAGCGCGGGCGCGCGCCTGGGCGGCGCAACTGGCAGGGGCCGGGGTGCCGGTCGCCGTCGTCCCCGGCCGCACCGCCGTGGGCGGCGGCACTTTGCCGGGCGAGACGTTGCCGACCTGGCTGCTGGCCGTCGGCACGCCACCCGAGCAGGCCGGGCCGGTCGCGCCCCCGGCGGGCGACGGCGAGGAAGATGGGCCGGCTGCCGCGCCATCCGCCGCCGCCCTGGCCCGGCGCTTGCGCCAGGGCCGGCCCGCCGTGGTCGCGCGCGTCGAGCGCGACCTCGTCTTGTGCGACCCGCGCACCGTCCAGCCGGACGAAGATGCGGCGCTGCTCACCGCGCTGCAAACCGCCTGGGGAGCCACGATGCCGTGATTGGGGCCGGAGCCGGCCCACCGAACTACATGCGGCCCGCACCGCCGCACCCCGACCCTACCGCGGAGTTTGGCCCGTGGTAGCGTGCGAGGACAGTCAGCATTGCCGGGTGAGGGCAAGTAGCACGCCGGAACGCTTCAGCATTCGTTAGAGGAGACACCGGGACATGGATACAATCGCCCCGCGCGACGGCCAGGCGGTCGGGCAGGACGCGGACCATCGCTGCCCTCATTGCCAGGCGGCCAACCGGCCGGGGGCGCGGTTTTGCACGCGGTGCGGGCAGAGCCTGCGCGCCGGGCGCATTCCGCTGGCCGCGGCCGGCGGCGAACGTAAGCTGGTCACGGTCATGTTTGCCGACATCAGCGGGTTCACCGCGCGCAGCGAGCATCTCGATCCCGAAGAAGTCGTGACCATGATGAACGCCTGCTTTGTCGAGCTGGATAAGGCGGTGTCGCGCTACGAGGGCACCATCGACAAGTTCATCGGCGATGCAATGATGGTGCTGTTCGGCGCCCCGGCGGCTCACGAGAACGACGCCGAGCGGGCGGTCCGTTGCGCGCTGGAGATGCAGGCGCGGCTGGCTGCCTTCAGCGCGACGCAGCCCGGCGGCGACTCCGGCGCTCAGCGGCCCCTGGCGCTGCATATCGGCATCAACACCGGCCTGGTCGTGGCTGGGGAGATCGGCACGCCCCGCCGCCGCGATTACACCGTCATGGGCGATGCGGTCAACCTGGCGTCGCGCCTGGAGAGTGCGGCCACCGCCGGGCAGATCCTGATCGGCGCGGGCACGCACCGGCTGGTCGAGCAGTTGTTCCAGTGCCGCCCCCTGCCCCCGCTGGCGCTCAAGGGCAAGAGCGAACCGCAGCAAGCCTACGAAGTGGTCGGCGTGACCGAGGCCGTGAGCGCCCGCGGGTTCGAGCGCGCGGGGGTGCGGGCGCTGTTGCTGGGCCGCGACCGGGAACTGGATCTGCTGAGCAACGCCGTGCAGGCGCTGGATGCCGGGCAGGGCGGGCTGGGCTGCATTGTCGCCGAGGCCGGGCTGGGCAAGAGCCGCCTCACCGCCGAACTCCGCGACCGCGTGGGCAATCGCGTCACCTGGGTGGAAGCCCGCTCGCTGGCCTATGGCGCGGCCATTCCCTATCACGCGCTGCAAAACGCCTTCCGCCAGTTGCTGGACGTGCCCGCGACGCTGGCGCCGGGCGAAGCCGTGGCCCGCATCCGCAAGGGCCTGGCCGCCTTCGGCGACGGAGCGGACGCGACCGCGCCGGTGCTCTGGCCGCACGTGGTGGCCCTGCTGGGCTATCCGCTGCCCGATGACCCCGCCGCTGCGCGCCTGACCGCGATGGATTCCGCCGCGCGCAACGGCGAGTTTTCCTGGCTGCTGCGCGAGCACTGGCGGCGCGTGGCCGAGGTGCGTCCCACGGTGCTCGTGTTTGAAGACCTGCACTGGGCCGACCCGGCCACCGTCGGCCTGGTGCGCGACCTGCTGCCGGTCACGCGCGAGGCACCGCTGCTCTTCCTGCTGCTCTACCGGCCCGAGAACGAGGGGCCACTGGCCCGCCTGCGCCCGCTGGCCGAGGGCGATCCGCGCGCCCGCGTGCTGCGCCTGCAACCGCTCAACCGCGAGCAAAGCACCGAAATGGTGCGCGCCCTGCTCGACCGCTATCACCTGCCGTCCGAGTTGCACGCCCGCCTGCTCGAAAAGGCCGAAGGCAACCCTTTCTACCTGGAAGAGGTCTCTCGCGCGCTGCTCGATCACGGCGCCGTGAGCACGGAAGGCGGCCTGTGGGTGCAGGTGCAGGTCGACGAACTCGATGTCCCGGACAGCCTGCACGGCCTGATCGCCACGCGGGTGGACCGCCTGAGCCCGGCGCTGAAGAGCACGCTCCAGCGCGCCGCCGTCATCGGGCGCCATTTCAGCGCCGCCGGGCTGACCGCGCTGGTGGACGAACCGCCCATCCTGCCCAGCCACCTGGCCGAACTCGAAGGGCGCGAGTTGATCAAGCCCGGCCCGGCCACACCCGCCGCCGAGTATGCGTTCAAGCACGCGCTGGTGCAGGAAGTAGCCTACAGCAGCCTGCTCAAAGAGCAGCGCCGCCTGTTGCACCGCGTCCTGGCCGACCATCTCGATCCGCAGCACACGGAACCAGGGTTGCTGGCCTATCACTACGAGCGCGCCGAGGAGTGGCCGCAGGCGCTGCGCTGGCTGACCACGGCTGCCGAAGTGGCCTATGCCCAGTACGCCAACGCGACCGCGCTCGACCTGGTGGGCCGCGCGCTGGCCGCCTGGGGCGAGGTCTACCCGGCGGACGCGCCGCCCGACGCGCTGCGGACCAAAATCGCGCTCTATGAACTGCTGGCCGCCGTGGGGACGACGATGGCCGACCGCGCCGCCATGCAACAGGCCGCCGCGGGGCTGCGCGAGACCGGCGCCGCACTCGACGATGCCCGCGCCCGCGTCCACGGCTACCTGACCGCGACCCATCTCAATCACCTGGAGAGCGATTGGGACGCCTGGGAGAAAAACATCGCCACGGCCCACGCCAGTGCCGCCGCGTCCGGCGACCAGGACCTGATCAGCGACGTGTATGTGCGGCAGGCGCGGCTCTACACGGCCCGGCTGGGACCGCACGCCGCCATCCCCTACCTGCGGCGCAGCGCCGCGATCAGCTACCTGATCCACGACGACCGCGAACTGACCGACTCGCTCAACAACCTGGCCCTGGCCTATCAGACCACGGGCGAGACGCGCCGCGCCGCCTGGCACGCCGCCTACGCACTCAAGCTGAGCCTGCGCCTGGGCGACCTGCGCCTGACCGCCGGGAACTACCTGAGCGTGGGGCGCATCGCGCTGCTGCGCGGGCAGTTGGCCGCCGGGCTGGCGAGCATGCAGGCCGGGCAGCGCGACGCCGACCGGGCCGGGCAGGCGCGCTTGCAGGTGATCACCCGCGACCACGTCAGCATGGCCTACTCGGCGATCGGCCTCTATGCCCAGGCGCTGGAGGCGGCGGGCGAAGCCGGGGCGCTGATCCGCCGGCACGGCCTCGACGACCTGATCGGCTTCAACATCACCACGCGCGCCGATGCCCTCATCGGCCAGGGCCGCTATGACGACGCCCGCAGCGCGCTCGACGAGATGCGCCGCCGCCGCAGCACGGGGCAACTGGGGCAGTGGATGGGGCCGCTGCTGATCCGCCGCAGCCGGATCGACTGGCTGGATGGGCGACCCGCCCAGGCGCGCGCCACGCTCATCGCCGCCCGCGCGCACCTGCCCCACCTGCCCAGCGACCTGCTCGCCTACAGCCTCTGGGCGGCGGCCAGCCTGGGTGTGGGCGACCTGACCGACGCCCAGGCCCGCATCGACCAGGCCCTGACCTGGCTCGCCCAGACCGGCAACGAACTCGACGCGCCCTTCGCCTACGCGGTGGCGGCGCGGGTCTACGCCGCCCTGGGCCGCGACGACCTCTTTGCTGCCTATGTCGCCCAGGCCCGCAGCGCCATCCAGCGTCAGTGGACCGCGCTGGCGCACCCGCGCCACCAGGCCGCCTTCGCCGCCCGCTGGGCGCGCCGCACCGCCCCGCTGGGCTTGGGCGATGCGCTCACGCCCGTGGCGGAGTCCTGAGTAATTGGTGAATCGGTGATCGATAATTGGAGTCCATGATGGGAACATTTGCGCTTGCCGTCGTCGCTGTGCTGCTGGCCGTATGCCTGGGGATCGCGCTCTTCGTTATCCAGGCCCGGCAACTGGACCAGGCCGCCCGCCTGGCGCGGCTGGAACGGAAGATCGATCTGCTGCTGCGCAACTGGGAGATCCAGGACACCACGCCCGCGCCGGTCGTCCCGGTCTACACGGTGCCCGCCGCGCCGGCGACCAACGGCGACCTGGCGAATGAGATCGCCGCCCTGTTAACCAGGGGCCAGAAGATCGAGGCGATCAAGCGCTACCGTGAGTACACCGGGACCGGCTTGCGAGAAGCCAAAGAGGCTGTCGAGGCTATCGAGCGGCAACTAGGCTGAAGGGGGAGTAACGTTGGCAGAGCATCCGACCCGCCGCCTGGACAGGCCGGACGAGGAACCGGCCCGCGACCAGTATACGCGCCGGCTCGATCCGAGCCGCAACAACGCCCCAAGCCGGCCCTGCATCCGCTGCGGACAACCGATGGTCCCGGCGGAGGTCAGGGCTAACTACGACGAGTTCGGGGCGCTCGCCGAGTTCCGCGGCGCGCAACGACCTGTGGTGGCGCGCCGCGTCGGAGAAAGCTTCGTCGGGACGCCGAAATACCTCCGCAGCGAGTGTGACGTGCTGGTTTGCACGGAATGCGGCTAT
>DASSGZ010000372.1:0-5543 GCA_035693165.1 Chloroflexia bacterium | reverse complement strand
GGTCGGGGGCGCGACGCGCCCAGGCCGGGGTGGCGTCGAGCCGGGCCCCGATCTCCAGGTTGAAGGCGCGCGCCTGGTCCACGATGAAGTCGTACTTGTCCCACGCCGAGTGGGCCGGACCGGGGGGCCGCCGGTCCACGTAGTCGCCCTTGCCGTCGATCTCGATGTCGCTCCAGACGAAGCCCTGGCGGATCCAGTGGAAGCCGGCGTCGCGGGCCACGCGCAGGGTGCGGCGTACGGCCTCCTGGTCGACCTCTTTTTCGAGGAAGACGTTGACACCGAGGGGGTTCACCCCGGTCCCGGCGATGGGCGTCTGCTCGGCGCCCCAGGTGACGCCCAGGTTGACGAAGCGGTCCACGTAGGCCAGCGCGACGATCAGGCCCAGCACCACGGCCAGCAGGCCCAGCAGCAGCGGCACGCGCAGGAAATCGCCCACGCGGGGCCGGCGGGCTACCGGCACGGCGCGCGCCGGGGCGCGGCCCCGCGCCGGGGTCAGGGTGGTCGTCCGCAGGATACGGGTGGGGCGGCCCCCGGTGAGGCTGTCGGGGGGCGACGGGCCCCGGTCGGGCGGGGGGCTGCTCAAGTGCCGGGTCCACCTCGCGCGCGGCGCAGCCACAACCCGTCGGCGAGCAGCGCCAGCAGCAGCAGCCCGGTCACGACGCCGAAGGCCAGGTACGAGCGTTCGCTGGCGACGGTGAAGCCGCGGATGGCCGCGCCCGGCCCGCTGACGCGCAATTGCGCCGTGTGCACCTCGGGCACGCGCTCCTTGCCCAGCCCCGCGGCGACGGACACCGTGCGCGCCTGGGCGGCGGGGGGCGCGGCCAGGTGGCCGCCCGCCGCGCCGGTGGGCGCCGTCTGTGCGCTCTGCAGGTCGCCGATGTAGGGCCGGCCCTGCTCGTCGCGCGGCAGGGTCGCCGCGACATTCTCCGTCGCGCCGTCGATGGTCACGTAGATGCGCGGCGCCGCGGCCTGCGCGCCGGCCTGCGGCGGGGCGAGTTGCAGGTCCAGGTCGGTGCCGCGGAAGGTGATCGTCAGGGTGGCCGTGGGGCTTTGCGAGACCAGCAGGGGCACAATCGGCGCATCCTGCCCAGGGTCGGGGCGGATCATGCGCATGGCCCAGCCCGGCCCGGCGTTGGCCGGCGTGCTCAGCGCCCCGTAGTCGCCCACCCCGGCCACGCTCATATCGGCGGCCTCGGCCTGCACCGCGCCGTACACCGGCTGGGTCACGAAGTCGGGGCTGACCATGCCGAAGTAATACTCGGCGTCGTCCGGTGCCAGGTTGCCCACCTGGCGGAAGTACCAGATGACGAAGACCCCGGCCCAGGGCCAGTGGGTGCGCGCGTACTCGATGCCCCGCGCGGTGTAATCGGCCTGCTCTTGCTGCGTCACTTCGCCCCAGGCCCGGTTATGCACCGTAATGCCGTCGGCGGGCTGGGCGTTCCAGGCGTACTCGGTGATCCAGATCGGTTTCTGCGTGTCGTGGTGCTGCTCCATCACGGCGCGCATCAGTTCCACCCGGCGCAGGTTGTACGTGTTGGCCGAGGGGGGTTCTTCGGGCGGGCTGTTGTAGCCGAAGGCGTTGGCCGCCGCGATGTCGAACCAGGGCGCCGCGCCGGCGTCATACATCGCGCTGAGGTAGTCTGTCTCGCGCAGGTTGTTGCTGCCGCCCTGGCGGAAATCCTCGTTGGTCGGCGCCAGCGGCGCGCTCAAGATGATGATGTCGGGGTCGACGGCGCGGGCGCGGGTGGCCGCTTCGCGCAGCAGCGCCACGTAGCCTTTGGGATCCACCGGCTTGCCCAGCACCCACTCGGCTTCCAGGTTCGGCTCGTTCCAGATCTGCAGGAAATGGATGCGCCCCTTGTAGTGCTGGACAAACGCCGCCACGAAGTCGCCGAAGTCGGAGACCTTAGTGGGCGGGGCGTTGCTGCTCGAACCGTCCGGGCGCGCCCAGACCGGGGCGCGGTCCAGGCGCGCGATGACATCCAGCCCGCGCGCCTCGATCTGGCTGACGATGCCGTCGAACTTGTCCCAGGACACCGCGTTGTTGTTGGTGTCGTAATACTTATTCTTCTCGAACTCCA
Source organism: Chloroflexia bacterium (assembly GCA_035693165.1). Taxonomy (GTDB): domain Bacteria; phylum Chloroflexota; class Chloroflexia; order QHBQ01; family JAICKM01; genus JAICKM01. The sequence continues at coordinate 3,462 of DASSGZ010000372.1, read as the reverse complement.
GCTCGCTCCAGGGGAATTCCTGCTTCACCCAGTGCAGGTTGGCCTGCCGGAACAGGTCGAGCGTCTTGTCCTTCTTGAAGCGGTCCACCTCGCGCTCCAGGAAGACGTGCGCGCCGAACGGGTTGACGGCGGCCAGCGGCAGCGCGGCGGGATTGCGGGCGGGCACCGCGCTCGTCTCGTCCAGCGGCGCAAACCAGAGCGTTTCAGCGACCAGGGCGAGGATCAGCAACGGGATGGCGAGGATGCCGAACCGCCGCCACGGGGACCGGCGCACCGCCGGGGCGCCGTGGGCCTCTTTAGCGGCGGGCGCGGGCGCGGCCATGTGCGCGGCCAGGGGGGCGGGCGTGTGCGTGGGATGCCCTTTGCGGCGGGTCGCCCGGACACCGCGCCGGCTGCGACCGGGGGCGGAAACCGCCGAGGTGCGCCCCGCGGCCCCGGCCACCGCCGCGTTCTCTTTGCCCTGATGTGTGCCGCTAGACAATGCCGTTGCTCACCCGTCCTTCGCGTTGCTCTGCCGGGCCTGGTGGTCTCTCCCCTGGAACCGCCCGGCGCCCGGCGCGGGGCGCCCCGCGCACCCCGCAAGGTGGTACCGCGGGAACCCAACCGCCATTATAGCACCCCCGTCCGGTGGTGACAAACGAGTGCTGAGTGCTGAGTGGAGACGAGAGACGAGTGATCTGTAGTTAGGAGTCGGTAACGAGGTAAGCATGTCACTCTGAGCGCAGCGAAGAGTCTCTTCTCGTACTCAGCACTCAGCACTCAGCACTCAGCACTCGTGCGGCGGGCGGGGCTTCTTGGCGTAGATGGTCACCGTGGCGCCCTGGCCCAGGAGGGCGGCGAGGGGCGCCCAGACCAGGCTGATCAGGCCCAGGCCGGGGGTGAGCAGGACGGTGAGCGCCAGGTCGCGCGGGCGGGCCGCCGCGTGCCGCCGCCCGGCCAGCACCTTGGCCCCGCGCGTGCGCAGCAGGTTGTACAGCAGGTTGTGGCGGATGCCCAGCATGTTCAGCGCGCTCTGCACGAAGCTGAAGAAGTCGTACTCCGAGGCGAAATAGCTGGTCATGCGCGGGCGCAGCCCGGCCCCCGCCAGCAGCCGCCGCAGGCTGGCCGTGGTGAAGTGGTTCAGGTGGCGCGGCACGTCGAGGTGGAACCAGTGATCGCGCGCCCAGCGGGCTTCGAGCGACCCGAAGTTCGGCACGGCCACCAGCAACGTGCCGCCGGGCCGCAGGATGCGCGCCACCTCGGCCAGCAGCGCCGCCGGGTCGGGGATATGCTCCAGCACATGCCAGAGGATCACCGTGTCGTAGCTCTCGTCGGGCAGGCGCAATTCGGCCAGGCTGCCGGTCTTCACGTCGATACGCAGCACGTCGCGGGCATAGCTCGCGCTGGCCTCGCTGAGTTCGGTGCCGGTCACGTCCCAGCCGCGCTTGCGCAACTGGTGCAGCAGCAGGCCGCGCCCGCAGCCGATGTCGAGCACGCGCCCCGGCTCCAGCCCGTTGGCGATCTCGATCAGGCGGCCCCGGAAGGCATAGAGCCAGTCCAGCAGCCGCTCCAGCGGCATGCTGTAGCGCTTGCCCTGGCCGTAGTAGCCGCGCGGATAGTAGTCCGCGATAGCCGTGGCGCTGGGCTGGGGCGTGGTGCGCACGAGGCCGCAGGCGACGCAGCGCTGGATCAGAAAGAGGTCGCCGCTGATATAATCGCGCGCCACAAAGAGCGGGTGTTGCTGGGCGTCAGGGTGCGAGCAGGCGTGGGTTGCGGATTCCGGCGCAGCCGCCGGCGCGGGTACAGGGAGGGCCAAGGAAATCTCCTACTAGTCGGTGGTGATGGCTCGGCTGATTCTAACATCCGTGCCCCGGCAATGTCAACCGCCGGCTGCCGGGTAGCCGTGCAGACGTACACCGCGCAGGCGCGAAGAACGCGAAGAACGTTAAGATAAGTCTCGTTCTTCGCATCCTTCGCGCCTGCGCGGTGCGGAATCACCGGGTATGGCCGCGCGGGCTTAGGGCGCGGGCTTGCCCGGCGTGGCCGTGCCGGTGGGCGTCGGCGAAGTGATCGCCGTGCCCGTGGGCGTGGCCGTGGGCGTGCCGGGCGGCGTGGCCTGTGTGGCCGTGACGGTCGCGCTGGGCGCCGGGGTGCCGGTCGCCGTGGCCGTGGCGGTGGCCGTGACCGTCGCCGTGGGCGTGGGGCGGACGCTGATCGCGATGTAGAGCATCTTGCTCAACTGGGCGCGGGTCGCGTTGGCGTTGGGGCGGAACGTGCCGTCGGCGTAGCCCGACACCACGCCGTGGGCCGCCACGGTCTCGATGTAGGTGTAGAACGGGTGCGCCGGAGGCACGTCGCTGAAGGTCGGCGCCGGCGGGTTGAGCGGGGTCCAGCCTTCGCCCAGCGTGATCATCTTCGAGATCTGCCCGCGGGTGATATTGTTGCCGGGCCGGAACGTGTGGTCGGCGTAGCCCGAGACCACGCCGTGCGCGGCCACCGTCTCGATGTACTGGTAGAACGGGTAGGCGCGGGGCACGTCGATGAAGGTCGGCACCGGCGGGTCGAGCAGCGGCCAGCCCTGTGCCAGCGTGATCATCTTGGCGACCTGCCCGCGGGTGATGTTGTTGTTCGGGCGGAAGGTGTTGTCCGCGTAGCCCGAGATGATGCCCTGCGCCGCCAGGTACTCGATGTAGGGATAGGCCCAGAAGTCGCGCGGCACGTCGCTGAAGCGCGAGGTGCTCACGGTGAAGTTCACCGGATCGGCGCAGACCACGCGGCGCGGCGGGAAGTCCTCGACCACGCAGGCGCGGATGCCGTAGACCTCGTCGGCGTTGCCGCTCGGGTTGGGCACCTGGAACGTGCCGGCCCAGGTGCCGCTCGCCGTGGTGCCGCCGGCCAGGGCCATGCCGACCGTCTGGATCTGGCCGCCGGGGTACGTCACCTGGAAGAAGCCGGACGCGACCCGCGAGTTGTCGGTGTCGCTGGCGTCGAGGGCCACGGTCAGCGGGCCGCCCGTGCGCCAGTAGGACGGCGGGTCGAGCCGCGTCTGCCCCACCACCGGCGGGTCGTCCACGGCGGGCGTCGGCGTGGCCGTGGGCAGCGGCGTGTAAGTGGGCGGCGGGAAGAGCCGGTTGGCGATGAGCTGGTCCTCGGCGGGGCGGCCCATCACGCTGAAGTAGGCGAACGCGCCGCACGGCCCGATCCACGACGCCTGGTTATAGTCGAAGGCGAAGACGACGATCGTATCCATCCAGTCCCAGTAGGACCGCGACCAGTTGAAGGCGCGCACCAGGTTATCCGCCTGCTGCTGCTCGGTCCACTGGAAGTACCAATCGTAGCAGTTGGGGCAACTGGTGCGGCAACTGTTGCCGTCTATCGAGGCCGGGTCGATAGCCCAGCCGGTCTCGGTGATCCACATATGGCGCGCGGCGTCGCCATGAGCCACCATCACTTCGCGCTGGAGTTCGGCGCGGCGGAAGACCA
>DASSGZ010000371.1:0-7055 GCA_035693165.1 Chloroflexia bacterium | reverse complement strand
TAGATCTTTTCTTCCGCTTTTTGCACGAACGAGTCGATAAAGAAGGGGAGGCGGGCACCCGCCGCGATCCCCAATCTTTATCAATAGGCCTGGAGGATGCGCCCATGTTCGGTCTGAGCGGTTGGGATGGGTGGTTGGCGGATGCGAAACCGGCCACGCCGGTGAGGCGGGCTGTACGCAATGCGGTCTGGGCCGCGGCCCCGCGCGCGATCGACGGGTTGGCGGCGCTGTTCCGGCTGCCGGGGCTGGGCCGGGGCGCCGTGGCGCTGGTTGCCCGCCTGGGGTGCCACGATCCGGCGAGCGCCGCGGCGGCGGGCGCCGTGCTGCGCCCGCTGGTCGCTGCCGGGGACGTGCCGTTGCGGCGGGCGGGCGTGGCGGCGCTGGCCCAGGTGGCCGATGTCTACCCCGGCGCGGTGGCCGGCTCGTGGCGCTGGCGGGTCGAGGTGGCCCTGGCCGCGCAGGCGGATCCGCGGCTCGCGCCCACCGCCACCCGGCTGCTGGCGCAAACGGCCCGGCGCCGCCGCCCGGTCCCCGCGCGCGAGGCGCACCTGTGGGCGGAACTCGCGCGCAACGGCGGCCCGGACCGCGTCGCCTGAGCGTGGCCCTGTGGCCCGTGACAGCAGCAAGGCCCAGCCGGGAGAGGCTGGGCCTTACTTTTATGGAGAAACGGTCCCGGTGATTACCGGGGGCGGAGCTCCGATCTTACGGTGTATTAGGTGAGCCGTTCGGGTCGTTGGGCAACCCAGGGAACGGGAACGGGAAGGGCTGCTGCCCGCCGTCGGCCGGAGCCGCGGCCAGCGTGACTTTCACGTCGCGCGTCTGCCCATCCCGCCAGACCGACAGGGTCGCCGTGTCGCCGCTCTTCTTGTTCTGCAACGCGCTCACGATATCCGCGGTGCTGGCCACAGCCTGGCCGTCCACGGCAGTGATGATGTCGCCGGCCTTGCTGTCCGACGGCGCCGCCTGCAACCCGGCCTGGGCGGCGGGGCTACCGTCGCCCACCGAGGTCACGACCACGCCCTTGGTGATTGGCACGTTCAGTTGCTTGGCGAGCGCGTCGTCGAGCGACTGGCCGCGGATGCCCAGGTACGCCTGGACACGGCCCTGCGGGCGGCCCGGCTGGCCGTTCGGCGCCTGCGGCACGGGGCTGTTCTGCGATTGCTGCTGCTCGGGCCACGCCTGCAACGTCACTTTGATGTCCATGGTCTGGCCATTGCGAATCACCTTCAGCGTGACGGTGTCGCCGACCTTCTTATTGTCCAGGTACGCGGTGATGTCTTGCACCTGGCTGACGGCGTTGCCGTCCACGGCGGTGATGATGTCACCCAGCTTGCTGTTGTCGGTGGTCGGGTCGACGCCCTGCACGCCCGCTTTATCGGCGGGGCCGTCGGGCACCACGCTGGTGACCAGCACGCCCTTGTTGACCGGCGCCTTCAACTGCGTCGCCGTGTCGGCGTCGAGCGCCAGGCCCGAGATGCCGAGCCAGACGCGCTGCACCGTGGCGCCCTGCGTCAGTTGCGGCAGCAGGCTCTTGGCCCGGTTGATCGGGATGGCGAAGCCCACGCCCACGGAACCGCGCACCGGGCTTTCAATCGCCGTGGTGATGCCGATGACCTGGCCCTGGAGATTGAACAGCGGGCCGCCGGAGTTGCCGGGATTGATCGGGGCGTCGGTCTGGATCATGTTGCGCACCGGCTTGCCGGTGTCGGCCCAGGGCCGGTTCACCGCGCTGATGATGCCCGCGGTGACGGTGTGGTCGAGGCCGAACGGGTTGCCGATGGCGACCACTTCATCGCCCACCTGCGCGCTGTCCGAGTCGCCGAGGACGGCGGGCTGGACCTTGTCGGCGGGCAGGTTGGCTTCCAGCACGGCCAGATCATCCTGCGGCGCGCTGCCGACGAGCTTGGCGGTGATGCTGGTGTTGTCGATCAGGTTGACGCGAATGGTATCGGCGCCCTGCACGACATGGTAGTTGGTCAGAACGTGGTTCTTGTCGATCACGATGCCCGAGCCTTCGCCGCCTTCGCCGAAGCGCCCGCCCGTGCTGACCTGGATATTGACGACCGAGTTCGCCACGCGGGTGTAGAGGTCATGGATGGTGCTGGCGTTCTGGTCGGCCACGCCGGTCGGGTTGACCGCCGCGGGCGCGGGTGCGTTTGTACTGGCCGCCGGCGGCGCCGTGATGGCGGCACTGGGACTCGCGCCGCTCTGGCTCAGCAGCCAGGCGCCGCCCGCGCCGCCGACGCCTCCGGCCACCAGGGCCACAGTGAGCATACCGGCGAGCAGCAAGCCGCCCACGCCGCCGTTCGACCGCTTGGCGCGGGTGGGGGCGGGCGCGGGCGCGGCCTGAGCGGGGGTATACGGATAGATGGCGTGCGGCGCCGGCGGGGCGCTAAACACGGGCGCATCGGGCAGCGGCGCCGTATTGCGGCGCGGTGCGGGCTGGGCCGGCCCGGTGAACGGCACCCCGTAGGGATTGGTCACGGGCGGCACATCCGTGGGTCCCCCATAGCGGGCGCCCTCACGGTTAAAGTCTTGCATGATCTGGGTCTCCCTCCACAGCCTTGTGGGGCCGGTTGCATGGTGCTGGGTACTACCGGCTACAACGTATGTGCTACGACGAGTTAACGCTCCCCGGTGGGGAGCCGGATTGCGGGCGCAATAGTTCCGAACCGGCGGGCGCCCCTTGCGCGGCCCGCCTTGGTTCGTACGGGTCTATTATCCATCCCCACCTTAAGAGGTCATGCAGAGCCAGATTAGAATCCGGTAAGAAAAAACCTCGTTCAGCGGGCGAGGGGTTGGACCTCCTGGCGCTCTTCCGCTGCCGCCGGCACGGCGACGACCGGCAGCACGATAGTAAACGTCGATCCGGCGCCGGGCGCACTTTGCGCGCGAATCTGGCCGCCATGCTCGGCGACGATCCAGCCGGCGATGGAGAGGCCCAGGCCGGTGCCGCCTGCGGCCCGCGCCCGGTCGGCGCGGTAGAAGCGCTCGAAGACGTGGGGCAGATCGGCGGGATCGATCCCGCAGCCCGTATCGGCCACGGCGATCTCCACATGGTCGTCGCGTAGCGCGGTGGTCAGTTCGACGCGCCCGCCTTCGGGCGTGTATTTGATGGCGTTATCCAGCAGGATCAATAAGAGTTGCTTGAGATAATCGGCGTCGCCTTGCACGGTGGCCTGGGCCACCGGCTCGGTCAGGCTCAGCATGCAGCCGCCCGGCAGGTAGCGCGCCTCGGCGTAGCACTCGCGGACCAGGGGCGCGATGGCGACGGGGTCTTTGCGCAGGCGCTGCCCGGCGTCGGCGCGCGCCAGTTCCAGCAGGTCGCCCACCAGACGGCTCATGCGCTGGGCCTGGGAGACGATCTCGGCGATGCTCTGCTCGCGGTCCTCCGGTGCCATGTTGGGGATGCGCTGCAAGAACTCGGCGTTGCCCCGAATCGCCGTCAGCGGGGTGCGTAACTCGTGCGAGGCGTCGCCCACGAAGCGCCGCTGGGCCGTCAACGCCACCTGGGCCTGATGCGCGGCCTCCTGCGCCCCGGCATAGGCCGCCTGCAACTGGTCGAGCATACCGTTGAACGTGGCGGCCAGGCGGCCCACTTCGTCCGGCGGGCCGTTGTAGGGCACGCGCTGGGAGAAGTCGCGCTCGGCGCCGATGTGCTCCGCCGTGCGGCTCACCCGCTCCAGCGGGCGCAGGGCGCGCCCCGAGGTGAGCCAGCCCAGCCCCAGCGCGGCGATGATCGCCAGCAGGCTGCCCACCGCCAGCACCAGGCGCAACCCGTTGGCCGTGTCATCCACGGACTGGAGTCTCCGTGCCACCTGGACGATACCGACGACCTGGTGGCCGACCACTAACGGCGTATTGTAGAGCCGTAGCCGGTCATTGGCCAACACCACTGTTTGAAACTCCCCCCCGCCTTGCCCGACGGTGTTCTTGACATCCTCGTCCAGCGGTAGTTGATAGGCCCCCAGGTTATCGGACTTCGTCACAATCCGCCCGTCCATATCCGTAACTTGCACAAATATGTCGGAGCCGGCCAGGCTGTCCGCCCGTGGGATCTGGATCACTGGTAGACCGCCGAACCGAGGATCGAACGACCGCTGCGGCACGACTTTCGCGGCCCGATCTTGCAGCGAGCCGTCCACTTCGCTCAGCAGGTTTGTCGTCAACGTGCTGTAGACCAGGAACGAAAACAGGACAAGGACCAAGCCCAACAGCAGGCTGTACCAAATCGCCAGCCGGGCGCGGATCGGCACCAGGATGCGCCGGGGCGCCGGCAGCTTGCTCATGTGGCTTGCTCCCGCAGCACGTAGCCCACGCCGCGCACGGTGTGGATCAGGCGTGGCTCGCCGCCGGCCTCCAGCTTCTGGCGCAGGTAGCCGATGTAGACTTCGACCACGTGGGTCTCGGTGCTGGCGTCCATGCTCCACACCGTCTCCAGCAGCAGGTCGCGGCTGAGCACCTGGCGCGGGTGGCGCAGGAAGGTGACCAGCAGGTCGAACTCGGTGCTGGTCAGGTCGATGGGGCGGGTGCCGCGATAGATCTCGCGGCTGTCGAGGTCCACGGTCAGGTCGGCGAAGCGCAGGCGGTTGTGCTGGGCCGGCTCGGTGCGCCGCAGCAAGGCGCGCACGCGGGCCAGCAACTCGTCGAGCGCGAAGGGCTTGACCAGGTAATCGTCGGCGCCGCTGTCCAGCCCGCGCACCCGGTCGGGCACTTCGTCGCGGGCGGTGAGCATCAGGATCGGCTGCGGGCCGCCCGCGCGCAGGCGGGTGGCGACCTCGTAGCCGTCGAGGCCCGGCATCATCACATCGAGGATGACCAGATCGGGCGGTTCTTGCAGGGCGCGCGCCAGCCCGGCGGCTCCGGTCGCGGCGGTGTCCACGGTGTAGCCCTCGTAGGACAGGGCGCGCTTCAAGAAGCTCGTGATATTGGCGTCATCATCGATGACGAGAATACGTGACTTCATAGAATCTATCATAACAGATTTTCTCACTGTCGCGCTAAGTTGCGGGTGTGCCGGCGCGCCGCGCATGGTGCGACACCATAATTATCCAGCATACGCATAAGAAAAGGCTCAGAGAATTATTAGGAATCGTTAAGAAGGATTCTGCGGCCGCATCGGGCGCACTCCACCGGGCGGGCCGCCGGTTTCTTCGCGCTTCATATGTGCGTATTGCACAAGGACGAATAATCGGCTGTGCCGGTGAACATTCTTTTGCCGATAGATCGCCGCTCTCATCGTTGCGGCGTGTATCTGTTTTGTGCAACATAAACAAAACATGCCGGTGGCTTTTTGTTCCCCTGGCCATAGGCCGCGGGCGGGCATTTGCGCTAGGCTATGGGGGTGAGCACTGGGGCTCGCGGCGGCACGGGTGCCCCGTCCTGATTCGTGTTGGAGGAATGCACTATGTCGACCGCCATCAACGGCGCGGATACTGCCTGGATCCTCATCGCCACCGCCCTGGTGATGCTGATGACCCCGGCGCTCGGGTTTTTCTATGGCGGACTGGTCCGGCGCAAGAACGTCCTGTCCACCATTATGCACAGCTTCTTCATGCTGGCGCTGATCAGCGTGCAATGGGTGCTGTGGGGCTATAGCCTGGCTTTCGGCCCCGACAAGGGCGGCCTGATCGGCGGGCTGGAGTGGCTGGGGCTGCAAGGCGTGGGCCTGGACCCCAACCCCGCCTACGCGGCCACGATCCCGCACCAGGCTTTCATGATCTACCAGGCCATGTTTGCTGCGATCACCCCGGCGCTGATTACCGGGGCCTTCGCCGAGCGCAAGCGCTTCAAGGCCTTCGTGATCTTCAGCCTGCTGTGGGCCACGCTGGTCTACGACCCGGTGGCGCACTGGGTCTGGGGCACGGGCGGCTGGCTGCGTGGGCTGGGCGTGCTCGATTTCGCGGGCGGCACGGTCGTCCATATCACGTCGGGCGTGTCGGCCCTGGTCGCCGCGCTGATGCTGGGGCGGCGGCTGGGCTTCGGCCAGGAGTCGATGGACCCGCATGACGCCACGATGACCATGCTGGGCGCGGCCATGCTCTGGTTCGGCTGGTTCGGCTTCAATGCCGGCAGCGCGCTCACATCCGGCCCGCTGGCGGTGAACGCCTTCGTGGTCACGAACACGGCGGCGGCGATGGCCGCGCTGACCTGGACCACGGTGAGCTGGATGCATCAGCAGCGGCCCAGCGCCATCGGTGCGGCGGCGGGCGCGGTCGCGGGCCTGGTGGCGATTACGCCGGCGGCCGGCTTTGTCGACGCGCGCGCCGCCATCATCATCGGCACCGGCGCGGGCATTGTCTGCTACTGGGCCGTCCAGTTGAAGCACCGGCTCAAGGTGGACGACGCGCTCGATGTCTGGGCCGTGCACGGCGTCGGCGGATGGTGGGGGGCAATTGCCACCGGCCTGTTCGCCACGACGGCGGTGAACACCGCGGGCGCCAACGGCCTCTTCTTCGGCAACCCCGGCCAGGTGGGCGTGCAGGTCCTCGCCGTGCTGGTGAGCAGCCTGTACGCCGGTGGCGCCACCTGGGTGATCTTGAAACTCGTGGACCGCTTCGTGGGCCTGCGGGTTCCGGAGGCGGAAGAAATCCGCGGCCTGGACGCCTCGCAGCACGGCGAGCCGGCCTACCAGATATAGCGTGCAATCCGCTTGCGATCCTATAGCGTATATATGGAGGTTGCTACGATGTTGCTGACGATTGCGTTGATCTGTTTCCTGGCGCAAGTGCTGGTCTGGATGCTGTTGCCCGCTTCGCCGCGCCCGGCCACCATGCCTGCCCTGCGCGAGTCCGTCCCGCGCGAAGCCCTCGCCGTCGAAAAGGCGGCTTAATCTGCGGGTCCCGGCGACCCGATTTCCATAGCTTCCGTGCCAGGCAGGGTCTCTCCCCGGTTGAGTTCCCCGCCTGGCTCCTTTTTTGTCCTGCTCAAGTCCTTCCCGTCTCTCTGGTCATGCTTCACTTCGTTCAGCATCTCGTCTGGTATCCGCACGAGACGAGACTCTTCGCTGCGCTCAGAGTGACAAGAGGGCCTCGAAAGGCTGCTACGCTTGACAG
>DASSGZ010000370.1:0-5877 GCA_035693165.1 Chloroflexia bacterium | reverse complement strand
GCGCGCAAACAGGTCACGCTATACACCTATGCCACCTCGTTCCAGCACACGGTGCGCGTGCGTATTTTGCAGGGCACCACGGTGCTGCTGGAGCAGCGCGCGCCCATCGATCCCGTAAGCAACGGCTTCCTGCTGGTCGTGGTCAGCGACACACCCGACCAACTGAATTATCTGTCGGGCACCACGCTGGGCAGCACCGGCGGATCGGGCACGGCCACCGTCGCGCACCTGGCGCCGGAGGACCTACCGGCGAGCAGCGCCGCCCTGGCCGGCGTCGACGCGCTCGTCTTCGCCGGCACCGACAGCGGTAAGCTGAGCCCCGAAGTGCGCCAGGCGATTGCCGGGTGGGTGCTGCAAGGTGGCACGCTGGTGGTGGCCGGGGGCGCGAACGGCCCGGCGGCGGCAGCCGGGCTGAGCGACCTCTTGCCGGTCACGATCACCGGCAGCGAACCGCTGGATAGCCTGGACGCGCTGGCTGCCTATGCAGGCGGGGCGCCGCCCGCCGCGGCCGGGCTGATCGCCAACCAGACCCAGTTGCGCACCGATGTGGGCGCGACCGAGATCGTGGCCGGGGCGGGCGGTCCGCTGCTGGCGCGCCGGGCCATCGGCGCGGGCGAGACCTACGCCCTGGCTGTCGATCCGGGCGCCCCGGCGCTGCGCGGCTGGGACCACAACACCGACCTGTGGAAACAGATTCTGGCCGGGCACCGGGTACAGCAATCCCCCGCGGCAGCCCGGCGCACGCAGAGCTATTACAGCGGCTCGAATCCCTACATCGGGTCGTCGTACTACCTGGGCCAGCTCAGCCCCTTCGACATCCCCGGCATCGAATTGCCGGGCGTGGCGCTGGTCGGCGGCTTCCTGTTCCTGTATGTGCTGGTGATCGGGCCGATCAACTGGCTGGTGCTGCGCCGGATGCATCGCCCGGACCTGGCCTGGGTGACGATCCCCGCGCTGATCCTGCTGTTCGCCGGGATGGCCTATGTCATGAGCTACCAGAGCAAGGGCAGCCAGTTACGCCTGGCGACCTCGACGGTGGTGCGCAGTTACAGCGGCGCGCCGGTGGCGACGGTGAACAGCTACGTCGGCATCTTCTCGCCAGGGCGGCAGGAATATACGCTGGACTTCAACGACGACGCGCAGATCACCGAGGTGGGCAGCAGCGTGCTGGGCGGACCGTCGAACGGCGGCGGCAGCAGCGCGCGCATTTACCAGGGCAAGCCGAGCAGCATCCGCAACCTGAATATCGACACCTGGACGCTGCGCGGGTTCGAGGCCGAGATGACGGTGCCCTACCAGCCGGTCTACACGGCGCAACTGCAACTGCGCCAGGGCACGATTACGGGGCAGATCACCAATCAAGGCGCCACGCCGCTCACCGATGTGGCGGTGGTGGCGGGCAACAGCGTGCAGTTGCTGGGCACGCTGGGCGCCGGGCAGCAGGCTACTGTCCGCTTGAGCGGCTATACACGCGGGCCGGTCGATCTGGATCAAGCCCTGAGCCGCCTCGTGCCGGGCGTGCAGTTGCAATATTACGGCGGGTCGAACAGCGCCGAAGATCGCCGGCAGCGCAGCCGCGCCGCCCTGCTCCTCAGCGCCCTGGCCGTCAAGCAGCCGGCGGGTGACGCGCCTAGCGTCGTGGTCGTCGGCTGGGGCACGCAGCGGCCCTTCGACCTCACGCTGCACGGGGGGCTGCCCGTCCACGACGACACGGTGCTGGTGACCAGCCTGCTGCCGGTGGCGCAGGAACCGGGCGCGGTCTTCCTGGGCCCGAGCCAGATCCCGCGCACGGTGCTCACCGGCACGGTGCGCACGGAAAACGGGCCGAACGGGCCCATGCTGCGCCTGGCCGACCCGGCTGTGTTCGAGTATCAGGTGCCGCGCACGCTTCAGGTCAGCCGGCTCATCCTGGACTACGAGGTGACGAACGACATGCCACCGGTCCTGGCCGTCTGGAACTGGCAAACGAGTGACTGGGACGAGATCCGGGACACGAACAACTTCGACCCGTTGTCGCCCAAGCAGCTTAACTCCCGCTATAGCGGCGATCTGCCCGACCTGGCGGCGCACCTCAGCCCGGAGGGGCAGGTGCGGCTGCGAGTCGAGCCCGATACCACCAACATCGATGTTCTGTACCTCAACCGGCTGGACCTGAGCGCGGAGGGCCGGCAACCATGAGCGCCATCGTCACGATCCAGAACCTGAGCAAGCGCTACGGCAACTTTACCGCGCTGAGTAACCTCTCGCTGGAGATCGAGGAAGGGGCCATCTTCGGCTTCATCGGGCCGAACGGCGCGGGCAAGACGACGACCATGCGCATCCTGGCCACGCTGCTGCCGCCCACCACGGGCGACGCGTGGATCGGCGGCGCGCAACTCTCACGCGACCCGGCGGCCGTGCGCCGCCAGATCGGCTACATGCCCGACTTTTTCGGCGTCTATAACGATATGCGCGTGTGGGAATACCTCGACTTTTTCGCCGGGGCCTACCATGTGCCCGCGGGGCAGCGCCCGCGCATGATCGACGACCTGCTGACGCTGGTGGACCTGACCAGCAAGCGCAACAACTATGTGGAAGAGCTGTCGCGCGGCATGAAGCAGCGCCTGGGGCTGGCCCGCACGCTGGTCCACGACCCGGCGCTGCTGATCCTCGACGAACCGGCCTCCGGGCTGGACCCGCGCGCCCGCATCGAACTGCGCGAGTTGCTCAAGGAGTTGCGCCAGCTCGGCAAGACGATCCTGATTTCGTCGCATATCCTGACCGAACTAGCCGAAGTCTGCACCCACGTGGGCATCATCGAGCGCGGGCACCTGCTGGTCAGCGGGTCGATCAACGAGATTCTGCAACAGATGCAGCCGGCGCGCATCGTGCAGGTGCGGGTGCTGGGCCGCGCGGCGCGGGGCATGGATGTGTTGCGTACCGTGCCGGGCGTAATCGACGTGTCCTGGGTGCCGGCCAGCGGCGCGGCCCCGGCGAACGGGGCCGCGCCCCCGGCTCCCGATAGCGCCCTGCCGCCCGCCGGGGCCGCACCCCCGCCCGCGCCGATTCCCGACGGACAGGGGGTGTTGCGGGCGCGGGTCCAGGGCGACGAGCGCCTGCTGGGGGCCATGCTGGTGAACCTGGTGCGCGCCGAGGTGCCGGTCTACAGCTTCCACGAAGAGGTGAGCAACCTGGAAGACATCTTCCTGAGCACGACGCGAGGGCTTGTCCAATGACCAACCGGGCTTCCTGGGTGACGCGGCTGATCGACGCCAACCCGATGATCAGCAAGGAACTGCGCAGCCGCATGCGCAGCGGGCGGTCAATTGCCGTGCTCACGGCCTATGTGACGCTGCTGGGACTGTTCGGGCTGCTCTACTATTGGATCATCTACGCCAGCGCGCGCTACCGCAACCCCTACGACCAGCAGATCGGGCGCGACCTGCTGTACGGCATCGTCAGTTTCGAGACGTTGCTGGTGATCTTCCTGGCCCCGGCCTTCACCGCCGGGGTGATCAGCGGCGAACGCGAGCGGCAGACGTTCGATCTGCTGATGACCACGCTGCTCAAGCCGAGCGAGATCATCCTGGGCAAGATAGGGTCGGCGCTGGGCTTCCTGCTGCTGCTGATCCTCGCCGTGGCGCCGCTGGAGAGTATGGCCTTCCTGTTCGGCGGGGTGGCGCCGGAGGAGATCCTGGGATCGCTGATCGTGCTGATCTGTGCCGCCCTGCTCTACGGCAGCATCGGCATCTTCTGGTCGAGCCTGATGCGCAGCACGGCGGCGTCCACGGTGCTGTCGTACGCGACACTACTGCTGCTGCTGGCCGGGTTGCCGTTCCTGTGGTTCGTGGCCATGGTCATCATCGGCATAAACGACAGCGCGGCTCTGTCGAACAACGTGGCGTGGGTCTATTTCTCGGGCATCGTGCTCGCGACCAATCCGCTGGCCGCCATGGGCATGAGCGAGGCTTTTTTGCGCCAGGGCAAGCCCCTGTTCTTTTTCTTCGACAGCAACATTGTCAACGGGCAGGTCCTGCCGGTGCTGCATCCCTGGGTGGCCTACTGCTTGTTTGCGCTGGTTGGCAGCCTGATCGTGCTGTGGTGGAGCATCCGGCATCTGCCGCTGGTGCGCAGCCAGGGCGCGCCCCGGCGCCTGGCCCCGCCCACCGCCGGCGAGCTGGGCGCCGCGCTGGTCGCGCCGCCGGTGGAAGCCGCGCGGTCGGTCCTGCCCCCGCCGCCCGCGCATATCGTCGGGCAACCGGTGCGCCCGCATGAGCCCGCGCCGGCCGGCCCGCCCGCCGGGGAACCGGGGCCGTCGCCCCCGCCGCAGGGAGCCGGATAAATGCGCCCCACCGTGCCGCCGAGAACCACGCCCGCCGCGCCCTATGCTGCGCTGCAACGGTCGCTGAGTGCTGTGGAGCGCCGCCTGCGCCGGCAGGAGGCCGTCCAGGGCGCGCCCCTGGCCGCCGCCGTCGCGCTCGTGCCGGCAATCGTGCTCGCGGTGGCTGCCCGGCTCACGCCCATTCTGCCGCCGCCTGCGGTGGCCGCCGTCGCCGGGGCCTTGCTGATCGCGGCCGTGGGGGCGCGCGCCGCCTATGCCTGGCTGCGGGCGCGCCCGCGCCTGGGCACGGCCCGCCGCGCCGATGCGCTGCTGACGCTGGACGAGAAGGTGGCGACCGCGGTCGAGGCGCAGGAGCGCCCGCGCCCCGGCGACGCGCCCCTGCTGCGCGCGGCGCAACTGGCCGACGCCACGGCCAGCCTGCAGCGCGCGCTGCCGGAACTGCCCGCGCGCGTGCCGCTGGCGCCGGGCCGCACGGCGCTGATCCTGCCCGTGCTGCTGCTGGCCGCTTTCAGCGCCGCTCTGCTGGCGCCCAACCCGCTGCAGGGCTACTGGGACCAGCAAAACGCCATCCGCCAGCAACAGCAGGCCGAGGCCGAGAAGATCGAGCAGTTGCGCAAAGACCTGGCCGCCCGGCCCGGCGCAAACGACCCGGCCCGGCAAGAACTGCTGGCCCAGCTTGACCAGTTGCACCACGATCTCCAGGCGGGCACCCTGAGCCGCGACCAGGCGATGGCTCGCCTGTCGGATGCGGAAGCGGCGTTGCAGAAGCAGATCGACCCGCGCGCGCCGGGTGAGCAGGCGGCGATGGACGCCCTGGCCCGCCGCCTGGCCGAGCAGCCGGGCGCCCTGGGCGACGCCGGGAAGGCGCTGCAACGCGGCGACAACGACCAGGCGGCCAAGGATCTGCAACGGGCCGGGGCCGATGCGGCCCAGATGTCGCCGGAGGCCCGCCAGGCGCTGGCCGAGGGGCTGCGCCAGGCCGCCGCCGAGGCTGCGGCGAACGACCCGGCCCTGGCGCAGAGCCTGGAAGACGCGGCCCGCGCGGCCCAGGGCAACGACCCCCAGGCGACGCAGCAGGCGTTTGACAACCTGGCCCAGCAGGCGGCCGCCGCCGGGCAGCAGCAGGCGACGCAGCAGGAGTTGAACCAGGCGCTGGCCCAGTTACAGGCCAGCAAGAACAATATCGCCACCAGCGGCCAGCCGCAGACCGCCGGGACGCCCGGCCCAACCCCGGTGCCGGGCACCGCCGTGGCGCTGGGCACGCCCGCCGGCACGCCGCTGCCCGCCGGCACGCCCATCGCGGGCGGCACGCCGCTGGCCCTCGGCACCCCCGTCAGCCTGGCGGGGACAGTTGTGCCGGGCACATTTACCGGGACGGGCACACCGGTGCTGGTGCCCGGCACCCCCGGCCAGGGCACGCCCGTGGCCGTGCAGGGGCAAGGCCAGGGGCAGGGCCAAGGACAAGGCCAGGGGCAAGGGCCAGGGCAAGGACAAGGCCAGGGGCAGGGGCAAGGCCAGGGGCAGGGCCAGGGACAAGGCCAGGGCGGCGGGGTCGG
>DASSGZ010000369.1:0-8511 GCA_035693165.1 Chloroflexia bacterium | reverse complement strand
GGTCAGTGGTCAGTACGACGAGTGGTCAGTGGTCGGTGACGATGCGAGATTAAACGTGCTCGTAGCCAGTTTCGGTGTTTACCAGTCCCGTACTGTTTACCGAAAGCTACTGACCACTGACCACTCGTCTCGTTAGTCGCTGAACGCCAGGCCCGGCGCGCCCGCGAAGAGACCCGCGGCGCGGCGGGGTTTGACCGCCAGCACGTGGCCCGCGCGGACCGAGAAAAAGTCCCAGGCCACCGGGTCGCCGGGGCGCGCGCCGGGGATCGGCAGCAGCCGCGCGGTGAGCGGCTTGTCGAGCCGCACAGCCAGGGTCGCCATGTCGGCGATGATGCCGGCCAGTTGCGCCTCGGTGGTGTCGCCGGGCAGCGGCACGGTGTCGAGACCCAGGCCGCAGACCGCCGAGTAGAGCAGCAGGCTGTCCACGTCGTAGGTTTGCCCGGCCTGGGCCGCCAGCACATCGTCCTCCAGCACGGGCAGCATCAGTCCGGAGAAGCCGGTGCGCGGCACGCGCACGCGGCGCAGGCAGTCGGTCAGGAACGCCGCCGCACTGAGCGTTGCCGGACCGCCGAAGGGGCCGCCGGTCAGCAACTCGAAGGCCCGGCCAATACTGATCGCCTCGCCGGGCGTGGGCGCCAGCGAGAGGTCGATGCCGGCAAAGCGCAGGCGATACTCGGCGGCCACGTGCGCGGCAATCGGGCTAATGACCTCGCTGGCCCGCTCCAGCGCCCCGACCAGCCGGACCTGGGCGTCCACCGGGCTATCGGCGGCGGCGAAGGCGTCCACGGCCAGGTCCGCCGCTTCCAGCGCAATCGCGAGGGTGGGGCGACTGTCGGCGTCGGGCAGATAATAGGCGGCAGGGAAGAAGGGGATATGCGGCGGGCAGTTGGCAAGCGCGGCGAAGCGGAGATTGCCCGCCCCATCCGGCGTGCCGGCAGCGATGGCCCGGATGGCGGCGGCGGTGCGTCGCGCTGCTTTCAGATTGACATAACCCTTCAGGTGCCCATCTTCCCGCTCGGCGCCGCCGACCTGCACACTGGCGAAGATGTCGCGGGTGGCGGCGATGACATCGGGGATGCGCTCGATGAGGCCCAGCGAGGCGTCGGACCGCCCGGCGGGGATCGCGCCCAGCGAGCAGAAGCCGATCCCGGCGTCGCGGCAACCCGCTTCCAGTTCCAGGGCCAGCCGCACCGGGTCGGGGTCGGCGCCGGGGGTCGCCAGCAACTGCGGCAGGGGCGAGGTCGCCAGGCGCACCGTCTGGACCTCGTACCCGGCCTCGTTATACGCCACGGTGGCCGCCGCCGCCGCGTGCCCCAGGGTGCCCAGCAGGGTGCCGCGCGGCTGCCGTTCGTGCAACCCGGCCCCGAAGGTGATGGATCGGATTTTCAATGCAAACCCGCTTTCCAGGCTGGAGCGCATCACCCCCGTAATGCCTCATGCGCTCCAGATCAGGTGGTCCTGTTTTGTGGTCGTGTCGGATACCCCGGTAGACTCCTATCGCCCGCCATGATACCATATCAAGGACCCGGCTGCAAAAGCAGGGACGAGTGGTCAGTAGTCGGTGGTCAGCCGTCAGCCGTCAGGGGCGGCGGGCGTCGTGCGCAACGCGTGAGGAGAGCGTGTGAAAGAGACGATAGAGCCGGCGACGGCTGGGATCGGCGGCAACGGCGGGCTGGGCGAGGTGGCCGCGCTGGCGTTGCGCCTGGGCTTCACGGCCTTCGGCGGCCCGGCGGTACACATCGCCATGCTGCACGACGAGGTGGTGACGCGCCGCCGCTGGGTGACGGACGGCTACTTCCTGGACCTGCTCGGCGCCACGAACCTGATCCCCGGCCCGAACTCGACCGAGATGGTCATGCACATCGGCCACGTGCGAGCGGGGCGGCGCGGGCTGGTGGTGGCGGGCGCCTGCTTTATCCTGCCCGCGGCGGGCATTGTGCTGGCGCTGGCCTGGCTCTATGGGCAGTACGGCACGACCCCCGCGGCGGCCTGGCTGCTCTACGGCATCAAGCCGGTGATTATCGCCGTGGTATTGCAGGCGCTCTGGGGACTGAGCAAGACCGCGATCAAGAGCCGCTTCCTGGCCGTGGTCGGGGCGGCCACATTCATCCTCTACCTGCTGGGCGTGAACGAACTCGTCTTGCTGCTGGGCGGCGGCTTGCTGGTGATGCTGGTGGAGAACGCCGCCCGGTTGCGCGCCGGGGCGCCGCCCCTGGCCGCGCTGCTGCCGTTCCTCGGATTCGCGCCGCGCGGGTGGGCGGCTCTGCCTGCCGACACTCCCGCTAACCTGATCCAGCTTTTCCTGACCTTCCTCAAGATCGGCGCGGTGCTCTACGGCAGCGGCTATGTGCTGCTGGCTTTCCTGCGCAACGACTTCGTCAACCGCCTGGGCTGGCTGACCGATCAGCAACTGCTGGATGCGGTCGCCGTCGGCCAATTCACACCCGGCCCGGTGTTCACCACGGCCACCTTCATCGGCTATGTGGTCGGCAGTTGGCCGGGCGCCGTGCTCGCCACACTGGGCATCTTCCTGCCCTCGTTTATCTTCGTCGCGGCGGTGAACCCGTTCGTGCCCCGGCTGCGCCGCTCGCCCTGGATGGGCGCGCTGCTCAACGGCGTCAACGTGACCGCACTCGGCCTGATGGCCGCCGTGACCTGGGAGCTGGCCCGCGCCGCCGTCGTGGACGGGCTGACCGCCGCGCTGGCCCTGGTCGCGGCGGGGCTGCTCTTGCGCTTTAAGGTGAACTCCACCTGGCTGGTGGCGGGCGGCGGCCTCGTCTCGCTGGCCTACCATCTACTCGGCGGGTAGGCCGGGCCGGTTTGAAACCGGCCCCTACAGCGCGTCCGGGCCGGGCCAGTTTCACCTAGGCCCCTACAGCGCGTCCGGGCCGGGCCGGTTTCACCTAGGCCCCTACAAGGCACGATCTGCGCGGCAGACAGGGCCGCTGCGGCCTAGCGCGGCACCATCACGGTCAGCGCGCCGGGCATGATGCGGATGTCGAACGAGCGGTCGCTGATCAGTTCGCCGTCCATGTGGGCCTGGACCGGGCGCGCGCTGCGGATGCCGACCTCGCGGGCGTGGACCATCTCGACCTCGCGCAGCCAGCCGTGGCGCCCGGCTTTGGCGAGCGGCAGGGCGAACAGGGCCTTGGCCTGCGGCATGCGCCGCGCCAGCAGCACGTCCAACTGCCCATCGCGAGCGTTGGCGCGCGGCGTCAGGCGGAAGCCGCCGCCCGCAGTTGGCCCGATCATGGCTGCGGTGAGCAACATACGCCCGGTGCCCCAGGTGCGCCCGTCCAGCGTGATTTCGAGCGTCGGGATGCGCCGGTAATGGAACAGCACCTGCTTGACGGCGGAGACGGTGTAGAGCATCGTGCCGCTGACCCGCGCCCGCCCGGACTCCACCATATCGCGCACGTCCCAGGCTACGTTGGCGTCGATGCCCGTGCCGAAGGAGTTGATCATCCAGCGGTCGTTGAGCCGGGCGACATCCAGCCGTTCGGGCCGGCCAAACAGCGCCGTAGCCAGCGCCGGGCGCAGGGCACGGGGCAGGGCGAGCGTGCGGTGGGCGTAGTCGTTGCCGGACCCGGCGGCGATGATGCCGAGCGGGACAGGGCACTCGATATCGAGCAGGCTGCTCGCGACGGCGTGGATGGTGCCGTCGCCGCCGCAGGCGATGATGGGCCGCCGCCCGGCGCCGGCCGCCTCCTGCACGGCACGGCGGCTTTCGGGCACGCCCCAGGTCTCGACCACCTGGGCGTCGCTGCCCAGTTCGCGGCAGAGGCCCTGCAACGTCGCGGTCAGGCTGGAGGTGCGGCCCCGGTTCGCGCCGGGGTTCAGGATGATCAGCGGTTGGTACGGCTCAAAACGACCGGGCGGCGCGGAATCGGGCATGGGTGCGGGTACCTCTCTTGGGAGTGGAGTTGTCCACTACGATAATCGCCCGGCGGTGCATTGTCAAGCAGAGGATGGTGTGGTATGATCAGCCGGCAGTTGCCGTCTGCCGATCACCTTTGCCGAAGTAGAGGAAGCCTCCCATGGCCCAGAGTCCCGCCAATCCCCCGCCTGCCGCGCCGGTCGCGCCCGTCGAGCGGCGCCGGTTCCCCCTGGCGCCGCCCGACAGGCAGGTCATCGCCGTCACGGCCCTGTTTATCGTGACCCTGCTCTGGTTCGGCGGGCAGATCCTCGCCAGCCTCTACCTGGGCGAGCCGCCGAATCAAGGCGATATTATATTTTCGGTGCTGGTCGCCGGGATCATCATCTGGCGCTGGCTGAATTCGGTGCGTGGGTATGTGCTGCAAACCGGCGGAGGGGAGAAACCGGCCCTGCTGGTGCTGCGCTGGACGCCGTGGGGTACCGTGCGCGTGCCGCTGGAGCGCCTGCGCAGCGTGGACCCGGCGCCCAAGATCCGCGGCATCCTCAACATGAGCTTCCTTAGCCAGGGCAGTCTGTTCGGCTGGTCCGGCCCGGCCAATGTGCCCGAACTGGGCACCGTGCTGGCCTATGCCATGAACGGCAAGCGCCTGGTGGTGCTGGAACTGGCCCCGCGCGCCGACGACCGCTACCAGACCTCCGACGGCAAGGAGGCGAAAGGGGTGGCCTTTCTGGTCAGCCCGCGCGACCCGGCGGCCCTGGCCGACGCACTGGAACCCTTCTGGCGCCCGCGCCCTGCGGTCGCCGCCGCTCCCGCGAAGGCCCCCGCCCCGGCCAAAGCCGCGGCGCCGCGCAAGAAGAAGCGGTAGGGGGCAACCTCTCCCCGCCGCGGGGAGGGGCTTTTTCTTGACTGCTACAGGGCCAGTTTGAAACCGGCCCCTACAATTGCCGCTGCTGTAGGGGCCGGGTTCAAACCGGCCCGTGGTCGGCGCCGGGGTTAGCCCAGGTGCAGCACTTCCTGCACCGCGCCGCGGAAGGCGGCGACGGTCTGCGCGAAGTCGGCTGCGGTGTGCGCGCTGCTGACGATGCCGCCCTGGCCGCTCATCAGGTCCACGCCACGGCGGCGCATGGCGTCCTGGAAGGCGGTTTTGAGCGCGGGCGGGTTGCCCTTGCGCAGCGTGACCACATCGGCGCTGCCGGGCACGAGCCGGCCCTGGGCATCGGCGCGCGCGCCCTGGCCCAGCAGGATGTGGAACAGCGACCCCTCGCCGTAGACGCAGGACCCCGCCGCGCCCAACTCGGCCAGCACCCCGTTGAGCGCGACGATCAACCGCTCGCCCGCCGCGTTCACCTCGCGCTGGATGCTGCCGTCGGCGATAGTCTCCAGCATGGCGACGCCCGCCGCCGCGCTCAGCGGATTGGCGTTGAAGGTGCCGGGATGGTTGACCCGGTGGAAGCGGTTCCAGGTGGCGTCGCCATCCTTGTAGCCAAGCGCGGCCATGATGTCGGCACGGCCCACCACCGCCCCGCCCGGCAGGCCCCCGGCCAGGATCTTCGCCAGCGTCGTCAGGTCGGGGATCACGCCGGTCACTTCCTGGATGCCGCCCGGCGCGTAGCGGAAGCCGGTCACGACTTCGTCGAAGATCAGCAGCGCGCCGTAGCGGTGCGTGAGGTCGCGTACTCCTTGCAGGAAGCCGTCGGCCAGCGGGATGGTGCCGTAGGTCGCGCCGGTCGGCTCCATGATCACGCAGGCGATGTCGCTGTCGGTGGCGAGGGCGCGTTCCAGTGCGGCCAGGTCGTTGGCCGGGGCGACGACCACCGTGTCGATCACGGCCTGGGGGATGCCCACCGAGGTGGGCACGTCGAACGGCGCCTGGAAGGCGACGGTCATGATATCGCTCCAGCCGTGGAAGTGGCCCTCGAACTTGAGCATCTTGTTGCGCCCGGTGAAGGCGCGGGCCAGGCGCACGGCCAGCATATCGGCCTCGGTGCCCGACGAGGTGAACTTAACGCGCTCGGCAGAGGGCACGAGTCGCTGCACCAGTTCGCCCCAGCGCACTTCGATCGCGCTGGAGCCGCCGTAGTGGGTGCCCTTCTGCATCTGCGCGGTCACGGCTTCGACGATGGCGGAGTAGCCGTGGCCCAGCAGCAGCGAGCCGTGGCCCATCCAGTAGTCGATATATTCGCGGCCATCGACATCCCACTTGCGGCTGCCCGCCGCGCGGTCGATGTAAATGGGGCCGCTGCTCGAATAGCGGTTATCGTGGGTGACGCCACTGGGGAAGACCTGGCGGGCGCGGGCATACAGTTCGGCGGAGCGCGGACCGGCGGCCGGGCCGGCGCTGGCCGGCGGGCGATCAAGACTGACCATGGAGGGCCTCACTTCTGGATACGCTGTCCCCCGTCCTTGTCACTCTGAGCGTAGCGAAGAGTCTCGTCTTCTGGCCGGCGAAACGAGATTCTTCGCTGCGCTCAGAATGACACATCCCGGTTGGCAGCAAGCTCATTTGTCCATCACTATCGATTGTCACTCTGAGCGCAGCGAAGAGTCGCGTCGTTTGGCCGGCGAGACGAGGGTCTTCGCTGCGCTCAGAATGACAGATCCGGGGCGGCAGCAGGTTGATTCTCGTGCGCCGATCAGGAAGTTGGCGGGGGATGCTTCCTCAAGGTGCGCATCAGGACAAGCAAAAACGTGGCGCCCGCCACGCCGATCGCCACCAGGGCCGCGCCGAGGAACAGTTGGCCGCCCGACAACCCGTCGCCGCCGGTGGGGGTAGGGGCGGGCGTGGGCGTGGCTTTGGGCGCTGCGAGCGGGGCGCGGGCGGGGGCGTCCACGCCGGTGGACTGGTGGATGCGCGCGGACGGGGTCGGGGGATCCGCGGCCAGCGCCGGCGGGCCGGCCAGCAGCAAGCAGAGCAGCAGCGCTCCAGCCAGGATCGCCCGGCGCGCCGTCATCGCGCGCGTCCCTCCGCGTCGCGCTGGAACGCCCGCAGCAAAGGCGGGATCTCCGGGCCGGGGCGCGCCTGCGATGGCTCGAACGTGGCCAGGAATTGCAGCGCTTCGTGGGCCACTTGCTCCGGCCCCAGGTGATCCGTCGGCAGGTAGAGGTGGCAGTAGGCGCGGGCGTGGGCCAGCCGGTCATGCTGGTCGTCCAGCATGCGCTGGGTCCAGGTGGGCCGGCGGCGGCGGCGGGCGGTTTCCAGGCGCAGGTCCAGGTAGATCAGCACATCGGGATTATGCCGCAACCACATATAGGGCACATACGAATGTTCCTGCGACACACTGCGCGCGCGGACTCCCGCCGCGCGCAGCCGCGCCACCAGACTCGATTTGCCCGCCGCGCACGGCCCGACGACGATCACATCATAATCCGCGGCGGGCCGGGGAGGGTTGCCTGCGCTCATACCTATCGCTCGCTCTCCTGGGGCGGGGCCCCGGCGGCCCCGTATGCCCATGTTACCGAATGGCCCGCGCATTGTCAAGGCGCCGGGTTTCGTGCTAGAATGGGCTGCGCACAGGAATGGAGGCCCGCCCGATCATGGATCCCTTTGCCGCCAATCAAAGCCCCGTCGCGAGCGATACCGTGCTCATCGAAGAGTATCCCGAGCCGGTGGCGCGGGCCTGGCAGCGCGTGCTTATCGCCTCTCCACTGCCGTCCTTCCACCATCGGCAACTGCTCGTGGCGGCGGAAACGCTGGCCTACTACCTGGGCGCCGTGGCGATCGCGGCCTATGAGCAGTACCAGGCCGAGGGCGGCACCCCCGATCCCGCGCTCAACCGCAGCCTGCGCAACCTGCGCCGCCCCACCTTCGGCCAGTGGCTGGGCTGGGTGCGCTCCGCGCTGGCCGCCGTGCCCGCGGAGGACTCGCTGCTGCCCGGTCTGGCCGCCGCCTACGACGCCCCCGACACGGGGATGCTGCTGCTGGGCTACGAGGGCCTGCGCGCGATGATGGTCGTGCAGTTGGGCTACAGCGGCGAGTACGGCGCGCGCGAGGCGGCGACTCCCCGGCTGCTGCTCGAACTGATCAACCAGTACCAGTTGCGGCGCGCCAATCACCCGCTGCCGCCCGATTCCGGCTTCGACGAGATGGGCGCGGTGTCCGTCATGGCGCCGGGGCTGCGCGCCGCCCTGGGCCGGCTCAGCCTGCTGGCCGCCTACCCGCTGCTGGGCCTGGTGCGCACCCCCGCCGGCACGGTGGAAGTGTTGCGGCTGCAAGGGCTGAGTCCGGCGCGCAGTTCCGTGGAGCTGGACCCCGAAGCCGCCGCGCCGGGCACGCTGCTGCTCGCCAACCCCGACGAACTGCCCATGCTGGTGCTCGATCCCTGGCTGATCTATGCCGAGTGCCCGGAGTGCGGCCAGGTGCAGGTAGCCGCCTTCCAGCGCCGCGAGGGCGAACTGCTGCATTATCGCGGCCTGGAGTGCGAACACACCTGGGGCCGGAGCAGCGAACTCCGGCTGGTCGAGGCCGAGGTGGGCGATGCCTCTTTAGCGGCAGGCGGCGAACCGGGCGAGCCCGGCTGGGTGCCCGATGTCGCCGGGTTGCCCGTCGAGCAGGTGACGGACGCTCAGGCGGCCCTGTTCGCCGCGCTGGAGGCCGAGTCCGCTGCGCTGACGGCCGAGCGCCGGGCGCGCCTGGC
>DASSGZ010000368.1:0-8064 GCA_035693165.1 Chloroflexia bacterium | reverse complement strand
CTGCCGCCGTTGTTTGTGCGGTTGGGTGGGTTGGCGGCGCGTTAGGCGCGGCGCTGGCGCGGGCGGGTGCCGTTCGCGGCGGCCAGGGCCGGGGCTTCCTCGACCGGGGCGGGCGCCGTGGCGGCCTGCTTCTCGATGCGCGCCAGCAGGCGGTGGTGCAGGTCGGCGATCTCGTCGCCGGTCAGGCGGGTGAGGTCGCTCTTGCCGTTGCAGTAGTGGCGCGCGGCCACCACCAGGTCGGCTTCGCGCAGGCCGTGCTCCTGGGCCAGGGCGCGCAGGTCGTCCAGGGTCGGCCCGGCGGGGCGCAGCAGCGCCGGCGGGGTCGGCTCGTCCAGCAGTTCGGGCACATCCGGCTCGGCGACGGGGGCGGTGAGCACCGCGCCTTCGCCCAACTGGGCCAGGAAGTCGGCAAACGTCGGGTTGATGAACTCCATGCCGATGGGGAAGGCCGGGCTGTTGGTCTTGATCACGCGGAACACGCGCTCGGTCTCGAAGTCACCCACGCGCACGCTGGCCTCGACCATCACGTCCACGAAGTACTCCAGACCGCCGCTCGTCATCGGCAAGACGCGGCCCAGTTCGTTCTCCTCGCGCTCTTCCAGCCCCTTGGCCCCAATCTGGTCGGTGACGACCACGCAGGCGCCGCTGTCGATGCAGAGGCGGCGCAGCACCTCCTGGAAGATCATCTGGTCCGCCGCGAGCTCGTCGGCGCTGGGCTGGGCCAGCGGGTCGCCGGTGCGCTCGCGCACGGCCTGCACCGTCTCGCGGTGCTTGCGCCCAAAGTACATCGCCCAGGAGTCGAGCACGTAGCAGCCGTAGCCCTGGTCGCGGCCTTCGCCTTCGAGCGCCCAGTCGATGAATTCGGGCAGTTCGTCGGGGTGCTGCACTTCGATGGCGTCGAAGCGCGTGCCGTCGCTACCCGGCAGCAGCCGGGCCTTGCGCTCCACGTCGAAGTAGCAAAGGCGGCCCAGCCCGGCGTCGGCCATCGTGGCGGCGAACACGCTCTTGCCGCTGCCCGCCGCGCCGCGGACGGCGACCACCAGGCGCTGCCGGCGCGGGCGCCGGCTGAGGGGGTTGATCCGTTTTCCGTTTGTCATATGTCTGTGCGGCGTGCGTGCCGGGCCTGCGACCCGCGCGTGCTCGACCGCCCTCCTTTCAAGGTATAACCTGGGCCAACTGGGAGGGGCGTGTCACGGCGCCGCTCATCGCCCGGCCCTTTTGCCGATAAATCCGCCACTGCCTTGCCGGATGCAGTGGTCCACATCGCATAGTATACCACAACCCGCACAAATGTTCTAGAGGCCGGCGCCCCCAATTTGCCGGAACCCGCGCTTGCAAATTCTATGGCCGCGGGGTGGGCAATTGCGGAAACCGGGTCCTGCGCGCATCGCGCTGCGTTTGCGCGCGGCATGCCCTGCCTTGCCGAATCCCGCTATCGACGGGCCGAATAGTCCTCTATTTCCCCATCCGTCTATCATGGTCGGGCGCTGAGAGCGTGTCCGCCGCCGCGGTGCTCTCAAAGGCCACCGGAAACACCATGTGATTGTAGGGGCCGGTTTGAAACCGGCCTGATCGCTAATCAGAATTGCCGTGGTGGACTACTTTGCCGTCTCCATAGTTGGCGCAACAGCGGGAGAAGAACGTTAAGAACTGTGTAATCGCCTGTTGAACACATAAAATTGCGATCAACTGGGCGGATGCACTTGACGAAACCCCATATCGCTAGTACAATGTATTTCAATTACCGGCACAGAGTGTCTGATGTCTGATGCGTGGGGCGATGATCTGATGGCCCGGAATCCCATGAAACTAGATCGCGACGAGCAGCGGGTGGATCCGCAGCGAGCGGGTGTGCTCGACGCCGCGACCGAAGCGGCGCTGGCCCATGCCCGCCAGTTGACGGCCCAGGGCCGCTACCGCGATGCCCTGGCCGTGTGCCGGCGACTCCGCGCCGGGGCGCCCGCTCATTCGGACATCCTGGGCCTGCTCGGCTGGCTCTACGCCCAGACGGGGAGCTTGAAGCAGGGCCTCGAAAATCTGGCCGAGGCGCTGGTGGTCGGGCCGCGCAGCCCCATCATCCTCTACCACCTGGCGCAGGTCTATTTGCAGGCCGGCGCGCCCGTGCACGCGCTGCACAGCTTGCGCGGCTACTGGACCGACGTGCAGGCCCTGCCCGTCGCCCTCGACCTGCCCGATCCCCAGCCGCTGATGGCCGCCCTGGTCATCTTCATGCGCGAGGAAGAGGGCTTCCCCAAGGTGAACGACGAGTTCCAGGACCGGGCGATGATGTCCGCCGAACGCGGGCGCCTGCGGCTGCTGTTTAACGACGACCCGGCGCAGGCGCTGGGCGAACTGCGCGAGGCCATTCGCCTGGCCCCCAAGTATCCGCAGCCGCGCAACAACCTGAGCCTCGCCTATTTCTACAACGGGCAGGCCGACCGGGCCATCGCCACCCTGGAGACCACGCTGCGCGAGGTCAGCCCGAACAATGTCTACGCCCTGGCGACCCTGGCCTTCATCCGCTGGATGACCGGCGGCGCCGTGGCCGGTTCGCTGGCGCTGCTCGAACGCGCCGCCGCGGCCCTGGAGCCGCAGAGCCGCCTGCTGGACCGCACCCGCGTGGCCGAAGTGGCGGGCCTGCTCGGCGCGCACGCGCTGGCCTATCGCGTGCTCGCGCCCGACGGGGAGACGGCGCTACAGCCCGCCCCCGCCGAGGAGGGCCAGGCCGGCGCGGCGCGCAATCGCCTGCTGGCGACGGCCCTGGCAAACCTCGACCGTGCCGACGAGGCCACCGCGCTCCTGCGCGAGTCGCCCGCGCTGCCCGCCGATCCGCTGGCGCAGCGCCTGCTCACGGCCATCGACACCGGCGAGACGTTGCCGGCCCTGGCCGGCGGCGGCTATCCCTACGTGGGCTGGCACGACCTCCTGTCGCTGCATCTGCTGCGCCGCCTGGCCGGCACGCCGGGGACCGGGCGGCGCCTGCCCCTAAAGAGGCACCGCGCGCACGCGGCGCCCGATGGCGCACAGGTCGCACGGCAGATCGTGACGGTTTACCCGCGCCTGACACTTGCGTGTGCCCTGCTCATCTGGATGGGCGAACCGCTGCTGGAGCAGCTCGCCCTGACGTTGCTGGCGCTCGCCGGCACGCCGCCCGCCGAGGATCTACTGGAGGCCCACCTGCGCGGCACCGCGGGCAGCTACGCCGGGCGCCAGCAGGCGGGCTACGCCCTGGTTGATTCCGGGCGCCTGCCCAATGAGACCACGTTGCCTTTCTGGAGCGGCACCGCCTGGGGCGAGCTGCGGCTGTTTCGCCTCACCCCGCACCCCCGCGATGTGCGGGCCTTGCAC
Source organism: Chloroflexia bacterium (assembly GCA_035693165.1). GTDB lineage: Bacteria > Chloroflexota > Chloroflexia > QHBQ01 > JAICKM01 > JAICKM01. The sequence continues at coordinate 4,716 of DASSGZ010000368.1, read as the reverse complement.
AGCGCGCTCCAGGCATTATTACAAAAGCTCGACGCGCCGGGTGACACCTGACGGCGCGCCGGGTTGGGGCTTTGCGCCCCCCATCCGACCCTGACCGGGTCGCACAGAGGAGGAGAGACCGGTATGGCTGACAAAACGAACCGGCGCCAGAAGCTGAACGACGAACAGAAGGCCGAGACCCGCGCCGCCGTGGCCGCGTACAAGAGCGACCACCCGCAGGCCACGTTGAAGGAGGTGCAGGCGCATCTCGACTTGCCGTACAAGGACCTGATCACCGAGGGTGTGCTGCGCGGGCTGGCCGACCGCCGCCCGGCGGGCAGCGGGGGGACCGGGCGCGGCAAGACAGCCGGCGGGGCCGGCACACGGGCCGCCGGGCGGCCAGCCCGCGCGGGCACCCGCGCGAACGCCAGGGCGAGCCGCACGCGTGCGCTGGAACGCATCATCGGCGACCTCAACACCCTGCGGCGGCGGCGCGACGACCTGGATGCCGAGATCGAGCAACTGGAGAGCGAAGTGCGCGAGCGCATGCACCAGCAGCTTGGGGCGGATCATGCCGGGCGCATCTTCGGCGGCATGCTTAACCGGCTGGGCGATACGGCGCAGGCGGTGGGCAACAAAGTCGGCGACACGGCGCAGGCCATGGCGAGTCGGGCGGGCGACGCGGTCGAAGGCGTGACCCAGCGCGTCACCGGCAACGGCGAAGCCGGCAAGTAACGCGCGGCGCGGGCGCCCGGCGGCCTTCCCTGGCAGCAGGGGTCAGGGCGACGCCGGGTCGCCGCGCGGCGGAAACGCCGTGTCCTTGCGTTGAAAGACGCGCACCTCCGGCCCGGCGATAGGCGCGGGTTCGCCCAGCAGGGGAATGCTCTCCAGGGTCGGATAGTCGATGCGCCAGGCGTAGTAGTCCTCCGGGAAGCAGGGACGGCAGGCGAAGGTGCGCGCCAGCGTGTAGTCGGTGGTCAGCGATTGCCAGAGCGGTTTGGGTGAGCCGGGCCGCAAATCGTCGCTGCGCCAGTTGATCAAGACGGCGTAGTCGGGCCGCTCCCACTCGGCCATCGACTGCACATCCACCCCCACGCGCTGGCCGTCCACCACGCGGGTGGTGCGTTCCACCGACCCGACCAGGTTCAGCCGGTAGGCGGGGGCGCCGCGCACCACGTCCAGCAGTTGCGTCCAGAAGAACCGCTCGCGCTCCTCGTTCGGGCCGCGCGCCTGCAACACGTCGGGCGCCAACCACATCTGCGGCCCCAGGTTGGAGGTGCGCTCGAAGCTTTCGCCCCCCTCGATCAGCACCTGGGCGCCGGGCGGCACCGCCGCCTCGAACCAGGCCTGCGCCGCGTTGCGCGTGTCCGGCGCGAGCGCGTAGCGGTCATAGCGCGCCACGTTCACCCACGACGGCGTGGCGGCGACCAGCGCGCCCAGCGCCAGCAGGGCCGGGCCGGCAGCACGCAGCACGCGCCCCGAGGTGAGCCGTTGCGTGAGCGGGGTGGGATACTCCAGGGCCACCGCGCGCATCCGCGCCAGCGCCGGACTCAAGACGGTGCCCACGATGGTCCGCAGCGCCAGCGCGGCGGTCAGGCAGAGGAACGGGATGGCCGGGACGATGTAGCGGGCGAAGTTGAAGGGCCGCAGGTTCAGGGCGATGAAGAACAGCACCGGCACCGCCGCCAGCAGCACGCCCTTGGGCGTGCGCCGCGTGAGCACGATCCCGATGCCGATCAGCGCCAGGGCGAGCAGCATCGCGCCCATGCCCCGGCCCAGGTGCTCGGTCAGGTAGAACATCCACTGCGGCACGCCGTTCGTCGGGATGGAACCGAAATGGGCACCGAATTCATAGGACAGGCTGTCCCACAGGTTGCGCGGGTCGATGACGGCCACGGGCGTCGAGGCGACGGCGGCCAGCAGCGCACCGCCCAGCGCGATACCGAGCGGCGCCAGGCTGCGCAGCCGGGAGGGAGCCGCCCCGGCAGGCTCCCGCCGCAGGAAGTGCGCCAGCAGGATGACCGGCGCGACCCCGGCGGCGTAATACTTGGTGGCGCTCGCCAGGCCCAGCCAGAACCCGGCCCAGAAATAGTCGCGCCGCGCGCCGCGCTCCTGGATGCTGAAACAGGCGTCGAGCGCCAGCAGCAGCATCAGCCCGGCGGGCACGTCGTTCTTGATGAAGTGGCTCTCGGCCACGTGCAGGAAGGCCGCGGCCAGAAAGAAGGCGGCCACCAGGCCCACCGCCGGGCCGGCCATACGCCGCCCGATGCGGTAGACCGCGGCCACGCTGAGCACGCCCGTGGCGGCCCAGACGGCGCGCGCCACGGCCAGGAACGGCGCGGGGTCGACGATGTAGCTGCGGACGAGATCGCCGAAGCTGTGCATCTGCCCGGCGAGAGTGCCGATCAGCCATTGCGCCAGCAGCCAGGGCATGAGCAGGTAGGGCAGGTTGGCCGAGACGGTGGACTCGCGGCGCAGGCCGTTCGCCAGGCCATAGAGCGCCTCGTGGAAGTAGATGCGCTCGTCCCAGTGGAAGTCGCGCGGGAAGCCCTGGGTCAGGCCGGTATAGCGGGCCAACGCGGCCAGCAGTAAAATGCCGCCGAGCAGCCAGAGTTCGCGGCGAGGACGCCTAATCATACGCGCCCGGTAGTTTGTGGTACATATCCCTGTTGAACTGGTGGGCTATCGGGTACGCGGCGATGACGGCCTCCCGCGCCTCGGCATCTAAATCGGCGATGGCCGCCGCGGGGTCGCGCAGGGAGTGGGTCGCCGCCAGGATGCCGCTGCCGCCGGGCGTCATCTCGCAAGGGGCGAGCACGCGCGCGTAGCCCCCGCCCCCCGGCACTAGCGGATAGCTCTCCAGGCCGAAGGTCTGGTTGGCCTGCACCTCGCGCCAGAGCCGCCGCTCTTGCTCCCACGGATTATACGGGGCGGGCATGACTCCCAGATGGATCAGCACCGTGGCGCCCTGCAAGGCCAGAATGCGCCCCACTTCCGGGTAGCGAATATCCTCGCCCAGGATGAGGCCCAGCAGCCGGCGGGCGCCGTCACGGCTGGTCAGGGGCAGGGGGGCCAGCGTATCGGCGGCGGCCCACCCGCTGCCCGGCGGCTGGTGCGTCTGGCGCGCGCTGCCGATCAGCGTGCCCGCCGGGTCCCAGAGCCCCGCGGCCAGGTAGGCCCGGCCATCCGCGTCGCGCTCGACATAGGGGCCGGCCACCAGGCAGACGTTGTGCCCGGCGGCCAATCCGCGCAGGGCGCGCGGGGTCGGGTCGGGGGCAGCGGGCGGGCGAGGTGGGGGCCGCAGCGCCAGTGCGATCAATTCGGCGCCCGCGACGACGGCCCCGCCAATGACTTCGGCCAGCGCGCGCGCGTCGTCGCGCCCGGTGGGCGTGGACGCCTGCACGGCGGCGACGCGGATGCTCATGGGTGGGTGATTCAGCCTTCGATACGTTTGCGTAGCCGGGCGAACTCGCCATCCAGGCGCGCTAGCTCCTCGCCGGCCGCGCTGACCTTGGTGTGCTCGGCCTTCACGAAGCGGGTATAGGGCGCGATGGCGTCGTAGATGCGCTCGACGGACCGGGCCAGCTCGGTCTCGAATTGCTCGCGCATGCCGCGGGCCAGGTTCTCGCGCAATTCCTGCACCTTGTAGTGGAACTGCTCCTTGGCCTGGCGCTTCTTCAGCGGCAGCACGAACAGCGCGAACCCGGCGGCCAGCGTGGAGATCAGCACGGCCGTGGCGTCGAACAGCGCCGCGGTGAAGATGGCGGCGGCCAGCGCGCCGACCCCGGCCAGCCCCGCCGCGCCGATGGTCTGGTTCACCGCCGCGCGCATCTCCTCGGCCAGTTCCCGCGCCTCGCGCTCCCGGTCGTAGCCCTGGATCACCTTGGTGGCCCGGCTGCCCACCGATTGCAGCAACTGGGTGCGGTTGTACTCGAACTGCCGCCCCACCTGCCCGATCATCTGGTCCTCGCGCCCGCGCACCGCCTTCCGCCGGTCCAGGTACTCCTGGATCGACTGCCACATGCGCAGGTCGTGGTCCACCATCCAGTCGATCAGGCCCTGCACGGCGGCGTCGACCCGCTGGGCGCTGTCGGCCACCACCTCGCGCTCGAAGGCCCCGCGCACCAGCTCGGCGTTCATCAACTGGCGGATATGCGTGATGCGCACCATTTCCTCGAAGAAGGCGTCGCCGCGTTCGCGCATCTCGTAGATGATGTTCTCAATCTCGGCCAGGCGATGCTCGAACTGGGTCCGCATGTCCTCCTGGTAGACCTGCAGTTGGGCGTCGATGTTCTCGTTGGTCTTGAAATCGTCGGCCAGCACCGCCAGCCGCTCGGCGGCGACTTTGCGGTACTTCTCCAGCACGCGCTCGGCGATGCCCAGCGGGGTCAGGAACTTCAGGCGCAGGCGGCCTTCTTCGTCCAGCGTCGCGAAGATATAGGACTCCAACCGGTCGAAGCGGCTGGCGCGCAGCAGCGTCTCCCCCTGGGCGCGCTGCTGCCTGTCCTCGCCGGCGCGCAGGCGCTTGCCTTGCAGTGCCAGCCGGGCCGACACCGGGAAGATATCGGGCGTGACGCCGAGCAGCGCCTGGGCGTTGCGCGCAATAAAGTCGACCACATGCTGCAGGTCGGTGGCACTCGCCATCAGGTCGATCTTGTTGAGCACGATGACGATTTTCTTGCCCCAGTCGCGGATCGTCTCCAGGAAGGCGCGCTCGCTCTCGGTGAAGGGCCGGTC
>DASSGZ010000367.1:0-5738 GCA_035693165.1 Chloroflexia bacterium | reverse complement strand
TGTACGTTCTGGATCTGCGTGACCAGATTGCTCATCCCGGCCTCCAGGGCCTCGGTGTCCTCCTGCTCCAGCCGGGGATCGAGCGGCTTGCCGGCCACGACCTTGTAGCGCCCGCTGTGCATCTTGAGCGCCCGCACCGTCGCCACCATGACGGCCACATCCGGGCGCAGGCCGCTGACGCGGCACTTGATATCCATGAACTTTTCCATGCCCATATCGGCGCCGAAGCCGCTCTCGGTGATCAGGTAGTCGCAGCACTTGATGCCGATCAGGTCGGCCAGCACGGACGAGTTGCCATGGGCGATATTGCCGAACGGCCCGCAGTGGACCAGGGCGGGCGTGCCCTCCAGCGTCTGCATCAGGTTGGGTTTGATCGCGTCGCGCAGCAGCGCGGTCATGGCGCCGGCCACGCGCAGGTCTTCGGTGGTCACGAGGCTGCCGTCGTAGCGCCGGGCGACGACGATGCGGCCCAGGCGAGCGCGCAGGTCTTGCATGCTGGTGCAGAGCGCCAGCACGGCCATGACCTCGGAGGCCACGGTGATGTCGAAGCCGCTCTCACGCGGGATGCCGTTCTCCTTGCCGCCCAGGCCGACCACGATCTGGCGCAGGGCGCGGTCGTTCATATCGACCACGCGCTTCCAGGTGATGGTCAGCGGGTCGATGTTCAGCTTGTTGCCATGTAGCAGCGAGGCGTCGAGAAAGGCCGAGCAGAGGTTGTGCGCCGCGCCAATGGCGTGGATATCGCCGGTGAGATGGAGGTTGAAGTCCTCCATGGGCACGATCTGGCTGTAGCCGCCGCCCGCCGCGCCGCCCTTGATGCCGAAGATCGGCCCCATCGACGGCTGGCGGATCGCCACGATGCTGCGCTTGCCCAGGTGCTTGAAGCCCTCGCCGATGCCCACCGTGGTGGTCGTCTTGCCCTCGCCCAGCGGCGTCGGGGTGATCGCGGTCACGTCGATATAGCGCGCGCTGGGCCGGTCCTGCAATTTGGGCAGCGCCGACAGCTTGATCTTGGCCTTGTAGCGGCCATAGGGTTCCAGGTCGTCTTCGTCCAGGCCCATCTGGGCCGCGATGTCGGTGATCGGCAGCATCGCCGCCGCGCGCGAAATCTCCAGATCCGTCGGGAAAGGCATTACCAGCTCCACTTCTTCATTGAAATGAACGTATCAGGCGTCCGCAGTTCAGGACGCGGGCCAGGGATCGTTTAACATGCGCCGCGCCGCCTTGATCGTATTCTGCACCAGCATCAGATTGGTGACGGGGCCGATGCCACCGGGCACCGGGGTGATGGCCGAGGCGACTTCCTGCGCGCTCGCAAAATCGACATCGCCGCGCATCACGCCGTCCACCACGCTGACGCCGAAGTCGAGCACCACGGCGCCCGGCTTGAGCATGTCGCCGCGCACCAGGTTGGGCCGGCCCACGGCGCTGGCGACCACGTCGGCCTCGGCGAGCAGGCGGCGCAGCACCGCCGGGGGCGTGTGCGAGTGGGCCGTCGTGACAGTGGCGTTGGCGGCCAGCAGCATCAGCGCCAGGGGTCGCCCCACCACCGCCGACCGCCCGATGACCAGGGCCGATTTGCCGGCCAGGCTGATGCCGTTGCGGCGCAGCAGGGCGATGCCCGCCTGGGGCGTGGGCGGCACGAAATAATCCAGGCCGCTATAGCTCAGGGCCAGCCGCCCGGCGTTTTCCGGGTGGATGCCGTCCACGTCCTTGGCCGGGTCGAGCACCTCGCTGACGGTCTCCGGCCCCAGCGGCGGCGGCAGCGGCATCTGCACGATCACCCCGGCCACTTCGGGCAGCACATTGAGCCGGGCGATCTCGGCCTGCAGCACGCCGCGCGTGGTGCGCGCGGGCAGGTCAATCACCTGCGTGGGCAACTCGACCGTCGCGCAGGTCTTGAGGATCATACGCAGATAGCCGCGCGAGGCCGGGTCGTCGCCGGCAATCACAATCGCCAGGCCCGGCAAGACGGGGTGGTGGCGCTTCAGCGCGGCAATGGCCGTCGCCGCCTCGGCGCGCAGATCGGCGGCCAGGGCGCGCCCATCCAGGATGCGCGCCGTGGCCGGGGGGGAACTTGCATGGGCCATGCAGGGCCTGCCTCTCTATTGGTATACCAGAAGACCGGGGATCATCCGCCGCGCGGGATGCCCAGGATGGCCCGGATCACACCCCAGATGATCAGTCCGATAAAGGCAAAGATGTTGCCCAACAGGGGCAACCGCAGGGTTTCCCATAGCGGCTCACGGCTGGTATGGGTCAGCAAAAACATCATCGTGACCAGGCAGAGGCCGGGCGCGAAGGGGAAATAATTCCCCAATCCGCGCCGCAAGAACAGGGCCACGCCCACGATGGGGCCCCAGAACAGCGGCGTGACGATGCCGGGGAAGCCGGTGATGAGGCCGAGCATCACGGCCAGTTCGACATCGCCCCAGGCCAGGCCCTCGCGGCCATAGCGGATGCGCCCCAGCACGCGCCCCAGGCCATACATGATCAGCATGATCACGCCGCCGACCAGCGCGCCCCAGACGATCCCGCCCAGGCCGATCTCGGGCAGCAGAAACCCGCCGATCAGCCCGCCCAGCGCCCCGGCCAGCAACACCACGGTGTAGATCTCATGGCGGCGCCAGTCCATAATCAGCACGGTGAGCAGCACGGCCAGGTCAAACAGGTAGAGCACGAAGCGCCCGTTCCAGCCGCCCGCGCTGATGTAGGCCAGCAGCGCCAGCAGGGCCATGGCCGCTTCGAGGATCGGCCACCAGCGCGGCAGCGCCAGGCCGCACACCCGGCAGCGGCCCCGCCGCCGCAGGTAGCCCCAGATGGGGATGGCGTCGGCCCAGGGCAGCCGCTGCTTGCGCCGCACGCAGTCCGGGGGCGCGAACAGCGGCAAGCCCAGCGGCAACCGCGCGGCGACGGTCGCCACGGCGCTGCCGATCAGCAACCCGGCTACCAGGGCCAAAAGGGCACCCAGCAGCCAGACGAGCGAGGCGTCAGCGCTCAAGCGGCAAACTCACGATCCGGCACCGGCACCTGCTATACCTCTCAGCGATTCCCGCAGCGGACACGGTTGCGCTCGTGCTCGTCCAGCGTGGTGGCGAAGGCGTGCGCCCCGTCGCCGCAGGCCACAAAGTAGAAATAGTCGTTGCGCTCCGGGTGGATGGCCGCCTCGATCGAGGCCAGCCCCGGATTGGCAATGGGGCCGGGCGGCAGCCCCGTATGGATGTAGGTGTTGTAGGGGTTGTCCACCGTGTTCGGATCGAGCCGCAAATAGGGCCACCAGTCACCCTCGTGACCCAGGGCGTACTGCGTGGTCGGGTCGGCGTCGAGCTTCATGCCCGCCTTGAGCCGGTTATAGAACACCCCGGCGATGCGCGCCCGCTCGGAATCTAACTGGGCTTCGCGCTCGACAATCGAGGCCAGGGTGACGATCTGGTGCAGCGTGTAGCCCGTCGCCGTGGCGTCCTTGCGCATCTCCGGCGTCACCCGCTTGCCGAAGTTGGTCAGCATGATGTCGAGCACGCGCTGTTCGCGGTCGGTGCCGTGGCGCGGAAAGCCGTAGGTGTCGGGAAACAGATAGCCCTCGATCTCCCCGCCCGCGGGCCGATCCGGTAGAAAGTCATACTGGAACGTGCCGGTCATGGTCAGCGAGATGAAGCGGTCGCGGTCCACCAGGTCCAACTCGGCCAGCTTGTCGGCGATCTGCCCGATGCGCCAGCCTTCGGGGATCAGCACCTGGACCATGGTGGCGCTGGGCGCCGTGGTGATGGCCTCGATGATCTGCTGCGGCGTCATCCCGGCGGACAACTGGAAATCGCCGGCTTTGATGCGCTCCTCGGCGCCGCGCAGCTTGAGGTCGATGCGGAACAGGGTAGCCGAATTGATCAGCCGGTGCTGCTCCAGCCGGGCAGCAATCGAGGCCACGCTCTCGCCCTGGTCGATGGTGAACAATTGCTGCGGTGCCGCTGCCGGCCCCGCCGCCCGGTTCAGGTCGGTGAACGCGTAGATCGTGATGCCGGCGGCGATCACACAGACGAGGACAACGATCCCCAGGAGATAGCGCAAGAGCCGCAAGACCGTGGACATAGCGCATTGTACCAGAGCCACGGCTTGCGTGGCAAATCGACGACGGGCCTCTCCCCCAGCCCCTCTCCGGTGCGGAGAGGGGAGTCGTGCGATGTGTTGTAGGGGCAGACCGGCGAGGCCGCTCTGGGCGGGCCCGCGGCCAACCTCTCCCCCAGCCCCTCTCCGCCGCAGAGAGGGGAGACAGACGATGTGGGCGGCACCGCCACCCGCTCTCACGGCATAGTATCGTCCCAGCGGGTGAAAGGGCGGGTATCGCAGGGTGCCGGTTTTGTGAACAGCGGGCCGGGGCTTACGGGATCCGTAGCACGGTGCCGGGCAGGATAAAGTTCACATTCCAGATCTTGCCGCGGTTGGCGTTATAGATGCGCCAGTAGTTGCAGTCGGCGTAGTAACGGCAGGCGATGCCCGACAACGTCTCGGTGCTGACCACGGTGTGGTAGCGTGGGGCGGGCGCCGGGGGCGCTTTAGCGGGCGGGGCGGCGGGCGGGTCGCACGTGGCCGCGGGCGGGAGCGTGATCTGCCAGCCGCGCAGCAGGAAGCGCGGGTTGGCGAGCCATTTATTGGCCGCCCAGATGCAGGGCCAGGCGCCGGGGTTGCCGTAGACGCGCCAGGCGATGCCCGACAGCGTATCGCCGGACCGTACGACATAGACGGACGCGCCGGCTGCCGGCGGCGAGGTGGGTGTTGTGGGCGGCGGGGCGGGTGGAGTCGTGGGCCGGGCGGGCGGAGTCGTGGGTCGAGCGGTCGGGGTGGGCGGCGGTGCCTCATTAGAGGCAGGCGGGGTGGGCGTCTGGCGCGCACCGGCGGCGCAGGCCGCTTTGGTCGGCAGGGTGATGCGCAAGCCAAGCTCCAGGGCAGCCGGAGTGCGTATGCCGGGGTTCGCCGCCTGGATGCAGCGCCAGGCCGCCGCGTCGCCGTAGGCGCGGTAGGCGATGCCGGCGAGAGTATCGCCGGGCTGCACAATGTAGGTCGTGCCCGCTTGCTGGGTCGGCGGGCGCGCGAGATCGCCCGCCGTGGCCGCGCCGCCGGCCACCAGGGCCAGGAGTCCCAGCCCGCCGAGGAAGAGTCTGATCTTGCCGCTGACCATCTTCCGGCCTCCTTACGCGATCGCTGCGCGTAGAGTCGTCCGGCGCGGCTGCCCCCAACTAGGCGGTCAACGCCTGATAGAGCGCGTCCAGGGCCTGGCACAGGCGCTCGGCCCCGCGATAATCGTCGTGCAGATGGCTGCTCAAGAGACTGTACACCAGGATGCACCCGTCGGGCGCTTCGGCATAGCCGTTCAGGGACGCCTGGCTCAGGTCGCTGCCGCCTTTGCCGCCCCACGCGCGGACCTTGCCGTGAAAGCACCCGGCGTCGCGCCCTCCGTCGCCGCGGGCCAGGATGCTGTGCATCTCGGCGGCCAGCACGGGCGGCAGACCGCCCCCGGCGCGCAGAAAGCGCATCAGGCGCAGCATGGCGCGCGGCGTACTCACATTGTCTAACTGATCGAGGATACGATATGTTTCGGGGCGGGTGTACCGCTGGTAGCGATAGACCGGCTCGGTGGCCTTCTCGATCTCGCGGGTAGACAGGTTCGCGGCGCGCGCCGCCACCTGTGCGATACACGCCGCCTGGGCCGCGGGCGACAGGGCGGCAAAGCGCGCCGTGGCCTGGAC
>DASSGZ010000366.1:0-9470 GCA_035693165.1 Chloroflexia bacterium | reverse complement strand
CACGCGCACACCGACCCGCACGCCCTCGGCCACGCCGACCCGCACCGCCACGGTGACGGGCACCCCGCCCACGCTCCCGCCGACCGTGCCGGCGACATCCACCAGTACGCCGGTTCCGGCCACCAGCACGCCGACTCCGGTACCCGGCGGGCAGCCCATCCCCGGCGCGATCAGCAGCACGGATCCCACGCAAGCCGGGCGCATCGTGCGCGACTGGGTGCCCAGCACCTGCGCCACCGTCAAGACCGTGCCCGGCAACGGCGACATGCTCGCCCATCACTATGACGCCTACACCTTCGCCAACACCAGCGGGAGCGCCCAGTGTGTCACCGTCAAGCTCGATTCCACCTGCGGAGGCGCGAACGATGTGTTCAGCATGGCCTATCTCGGCAGCTTCAATCCGGCCAGTATCACTGCGAATTACCGCGGCGACCTGGGCATGAGCCCCGGCCAGAACGGCGGCAGCACGAGTTACGGCGTAAGTATCCCGGCGGGCCAGACCTTTGTCGTCACTGTCTATGAGGTGACGGCCAACGGCGGCTGCGGCAACTATACCCTCACCGTCACCGATCCGGCGGGCGCCGTCGTGCGGCGGTAAGACGGATGCGCCAGCCCCGGCCCTATCGCGAGGCCGGGGCTGTTTTCGTGTCCGCCGATGGGCGGGCCGGTCTGAAACCGGTCCCTACCCGCCGGGGCGGAGCGGGCGGTGCGGGCATCCTGACCCGATAATACAAAGGGGAGGACCGCGGTGGTCCTCCCCTTGCTCAGCAGTCGTGGTGCCGCGGATTAGCGGGCGACGCGGGTGGCGCCGGCGTAGTGGGCGGTCCAGTACGGGCTCCACAGGTTGCTCACGGTGACGCCGATGCCGTAGTCGGCGGCGTGGACGATCTTGCCGTTGCCGGCATAGATGGCGATGTGCGAGATGCCCTTGCGATAGGTGTTGGCGAAGTAGACCAGGTCGCCGGGCTGGAGCTGGCTGCTGCTGATGTGCGGGCCGGCGGCAATCTGGCTGCTCATGGCGCGGCCCAGGCCGATGCCGGCCTTATTGAACACATAGTAGACAAAGCCGCTGCAGTCGAAGCCCGACGGGCTGGTGCCGCCGTAGCGGTAGGCATAGCCCACATACTTCATCGCCACGCTGACCACGCCGGTGGCACTGCTGCGGGCCGCGGGCGGCTGCGTGGTGCCCCGCGCCGTGCCGGTGCGCGCCGTCGTGGTCGTGGTCGACTTCTTCGCGGTGGCCTGCGTCGTCTTTTTCGGCGCGGGCGCGCTCACCAGGTACGCGGCGGATGCCCAGCCGGTGACATTGGCGTTGGAAATCTGGTACCAGGAATTGCCGTTCTTGTCCTTGCTCGGGCCTTTCACGATGCTGAACACCGTGCCCTGGGCGGCGGTGGACTTGATCGTGCCGCCGGGCGTGCTGCGCAGGCGGAGGGCCGCGCCGCCGGGCGTGGCGACTTTCGCATATCCCTTCAGCCCCGCCGGGGCCTTGGCCGTGGTCGTCTTGCTGCTCGTGGTGGCCTTGCTGCCACTGCTGCCCGCCGGGCCGAGGTAGCGGGTATCGACCCAGCCGATCCGCCCGTTGCTGTTGACGGTCACACGCCACCAGCTATGCCCTGCCGCATCCTTGACCGGACCCTCAAGGATCTGCACCTTATCGCCCTCACCCAGGGTGCCCTTCACGTCGTAGCCGACGCCCGCGCCCTCCCGGAAACGCACGCCGCCGCCGCCGGTATTCGTCACCACGGCGGGCTTATTGGGGCCGACCCCGGCTGCCGCCGCGGTGGGCGCAAACGACACGCTCGTCGCCAGTAACGACGACACCGAGAACAGAGCTGCGACTACCGCTTGGCGGATATTAACTGCTGAGTAAAGTTTCATACGAAAAAGCCTCATCCTCCTGAAAGATTAGCTGTGCGGCGACCCTGATGCGTGGTCCGATCCGTTTGCCATTACAACCTTGAAGCCGGATGGAGCGGGGTCGCGTCACTCCCGCGAAAGAACAACCAATCGTTCCGAACAACCACCAGAGCGGTCAGGCGATCGATAACGGGGCTGGCTGCTTCCCGATGAGGAGACACAGCAGATCACGGTACACCGGGGCGCGCCGGTTGAGGGCGCGCAGCGTGCGGCGGTGCGGGGAGCACCGGAACAGGGGATTGTAGCGGGGGTGGGAGCTGGTGCGAAAACTGTGGACGCTGGACGCGCATTCCGGCGGAGCCATCCGGGTGCGCCGTCGCAGCTTACGGGAGCGGAAAGCGATCAAGAACCAGAGGACTAACCGCAGGCGTTGGGGCACGCGCATAGCTTGGTTGCTGAAAACTATTTCAGTGCCCAAAGTTCGCCTGCTCCTTCTTGCCTGAGTACTCGGTCTTTTGTCGCTCCGGCGATAGGTCTTTTGTCCCTTCGCCTGTGGCAGAATATCATAGCGCCCAGAGCATGTCAAGCGTAAAAACGTCAATAATATATCAATATCGAACCCTTCTCGCGTTTCTAACGCGTCCCGAGGGACCATTGGCACCGGGCCGGCAGCCAAAAACCGGGTAGTGCTAATGTCCCTTTTTCTACTGATAAACCGCGGATCCTGCGTTAGAAAGCCCAAAGATCGCCGCAACCATGCCGTAAGGGCATCCTCGATCAGGGCTGAAATCATTTTGAGACCCCCGCAATGGGGAATCTGATTTCCGGGACTACCGGTCCCTGGTGACGGGACAATCGGGCAGCGCGCTAATACTCTTGCAACCAGCGCCATTCTTCGCGGGCGCGAATGAGTTGCAGCAGATTGATCAGATAGTGGGCGACCAGGGGCGCCAGCAGGCTGCCCGTGGCGAGGAATAAGACGCTGAGCCCGGCGCCGATACCGGCGGCGACGATCATGCCGAGAGTGCCCTGCGGGCTGTGCATGATGCCGAAGATGACGCTGAGCACGGCGATGAGGATGGGGGGCGGGACCAGCACGCTGAAACCGCCCAGCAACAGCCCGCGGAAGAGCACCTCCTCCAGCAACACGGCCAGCAGCATGGCCGCGGGCACCAGCACCCATTCGCGGCGGGTGCGCGGAAAGACGTTCTTCATCACCACAGGAGAATAGACGCCTTTGCCGAAGCGGCCAATCGCCCAGTGGGTGATCAGGTTGACGACGATCTGCGCGGCGAGGCCGAAAATGATGCCCGCGGCAGCGATTTGCAGCGGGTGGGTGAAGGTCCAGCCGAACTGATCCAGCGGCAAGCCGCTGATGGCGGCGAGGCCCACGCACACGGCGATAAAGCCGGCCTTGACGGCGTTCTCGACGGGGGCCAGCAACAGATTCTCCTGGACGGGCACGACGCGCAACAGTTTGCCGCTCTGGTAGGTCACCCAGGCCAGCAAGCCAAGCAGCAGCAAGGATCCGAGGAGGAAGGTCACGAACATAGCTGCAATTGTAGCAGCCGCCCGTGATGAGTGTCAAGCGCGACGCGACGCAAGCCACCTGGCGCCCCGCTGCAGTAGGCGGGACGCCGGAGGCGCGGGTATTGGTCGGGCTCCCCAGCCTCAGCCCAGGGTGCGCCGGGCGGTGATGACGCCGGTGTTCAAGCCGATGGTGCTGAGCCCGCCGAAGAACCGGGCGTGCTCGATCTTGACACAGGCGTCCATGACAACTTCCAGCCCGGCATCGCGCGCCCGCTGCGCGGCGGCTTCGTTGATCACACCCAACTGCATCCAGACCACCTTCGCGCCGATGGCGATGGCATCCTCGACGATGGGTGGGACGGCGGCGGGGTCGCGGAAGATGTCCACGATATCGACCGGCTCGGGAATGTCACGGAGCGAGGGGTAAGAGCGCCGCCCCAGAATCTCCGGCTCGCGCGGGTTCACCGGGATCACGTTGTAGCCCTCGGCCAGCATATAGATTGCGGCGAAATGGCTCGGGCGGAACGGATTGCCGGACAGGCCCACCATGGCAATGGTTCGCGCCTGCTTGAGAATCCGCAACCGGTCGAACGCGGTGGTGGCAAAAGCGCTGCGGTTCACGGGCGAGTTTGAGCTTACCGCGCCGCTGAAAGTCTCTACATCGGTCATCCTGCTTCCTTCCATGAAGCGTGGGCCCAGAGTAGGCCCGCGCGTGGAACATAAGAGTGCTCAGCCGGCCGGCACACGCAACGCCTGGTCGAGATCCCAGAGCAGGTCGTCGGTGTCCTCCAAGCCCACTGAGAGCCGGATCATTTCGGGCAACACGCCCGCGGTGCGCTGGTCGGCCTCGCTCAACTGCTGGTGTGTGGTGCGGGCCGGGTGGATCACCAGCGACTTGGCGTCGCCCACATTGGCTAGATGGGAGAAGAGTTGCAGGCTCTCGATGAACCGCCGCCCGGCATCCAGGCCACCCTTCACGCCGAAGGTGAAGATGGCCCCGGCGCCTTTGGGCAAGTAGCGCTGGGCTAACTCATAGTAGGGATTGCCCGGCAAAGAGGGGTAATTGGCCCAGGCCACCGCCGGGTGCGCAGCAAGGAATGCGGCGACGGCGCGCGCGTTGGCGACATGGCGGTCCATCCGCAAGCCCAATGTCTCAACGCCCTGGAGGAACAGGAAGGAATTGAACGGGCTGAGCGCCGGGCCGAGATCGCGCAATCCTTCCACTCGCGCCTTCATGATATAGGCGAAGTCGCCGAAGGTCTCGTAGAAGCGGATGCCGTGGTAGCCGGGGCTGGGTTCGAGCAGTTGCGGGAAGGCGCCTTCATTCCAGGGGAACCGGCCGCTATCGACGATCACGCCGCCGATGCTCGTGCCGTGCCCACCCAGGAACTTCGTCGCCGATTCCACCACAATGTCGGCGCCGTGCTCAATGGGCCGGCACAGGTAGGGCGAGGCAAAGGTGTTGTCGATCATCAGGGGCAGGTGGGCTTCGTGGGCGATCGCGGCGACGGCGGCGATGTCGAGCACGTTGATGCGCGGGTTGCCGATGGTTTCGCCGTAGAGCACTCGCGTGCGCGGTGTAATGGCCTTGCGGAAGTTCTCCGGGTCGTCCGGATCGACGAAGATCGTGTTGATGCCGAAGCGCCGCAGGCTCACGTCGAACTGGGTATAGGTGCCGCCATAGAGTGTGCTGGCGGACACGATCTCGTCGCCGGCTTGCAGCAGGCTCGCCAGGGCGATAAACTGCGCGGCCTGGCCGCTGCCGACGGCGAGCGCCCCCACCCCGCCCTCCAGCGAGGCAATGCGCTCCTCGAATACGGCCGTGGTGGGATTCATGATCCGGGTGTAGATGTTGCCGAAGCGTTGCAGGTTGAAGAGGTTCGCGGCGTGCTCAGTATCCTCAAAGACATACGACGTGGTCTGATAGATGGGCACGGCGCGCGCCCCGGTCGTGGGATCGGGGCGCTGACCGGCGTGCAGTGCGCGCGTATTGAAGCCAAAGCGGTGATCGTAGACCGAGGCTCCGTCCACCGCGTGCCCGTTGGTCGCGGGCGTGACTGTGTCCTCCGCCAGGGGGAGACCAAACGATTCGTCGATAGACACGGAATGCACTCCTTTCAGGGTTGCCCGCGAAATGTGTCGGTCCAGCGGAGCAAACGATGCTCGAACACCAGTAAAAGCGAGTCGGTTGCTTTGCCGAGCAGCGCAAGCAAAACAATGCTCAGCACAATGATGTCGGCGCGACCGGTGTTCTGCGCGTCGATCAGCATAAAGCCCAGCCCGCGCGAGGCGGCGATGAGTTCGGCGGCCACCAGAAAGAGCCAGCTTTGGGCCAGGCCGATGCGTAACCCGGTAAACAGCGCGGGCAACGCCGCAGGCAGCATCACCTGCCGGGCCAGGTCCAGACCACGCAACCCATATGCATAGCCGACCTCCACAAGCTTGCGGTCGATCTGGCGGATGCCGGCGACCAGGTTCGTATAAACCGGAAAGAAAGCCCCAATCGCCACGAGCGTGACTTTCGGCCCTTCATCTACACCCATCCACAAGATCAACAAGGGTACCCAGGCCAGCGATGGGATGGTCCGCAACGCCTGCAGCGTGGGCGCCAGCAGATCTTCCGCAGGCCGCGAGAGACCCACCGCCAGCCCGACGGCGATCGCCAGCGCACTCCCGGCGGCGAAGCCGGCCAGGACCCGCCCGATGCTGACCAGGACATGGCCGGCCAGCCGATCCGTGGAGATTAATTCCCACCCGGCGGCCAGCACATCCAGCGGCCCCGGCAACTGGCTGCGCTCAAAGATACCCAGAATTGTAACGAGTTGCCAGACCAGGAGTAACCCGATGGGGATAATGAGCCGGCGCAAGGCCCGCGCGGACGGCCCTGCCGTCCGCGCGGACAACGCGCGCACTCGGAAAGCAGGTAAGACCGATTGCTTCATTGCGCGCTCCTCTGTGCCCTATTGCTGGGCCACGGCCTGGATAAACTGCGGCGCAAAGAGCGCCTTGAGCGAGGCATCCACATCGGTGCCCGGCTTGACTTGCTGCTCGCTGACCAAGATCGGGATGATCTCATGCAGCACGGCGGCTTGCGCGGCACCGGGGATGGGACTGCCCGTTAACACGGTGCGGTCCACTAACTCGCGCTTGGCGACCGGCAGGGCGATCTTGGCTTCGCCGGCCAGGATCTGGGCCGCATCGTCCGGGTGGGCCAGGATCCACTGGCGCGCCCGCTCATAGGCGGCTAGAACCCGGCGCACATAGTCAGGATGGGCATCGAGGAAGGCGCTGCGCGCGTTCAGGAAGCCGTAGCTGTTGAAGTCGATGTTGCGGTAGATCAGCTTCGAGCCTTGCTCCAGCTCGGTTTGCGCCATATGCGGGTCCAGCCCGGCCCAGGCATCCACCTGGCCGCGCTCCAGCGCGACCTTGCCGTCGGCGTGCTGGAGATTGACCAGTTCGATATCGGCCTGAGTCAGCCCGGCCTCGTGCAAGGCACGCAGCAGGAAGAAGTAGGGATCGGTGCCCTTGGTCGCGGCGACTTTCTTGCCTTTTAGTTGGGCCACGCTGGTGATGGGCGAATTCTTTCCCACCACGAGCGCGGTCCATTCGGGTTTGGAGTAGATGTAGACGGTCTGGATGGGCGAACCGTTGGCCTTCGCCAGCAGCGCGGCGGAGCCGGCCGTGGAGCCGAAGTCCACGGCGTCGGAGCGGAGAAACTCATTCGCCTTGTTGCTGCCGGCGCTGAGCACCCACTTCACGGCGACCCCATCGGCTTTGAGATCATCCTCCAGCCAGCCGAACTTGCGCAAGACCAGGCTACTGGGGTTATAGTAGGCGTAGTCCAGGCGAACCTCGGTGGGTTTTTGGGCCGCCGCCGTCCCCCCGCACGCGGCGAGCAACGGGAGCAGCAGTATACCCAGGGCCAGGATCGGAAACCAACGCTTATTCACGGAACTCCTCCTTCTAAGATAGGCCGGCGGGCTGTGCCACCGTGGGCACGGCGTGAGCTAGGCCGAAGTAAGCGAGAATTTGGGCGCGCAGCGGCACGAGCGCCGCATCCCCCCGGTCGCGCGGGCGAGGTTGGGGCACAAAGATGGTCTCCCGGATGGCGGCGGGCCGCGCGCTCATCAGCACGATACGATCGGCGAGATAGAGCGCTTCGTCCACGTCGTGCGTCACCATGACGACGGTGGGGCGCACAGCGGCACAGACATCGGCCAGCAGATCCTGCATCTGCATGCGGGTCAGGGCGTCCAGCGAGGCAAAAGGCTCATCGAGCAGGAGCACTTCCGGGCGACCAATGAGGGCGCGGGCCAGCGCCGCCCGCTGCGCCATGCCGCCGGAGAGTTGATGGGGATACACCTGCTCGAAGCCCGCGAGGCCGACGAGTTGCAACAGGTCCGCCGGGGCGGATGTGCCGGCCAGGCGGCGCGCGCCGATCGCCACGTTGCCGGCGACGGTCTGCCAGGGAAAGAGTCGCGGCTCCTGAAACACGACCGCGCAGCGCGGATCGACGCCCATTACCGGCTGCGCGCCGAGGCGCACGCTGCCGGTGGTAGGTTGCTCCAGCCCGGCGATCAGGCGCAACAGCGTCGATTTGCCGCAGCCGCTGGGGCCAAGCACCGCCAGGAATTCGCCTCCGGCCACCCGCAGATCGATCTCCTGTAATACGGGCAACGCCGCCCGGCGGGTGCCGAAGGTCTTGGCGACGCGCGCCAGCGTTACCGATTCAGCCATTCCATGCTCCTTCCACAACAGGGGCACCCTGCCGGGCGAGGGCGGCAGCGCCGCCCGGCATATCGCACCCAGCATATTTGCCGGCCTACCCCTCTGTAGTCCGCAGCCACGTGGCTAATCTGATCCGCTGCCGGCGGAACGCGACGGCATAGTCCCCGTTTGGCGGCCTTGCGTCCTGATCGTAATGCGTGTCGTCGCCGCGACAGTGCGGTATTTCTCCGGCGATGGCGGCTGCCGGGCAACCGGCGCGGGCAGCGCAGAGCAGCAGGCTCTCAAGACACGCGCCGTAGCCGGGTTCTCCACCGGCTAGCATTGCCGGGATCCCGGCGGCGCCGCCACGGTGCGGGTCGCCTCCTGGTCGTTTAATAGGCGCTGCGCCAGCACACTGCAGATGAGACAACAACAGGGGCTGCCGGTCTCTCGGCAGCCCCTGTCAGCTCATTAACTCGTGTGTCGGGCCGCTACGCGGCCACATCGACTATTCTAATAACGGTGCGGGAACTGAGCGCCGGGGCGGTGTCGAGACGGCATGACCGGGCATGCAACAACAGCACATGGCCGGCAGGGCACAGGCGCAACAACAGACACAGGCCACGAACCCGTCGAGAGCCATGATCTGCATCGTATTCGGCTGAAGTTGCGAGTTGTGCATCGGCGACATCCTGCGTTGGGCGCAACCCTACCACATAGTAAGGTAGCACGTGAAGTGTTACGGCGGATTATAGGGGGGCGGCGGGCGAGCGTATGTAAGGACTATTACATTAGAGAGCACGCTACGCCTGACGCCCCGGTATACAGGCACAGTTCGATCACGAGTTTGACACCGGGCGGGGGCCGCCGGTACAATCGGGCTACGATGGATGAGCGACGGGGGCGGTGGGCGGCGGTGGGGGCGCTGGCGGGCGTCGCCCTGGTGCTGGCGGTGGCCGGGGCGCTGCTGCCGCAGGGCGTCTTCTGGCACTCCGACGAGGGGGCCAAATTCCTCCAGATGGTCAATTTGCGGTGGGGGCCGGACGGCCTCGACACCAGCATCCGCTATCCGGGCCGGGCGCTCGATCCGCTGCTCCAGTTCGTGCCGTTCCACCCCAAGCAGTACCACAGCGATGCCGCCGGGCAGATCTACCTGCAATGGCCCATTTTCCTGGCCCTGTTCACGCGGCCCTTATATGACATGCTCGGTTGGGCGGGGCTGTATGTCCTGCCCTGGGCGGGGGCGCTGGCCGCCTGCTGGCTCACCTACCGGCTGGCGCGCGCGGTGGGGGCGCCGCCCGGCTGGGCCTGGATCGCCATCCCGCTGCTGGGGCTGACCACGCCGCTGGGCTTCTATAGCTGGGTCTTCTTCG
>DASSGZ010000365.1:0-17739 GCA_035693165.1 Chloroflexia bacterium | reverse complement strand
TGAACGCGCCGATCAGCAGCAGGATGTTGGAGGTGATCAGGCTCCAGATGCCGATGTCCTGCGGGATCGGCAGGCTGGACACGTGGACCACCGTGCCGAGCAGCCCGACCACGAACAGCGCCAGGGCGACGACGATCAGCGGATTGCTGACCAGGCGGGCGGGCGCGCCGCGGCTGCCGCGCCCCGAGCGCCGGCGCGAATAGCGACTCATGCGCGGGTCTCCCTCCTCGATAGGCCGCCGGTGGGCCATCCCTGGCCCGGTAAGTGCTGAGAACGGAACCGATTGTTGAGCGGCGGCCTCCCATTATCGCATGCCGGCCTGGGCCGGGGCAAGGCCGGAGGCTGGGGGGCAGGCGGAGTCTGCCGTTTTGACTCGGTTTGCAGGCCGTTGTATAATCCGACTCAAACATCCCGCCCCTAATCGGGACAGGTGCGCGCGCAAAACCGGGCGCGGATCCTGTTCTGGCACCAGACAGAGGAGGAGCAGCGATGAAGGCAGTGGTCATGGCCGGCGGGGAGGGTTCCCGCCTCCGGCCCCTCACCTTGCGCCGGCCCAAGCCGATGGTCCCGGTGGTCGATAAGCCGTGCATGGCGCATATTCTCGATCTGCTGAAGAAGCACGGCGTCGACGAAGTAGTGGTGACCCTCCAGTATATGGCCGAGAACATCCAGGAATACTTCGGCGACGGCAGTTCGCTCGGCCTGACCATCCATTACAGCGTGGAAGAATCGCCGCTGGGCACCGCCGGCAGCGTGAAGCAGGCCGAGAAGTGGCTGGACGATACCTTCCTGCTGATCAGCGGCGACGCCGTGTGCGATTTCGATCTGACCAAAGCGGTGGAATATCACCGCGAGAAGGGGTCGATGGCGACCCTGGTGCTCAAGCGGATGCCCAACCCGCTGGAGTATGGGGTGGTGATCATCGACGACGAAGGCCATATCAAGCAGTTCCAGGAGAAGCCGTCCTGGGGCGAAGTCTTCTCCGACACGGTCAACACTGGTATCTATGTGCTGGACCCCAAAGTCTTGAGCTATTTCAAGGCGGGCAAGGTCTTCGACTTCAGCATGAACCTGTTCCCGATGATGCTCAAGAAGGGCGATCCGATGTACGGCTATGTGGCCGACGGCTACTGGTGCGACATCGGCAGCATTCCCGACTATATGCGCTCGACGGGCGACCTGCTGGCCGGGCAGGTGGACATGCCGCCCGCCGGCAAGGAAGTCGCGCCGGGGGTGTGGGCCGAGGACGACGTGGAGATCGCCCCGGACGCGCACCTGCACGGCCCCATTTTCCTGGCCTGCGGCGTGAAGGTAAAGGAAGGGGCCACGATCCAGGGACCGGCGGTGATCCGCGACTACACGATTGTGGACACCCGCGCGATTGTCGATCGCAGCATCGTCTGGCGCAATTGCTACATCGGCGAGCGCGCGGAGGTGCGCGGCGCCATCCTCTGCCGCCAGGTGAGTGTCAAGAGCCGCGCCATGATCTTCGAGGGCGTGGTCGTCGGCGACAACACGACGGTGGGCGAGGGGGCGATGATCCAGCCCAACGTCAAGGTCTGGCCCGATAAAGAGATCGAGGCCGGGGCCACCCTCTCGACCAGCCTCATCTGGGGCGCCCAGGGCCGGCGCAACCTCTTTGGCCGCTTCGGCGTCACCGGCGTGGTCAATGTGGACCTGACCCCGGAGTTCACGGCCAAACTGGGCGCGGCCTACGGCGCCACCCTGAGCCGCGGCACGATGGTCGCCGTCAACCGCGACGCGCACTATATCACCCGCATGCTCAAGCGCGCCGCCATCTCCGGGCTGCCCTCGGCGGGCATCCATGTCGCCGATATGGGGTCGGTGCCCATCCCGGTGACGCGCTACTGGACGCGCATCAGCGATGCGGCGGGCGGCATCCACCTGCGCCTGTCCCCGGTGGACAACCGGGTCGTCGATATCCGCTTCTTCGACAGTCAGGGCCTGGAACTGCCGAAGAACACCGAGCGCAAGATCGAGACGACCTATTTCCGCGAAGACTTCCGCCGCGTCTTCCTCGACGAGATCGGGCGCATCTTCTACCCGACCGGCGTGACCGAGCGCTACGCCGAGGACTTTTTGCAGAACATCGACGTGCAGGCGGTGCATCACGGCGCACCCTATAACCGCATCGTGGTGGACTACGCGGGCGGTAGCACCGCGCAGATCTTGCCGCCGTTGCTCACCCAACTGGGCTGCGACGTGGTGGCGATCAACGCGGCCATCGACGAGTCGAGCCTGGTGCAGACGCAGGATCAGTTCGACGCCGGGATGGACCGCCTGAGCGCGATTACCCGGTCGGTGAACGCCGGGTTCGGCGTGCGCCTCGATACGGGCGGCGAACGCATCTACCTGGTGGACGACACCGGGCGGATCCTCGAAGGGATCGACGCGCTGGCCGCGGTGGCCGCGCTCTATGTGACGCTTTACCCCGGCTCGAATATCGCCGTGCCGGTATATGCGCCCAGCAGCCTGGAAACGGTGGCTGAACGGGCGGGCTGCAAAGTGGTGCGCACGCAGGGCACGCCCGCCGCGCTGGCCCAGGCGGCCCACCAGTCCCATGTGGGCTTCTCGGGCCAGGGCAACGGCTCGTTTGCCATCTCGGCCTTCCATCCCATGCCCGACGGCATGTTCGCCATCGCCAAGCTGGTGGAGCTGACCGCGCGCTTGCAGGTCAAGCTGTCGGACGTGGTCAACGATCTCCCCAAGTACGCCATGATCCGCAAGGACGTGGCCTGCCCCTGGGAGGACAAAGGCAAGGTCATGCGCTTGCTCAACGAGCGCTACCGCGACAACAACATCCCGCAGGTGGACGGGGTGAAGATCATGGAGAACGGCAACGAGTGGGTGTTGATCCTGCCCGATGCCGACCAGCCGACCTTCCACATCATCGCCGAAGCCCGGAACCAGGACCGCGCCTCGACCATGGTCGAGAAGTACAGTTCGCTGGTCAGTTCGCTCCAGGGTTAGCACCGGCCAGGATGATTTTGCGGCGTAGGGACCGGTTTCAAACCGGCCTGCCGCCCGGCAGAATCAGGGTAGGGGACGACTAGCGCGGGCAGAGCACTGAGGAAGTAGTCCTGGCGACATAGGAACACGACGGCCGGCAAGCCACGTCTTGCCGGCCGTTGCTAGGTCCACTCCGGCGGCCTCTGGCATAGTTCTTGCACCCCGCGGCAGTGATCCACACCGGAGGTGCTTCATGCCCGATCCCACGGACAGCAATACACCGGCGCCCCAGGCGGAAGGCGACGCCCCCTCCGCGTCCGTCCCCGCACCCGTCGCCGCTGCCGTCGATGCCGTAGCGACCGTCTCGCCCGCCGCGGCGCAGGTCACACAGCACGCGGCCCAGCAAGCGACCCAGGCCACGCAGCAGGCCGCGCAGGTGACGCAGCAGGCAGCCCAGCAGGTCCAGGCGAAAATCGAGCAGGTGGGCCAGGCGGCCACCGTGTCGCCGCGCCGCGCCATCTATCAAGGCCGGCGCTTCGCCGTGGGCTACGCCATCCTGGTCATGATGGCCGCGTTTCTCTCAGCGCTCGCCAAGCGCAACCACACGCTGCCGGGTGATGTGCGCATCTCGCGCATGATCCAGCGCGGCCAGGAAGACAAAGCGTTCGACATCCTCATGCACGCGGTGAACGAAATGGGCTGGCAGTGGCCGAGCGTTATCACCCGCCTGACCTTCAGCACGCTGATGTGGGCGGCGGGCTTCCGCATGGAGGGCGCCTTCACCGCCGCCACCTGGAGCGGCGACGTGCTGACGATGGTGGTGAAGGAGACGGTGGGCCGGCCCCGCCCGTCCAAGGACCTCGTGCGCGTCATCCACACCCTGGGCGAGAACAGTTTCCCCAGCGGCCATGTGGTCCATTACGTGACCTTCTACGGCTGGCTGTTCTACATCTTCTTCACGCACCTGCGGCACGGCAAGTGGCGCAACGCGACGCTGAGCCTGCTGGCGATCCTGGTGGTGCTGATCGGCCCCTCGCGCGTCTACATGGGCGAGCACTGGCCCTCGGACGTGGGTGGCGCCTACCTGGTCGGCTCGCTCTGGCTGGCCGTGGAGATCGTGGCCTACCTGGAGATGAAGTCGCGCTTCCAGATGAACCGCCACTGGCCGCTCCTCACCCCCCGCGCCGAGGTCATCAAGTGAGTGCTGAGTACTGACAAATAAACGAGGGCGGGTGCAAACCCGCCCTCGTCGTTGTTTCTACTATTCAGCCTTCAACTCAACACTCGCTAGTGGGCAGCTTCGGCCTTGCTGTGCTGGGATTTGGCCGCTTCGACGATGCCGGACATCAGGTGGGCGGGCACTTCTTCGTAGCTGGCGAACTCCATGCTGAAGGTGCCGCGGCCCTGGGTCATGGCGCGCAGGTCGCTCACATAGCGCTGGATCTCGGCCAGCGGCGCCACGGCTTCGATCAGGGTGTAGCCGTCGCCCTGCGGCGTCATGCCGAGCACGCGGGCGCGCTTGCTGTTCATGTCGCTCATGATGTCGCCGCTGAAGCGGTCGGGCACGCGCACATGGATGTTGTAGACCGGCTCCAGCAAGATAGGCTGGCCCTGCTGCGCGCCTTCCTTGAAGGCTTGCGCGGCGGCGATCTTGAAGGCCATTTCGCTGGAGTCCACCGGGTGGAACTTGCCGTCGTAGAGCACGGCGCGCACGCTGACCACCGGGAAGCCGGCCAGGATGCCCTCGTTCAGCGCTTCGCGCACGCCCTTCTCGACCGCCGGGATGAAGTTCTTGGGCACGGAGCCGCCCACGACGCGCTCGCCGAACTCGAACTCGCCCTCGGTCAGCGGCTCCAGCTCCATGACGACCTCGGCGAACTGGCCGTGCCCGCCGGTCTGCTTCTTGTGGCGGTGCAGGGCGTGCGGCACCTTGCGCTTGATCGTCTCGCGGTAGGGGATCTGCGGCAGGCCCACGTCCACCGTGACCCCGCTCTTGCGCTGCATGCGGTCGGCGGCAATCTGCACATGGTTCTCGCCCATGCCCGACAGGATCGTTTCGCCGCTAACCGGGTCCTTGCTGGTGCGCAGGGTCGGGTCCTCGGCTACCAGTTGGGCCAGGGCCGGGCCGAGCTTATCGAGGTCGGCCTTGGTGTGCGGGGTGACGGCGGCGGAGAACACCGGCGTGGGGAAGGCGATGGGCCGCAGCAGGCAGGGCTGGCCGGGCGCGGCCAGGGTGTCGCCCGCCGCAGTATCGGCGAGCTTGGCCACGGCGCCCATATCTCCGGCCACGACTTCGGACACCGGCTGCTGCTCCTTGCCCTTCAGCGCCACCAATTGGCCGATGCGTTCGTCCTTGTTCTTGGTGCAATTGTGGACGGTGCTGTCCGAATGGAGGACCCCGCTAAAGACACGGAACAGGCTGAGCGTGCCGTAGCGGTCGACCTGGGTTTTGAAGACCAGCGCGGACAGCGGGCTGCTGACGCTCGCATCGACCTCGAAGGCTTCATCGCTGCCGGGGCGTGTGAGTTGGACCTTGCCGCAGTCGGCGGGGGAGGGGATGTAGGTAATGAGCGCGTCGAGCAACTGGCTGATGCCGATGTTGCAGGTGGCCGCGCCGCAGAAAGCCGGGATGAGTTTGCCGCTCTTGATGCCGTTCAACACGCCCTGCGTCACCTCGTCGTCGGTCAGCGTCTCGCCTTCCAGGTACTTCATCGTCAGGTCGTCATCGGTCTCGGCGGCGCGCTCGACCAATTCGTCGCGGTAGGTTTGCACGGCGGCGGCCATGTCGGCGGGGATGGGGCCTTCGGTGAACTGGCCGTCGCCACTCAGGCCCTTGTAGAGATACGCCTTGCCGTGCAGCAGATCGACCACGCCGCGCAGGTTCTGCTGGCTGCCGATGGGCAACTGCAGCGGGGTCACGCCCTTGCCGAACAGTTCACGGGCTTGCGTCACCGCCTTCAGGAAGTCGGCGTTCTCGCGGTCCATGCGGTTGACAAAGAGGAGGCGGGCGGCCACGCCGGCTTCGTTCGCCATGTCCCAGGCCAGTTCCGCACCGACCTCAACGCCGCCCACGGCGTCGAGCACGATCAAGGCGCCATCCACGACGCGCATGGCTGCCTTGACCTCGCCCGCGAACTCGGCATAACCAGGCGTATCCACCAGGTTGATCTTGTGATCGTTCCACTCGATGGGGGCCAGCGCCAACTGGATGGACATGTGGCGCTTGATCTCGTCGGGATCGAAATCGGTGGTCGTGTTGCCTTCTTCGACGCGGCCCAGGCGGGAGGTGGCCTTGGCATTGAACAACATGGCTTCGACGAGCGAGGTCTTCCCGGCGCCACCATGGGAAAATAGGCCGACGTTGCGAATGGCCTCGGTCTTGTACGCTTTCATCAACAGGGCATCCTCCTCTAGAAGTGGGGGTAGAGTTAGCCGTCTGGCTGAAACGCTGACCAGAATGAGGGGCTGGTGTTTGTGAGCCTATTATACCCCATGGCCTCTGGTTTGGCAAAAGCGGCGGGCCGGTGCCCCGCGCCCTGCGACAACAAACAGAAACCCCCCGCCGGCCCAGGCGAGGGGTTTCTGCTCTTCAGGAAGGAGTTCTCATGCGGTGTTGCTCGTCTTATTCGCTCTCACCCTTTACGACGCACGAGCCACCCGGATTATTACACTAGCGGTGAGAAATTCGCCTGGCTTTTTATCCGCCGGGGCGCTGCCACAGGGCCGGCCCTGCTATCCGTTGATCCCTTCACCGCGAAGGCGCAGTGAGCACGAAGAATATGACTACCACGATTTATCTTGGCGTTTTTCGCGCCTTCGCGGTGCGCGTAGGAAAGAGGCCGGCAGAGCCGCGCCCAGCTCATACGCGCCGGGCGGTGGGCAAACAGAAACCCCCCGCCGGCCCAGGCGAGGGGTTTCTGCTCTTCAGGAAGGAGTTCTCATGCGGTGTTGCCCGTCTTATTCGCTCTCACCCTTTATGACGCCTCAGGCCGCGCGATTATTACAACGGATTTTCCACCGGATATATAGAAACCGTCATCTGGGCCGCCGCGCCCCGGTAAGGATGATCGCCCTGACCTCGCGCACACAAAAGCGACCGGCTTCCTTGCGGAGGCCGGTCGCTTGGGATGTACGGCGGGTCGTTACGGGATCTGGCCGAGCTTGAGCACGGCGTTCTTCTCGGTATCGACCACGTACACGTCGCCGGTCTTGGTCACGGCCAGGCCCGTGGGGCGGACCAGGGTCGTGGTGCCGGCGGTGTTCTTGCTGCCTAGCAGCTTGCCGTTCGTGTCGAACTTATAGACCGTCTGCTTGGCCGGGTCGGTGGCGTAGACGTTGCCCGCGCCGTCGACCGCGACATGCGGCTCCAGGAAGGCGGAGTCGCGGCTCCAGCCGCCGTCGGGGATGGCCCAGCGGCGCAGCGGCTTGCCGGTCTTGTCGAACACCTGGATGCGGGCGTTGAACGTATCGGCCACGTAGACGTTGTCCTGGCTGTCGAGGGCCAGGCCCATCGGCTCGTTGAGCTGGCTCGTGCCGTTCGAGGCGCCCATGTTCGGGTTCGCGCCTTCGCCGATCTGGCGCAGCGGCTGGCCGTTGGCGTCGAAGACCAGCACGCGCTTGTTGCCGGTGTCGGTCACGTAGACCTCACCGGTGCTGCCGATGGCAACATCGCGCGGGCCGTAGAAGCTGACGTTGGCATCCGGCGGGACGGCCGGATACGGCGTGCCGGCGGGCGGCGGGTTCAGGTCCACGAACTTGCCCCAGGCCAGCAGGAACTTGCCGTTGGGGTCAAACTTCTCGACGCGGTGGTTCCAGGTGTCGGCGACGTAAACGTTGCCCTGGGCGTCCACGGCGATGCCGCCGGGGCCGGTACCGGGAACGCGGCTGCCGTTGATGTTCAGCCCGATGAACTGGCCGTTGCCGCTGCCCTCGTTGCCGAAGAAGGTGACGAACTTGCCGTCCTTGTCGAACTTCTCGATGCGCATATTGGTCGTATCGACCACGTAGAAGCTGCCGTCGGGCGCGACGGCGATGCCGCGCGGCTGGTTGAACTGGCCCTTGGCGGCGCCCTGCGGCGCCTGGTCAAACAGGCCGTAGGTCTGCCCGTTGTCGGTAGCGCCGCCGGTCGTGCCCGTCGGGTTCGTGGCCGGGGTCGTGGCGCTGCCGACCGGGTTGCCGACCTGGGCGACCAGGT
The DNA here is from genome assembly GCA_035693165.1 of Chloroflexia bacterium. Lineage (GTDB taxonomy): Bacteria > Chloroflexota > Chloroflexia > QHBQ01 > JAICKM01 > JAICKM01. The sequence goes on along the minus strand of DASSGZ010000365.1, from coordinate 9,575 downwards.
CGTTGCGCGTGTAGAGATAGAAATCGGTCGAGCCGAGCGGCGCGGCGGGTTCGCGGTAGAGCATATACTTGCCCGGCACGCTGTTGACGCTCCAGTTGGTCGGATTGATCAGGTTGGCGAAGTAAGTGCCGACGAAGCCGGACACCTTATAGGTGTCTTCCGGGAACCACCAGCGCAGCTTGTAGTGTTCCTCGCGGTACTTGCCCTGCACCAACTGCTGGAAGGCCGCCGTGGCCTGGGTCTCGGCGCTGGCGATGATGATCGGCGCGTTGGGCGTGAAGTTGAGGGCGCTCTGGCTGAAGCGCGAGATCTTTTGCTGATCGCGGAAGTACCAGTCCCACGGCCATTCGACGCTCGTATCGAGCGCGATGTCCATGCCGTGCCCGCCCGTCACGTCGGTGGCGTTGCGGTTGGTGAAGGCGGTCAGGTCGCGGCCCAGCAGGTTGATGCGGTTCGCCACTTCGGGCACGTCGGGCGCGGTCTGGGTGTAGACGAGCATCTCGACCGGTGTGGCCCCGTTGCGGAACGAGGACATGAAGGAACTGCGGACCTCATAGGCCATGGCGATGACCAGCAGGGCCAGCACGACCACGCGCCAGGCGACGGCGGCCCCCATGCGGTTGGCCTGCCAGAAGGCCGCGCCGATCATGAGCACGGCAAACGCGGCGAGGATAATCGCTCGCAGCAGCGCTTGCTGGCCCTCGACCCCCGCGGCGCCCGCGCCGCCCACCGTGGTGAAGAAGGCTTGCAGCAGCGGCAGCAGGAGGATGATCAGCAGACCCAGGAACAGGCCGCCCTCGCGGAAGGTGGCGCCCCAGTCGGTGCGACCCAGCAGGCGCCCGACCCCGGCGCCGGCCAGCAGCGCAAACGGGAAGGCGATCTGCATCAGCAGCCAGGGCATCTTTTCGCCGGCGATGGAGTAGGCCACCAGGGCGCCGAAGCCCCAGAAGGCCAGGAAGGTCAGGGTGTAGCCGGCCATGACTGCCGCCGACGGCAGGGGCAGGCCGAAGGCATCGACCCCGTCGGCCAGGGCGGCGCCGGTGCGCAGGTTGCGCCCGCGGCCCATGGGCCGGCGGTCCTCTTCGCGCGTGGCGGCGTAGGCGTCCAGCGGGATATCGGACGGCAGGCCGGCGTTGCCGCGCACCGTCTTGACGATCATGGCGATCAGGAAGGCGATGCTGCCGAAGATCGCCAGCGGTTCATAGACAGGGCCGAGCAGCAGCGCGTAGTAGTAGAGCGGCTGGTCGCCGCGGGCCTCACCGTGCTGGCCCAGCCAGTACTGGAAGCCCTGGATGATGCCGCCCAGCCCGCGCGGGTCGGTCATCAGGTTGGTGTAAAAGACGACGTAAATGGCGACGAACACGCCGAAGGCGCCGAGCGCCGCCCAGCGTTGCTCGCGCAGGGCCGTAAACGCCGTACGCACCGGCTCGAACTGCAAGCGCCGGTCGCGGTCGCCGGGCGCGCCCAGGTAGGTCAACCAGAGGGCCGAGCCGAGCACAAAGAGCGCGAAAATGCCCACGTTGATATAGATGAGCTCGTGGCTACAGACGGCGATACCCAGCCCGACGGCGCCCAGGTAAAGGAACTTGCCCTCGTGGGTGCGGATAAAGCCGAGGATCGCCAGGAAGAGCATGAAGGTGCCGACCAGAGCGAACATATCATGCCGCAGCGACCGCGAGTAGTACATGATGCTGGGCGAGAAGGTGACGATGGTGGCGGCGGCCAGCGCGCCCATGCGCCCGATATAGGGCCGCATGAACCAGCACATGCCGATCAGGATCGTGCCGAACAGCGCCGGCATGATCCGTGTGGTCGCGTCGGTCGCGCCGAACAGGAAGAAGCCCAGGGCCACGATGTTGTACAGGAACGGCCCGTGATAGGCCGGGTTGTACTGCCAGGGGTTGCCCTGCAAGAACTGGTATGAATAGTAGGCGTGGATCGACTCGTCATGGTGCAGCGCGCGGCTCCCCAGATCCCAGAAGCGCGTGCCGATGACGGCCAGCATCAGCACCCCGAAATAGACAGCCTCCCAGTTAACCCGCGAGAGGTCGAACGCCTGGTCGAGGACCGACATGCGGGTCGTGGTGCGGCGGGTGATCGTGGATTCCAACAGAAACGTCTCCTTCTGATACGGCTGATACGGCTGTTACGGCTTAATGCGAGAGTAAGCTGTCATAATTCGGCAGGTTCATGCCGGCCAGGTAGTTGTAGCGCGCGACCAGGTCTTTGCGCACAAAGACCGCCATATCGGTCGAGCCAAGGGCCGCGTAGGGCTGGCGATAGATCAGGTATTTCCAGAGCTTGCCCTGCTCTTCCGGCGTGCGCAGTGTGTACAGGATCGTGTCGAGCGCGCCCTGGATCTGGCGCACGGGCGCCTTGATCTGCTTGCCCGCGGCGTCGAGCTTATAGTTGATCGAGCCGTCGTCCTTCACCGGCTTGGCCGGATCGATCTCGTCCCACGTGTCGGGGACGAAGCGCCGGTAGGTGTCTTCGGGGAACCACCAGCGCATGGCGTACTTGGTGCCCACGTAGTTGTCCAACTGCGGCGCCTGGCCCGATTGGGCCTTGTCGTACCACGCCGAGTCGACGACCAGCACAGCCACATCGGGCGCGGGTGCGGTGGTCGGGCCACCGGGGTTGAATTGCTTGTTCTTGTAGTCGCGCAGGTACCACTCCCACGGCCACGAGGTCTGGCTGTCGTACATGACCTTCAGGTCGCGGGTGCCGGTCTGGTCTACCGAGAGCCGGTCGATCGTATCGGCGGCGCGGGTCACGTCGGGCGAGGTTTGCACGTAGACGGCCATCTCGCGGGCGTCCATGGCGTTGTAGAACGACAACTGGATAGCGGAGCGAATGCCGTAGATCGAGAAAATGCAGAGCACGGCGACCAGGACGTAGCGCAGCACGCGCCCGCCGCCGACCAGGCTCCAGTACGCGGCGCTGAGCAGCAGCAGCAGGGCCGGCCAGATGAGCAATTGCCACCAGTTCTCGTAGTCGTTGTTGACCACGCGGTGGGTAATGCTCATCGCCCAGAAGGCGCTGATCACCAGGAATAGCGCAAGGAAGCTGAAGAACGGCACCCAGGACGTGGGCTTGATGAGCGCCGCCCAGGGTGAGGCCGCAGGGATCGCCGCGGCCTCGCTGCGGCGCCCGCCGTTGCGGGGCGCGTCCTCGGCCATCGGCTCGACATACATGTCGGCGCGGTAGCGGCGGTTGCGAATCATGCTCTTGATCAACTGGCCCAGGCCCAGCGCGGCCAGGAAGGCCATGGGCTGCACCATGTGGATCATGAGCCAGGGCATCTTCTCGCCGGCCCAGCTATAGAGACCGATGGTGCCTATGAACCACGTCGCCAGGAACAGCACCAGGAAGGGGCGGAACTCGGCGAAATCCACCGGCTTGCCCACATTCCAGCCGCTCGTCGCCCCGGCCACCACCGGTCCGCGCTCGCGCGGCTCGTAGCGGCGCGCCTGCAGCACCCGGATGCCCTTGCCCGCGAAGTACAGGAGGCCGGTGAAGGTGAAGAAGATGATCAGCGGTTCGTAGACCGGGATCAGCAGGAAGTAGTAGAACCAGGGCTGGTCGCCGCGTCGCACGTCTTGCTGGGCCAGCCAGTAGCCGATGGAGCCGAACAGGCCGGTGCCGATGCCGTTGATGTTGGTGAACAGGCTTGTGTAGAGCGCCACATAGATCAATGCGGCCAGGGCCGCGCCGGTGCCCAGCACAATCGGGTTGCGCAGCAGGTAGCCCGCGGCGTAGGGCAGGGAGCCGGGCTGGTAGCGCTCCAGCAGACCGGGCACCGCGGGCCGCACAACCGGGGCCGGGCGGGGCTTCAGCCGTCGTGGCTCGTCGACCACCGCCGGCTCGCCTTCGTCGAAGGTCTCCTCGCCGTCGATCTCGCTCGTCGCGCCGTCCGCCGGCTCCCGGCTGTCGAGGACCGCGGTGTCGGCGCCCTCGGCGTCCGCTTCGAGGTGGCCGTTGGTCTCCACGATCTCCAGTTCGTCCTCATCCGGGGCGGGCATCTCGCTGTAGGCGGCCCGGCGGATGCGGTTGCTCTGGTCCCAGAGCAGGTAGCCCCAGACGGCCAGCCAGAGCACCGTGACCCCGGCCATGACCTGGATCAGCGGGTGGGCGAGCAGGCCGTTAACGAAGGCGGAGATATTGTCGGGCGTCGGATCCTGGGCAGGGATATTGGGCAGCTTGGGCGTGCCCGGCATTTTCAAGATGATGAGTGCCAGCGCCCCGGCGGCCATCAGGTAGCCGGCGAAGGTGGCGAACATCCAGCGGCCCATCTGCCAGGCGAAGAGCCCCACGATCAGCAAGCCGACGACCGCCGTGGTCAGGTAGGCGCTCTCCTTGATGGTGAACATCAGCGCGTAGCCCGCGCACATTACGTAGAAGTCGCGCGGCTTGCGCTCGTCCACGAAGCGCCACAGGCCCAGGATGAATATCATCTCCATCGCCGCATAGATCGCGTCCTCGCGGGCGAAGCGGGTGAAGTACATGAAGCCCGGCGAGATGAGGATCAGGAAGCTGGCGATGAGCGCGGGCCAGCGGCCCAACTGCCGGCGCAGGAACCAGGGCGACATGACCAGGAAGACCCCGCACGCCGCCGAGGCGAAGCGCGCGGTGGCGTCGGTGGCGCCGAACAGCAGGAAGAACAGGTCGATGAAGTGGAACTGCTCCGGGCCATGCATCATCGGCGAGTGGATATAGCCCAGGTCCGTGTAATACTTCCAGGAGAAGACGGCGTGGAGGCTCTCGTCGTGGTGCAGCCCCTTGGCGTCCAGATCCCAGAACCGCGTGATCAGGGCCAGGGCAAAGAAGAGCAGATAGAGGCCGTTTTCCAGGGTCAGCCAGGAGAGCGGCCCCCGGCGCACCGGGGCTTCGCCGTCAACGGCGGGGGGGATCGGCGCGGGCGCCTCCGGGGTGGCCCGGCGCGCGGTCGTCGTCCTCACGGGCAGGGTCCCGGTGCTGGCGACCGGGGCGCTGGGGCTGGCCTCCACCTCGTCCGGAAGGGTGGACTCGGGCGGCTGCTCACGGGAAGGCCGGCTTTGTGTCTTCATGCGGATCCTTACTTGCGATTAGTCACCGGGGCCGGGCCCCGACGGCGGGGGTTCCGGGCGCCCCGGACGGGGCGAAACTGTACGTCTGGCGCCGGTCCACCGCAAGGCACGATCATGCCCGCCGGCCGGCGCGAAGGCACATCTATTGTACAATAATACACGGGCCATCCGCAAATAGCTTTCAGTGGTCAGTGATCAGTGGTGAGTGACGAGCAGTGTGCCCGGTTCACTGAGTATACTGGTTTGATCCAGGCAGGGAACCCGTCTACTGCAGTCGATGATCACTCTAGCTGACCACCGGCCACTCGTCACTGGCCGCCGGGCACCTGCGTCGCCACCCAGGTTTCGGGCGGGGCGCTGTGCAGATCGACAAAGGTCATGGGCACGCGGCCCACGGCAGCGAAGGCGGATGGGTGGGCGACGGCGGGCTGCGGCGCGGCGAGCGCCGGACCGGTGGGGGCGCCGCGCATGGCGTGGGTGGCCGCTTCCTGCGGCGTGGGCGCGGGCGCAGGCTGCACCGGCAACGTACCCTGCACGGCGGGTTGCGCGGACGCCGGGGCGCCGGGGTGCCCGACCGCCGGTTGGGCCGTGCTGGGCCGGGTGGCCACCTGCGCGGGGCTGGGCGACGGCGTGCCCTGGGCCGGCGCCAGAGTCATCATGCTCAACAGGATCAGCACGGTCATCGCCAGCGAGAGGATGAGCAGGGCGGGCCGCCAGAACGCCCAGCCGCCCATGACGCCACCGGGTACCCGCCCCGGCACCCCCGCGGCCTGTGCCAGGAGGCGGGCGCGCAACGCCTGGCGCGTCCGGCTCTCTGCGGCCAGGTTCGTGGTCGCCAGCGTGCGCGCCAGATCGAGGGCCTGCCGATATTCCGGCGGGGGCGCGGGCGCCCGGTCCGGCTCGTAGCCGCGCACCAGCGTGTCTACATCGCGGCTAAAACGCTCGGCCCAGTCGAGTTCGCTCATCGCCTACTCCTGCCCAGCGAGGTCCGCCCGCAGGCGGCGGACGGCCCGATAGAGAATGACTCCGACGTTGCTCTCACTTAACCCGGTGAGCGCGGCGATCCGGCGGTTGGTCAATTCGGCGCCAAACTTGAGCGCCAGGATGTCGCGCTCGCGCTCGCTCAGCCGGGTCACGGCCGCCAGCAGGGCCTCGCGCGTCTCGTCGCGGACGACGATCTCCTCCGGCGCCGGGCCGGGGGCGGCGCGCCCGCGCACCAGGTCGATCGGCAGCCATTGCCGGCGGCGCTGCGCCCGGTGATGATCGCTGACCCGGTTGCGCGCGATGGTGAATAGCCAGACGGCGAACGGCGCCTGCTCGGCCTCATATTTGCCGAGGTTCGCCAGCACCCGCTCGAAGACCTGAGCGGTAATCTCCTCGGCCAGCGCGGCATCGCGCACCCGGTAGCGCGCATAGGCATAGATGCGCGGGTAGTAATGGTCATAGATCGCCGCAAAGGCCGCGGGTTCGACCTTTGCGCGCGCCACCAGCGCCATTTCGTTTGCCAGCAACGGGAAGGTTCCATCCATACAGGGTGAGCCAGGTTCCTCAATGCGCGATAGGCCGGCGGGATGCCGGGGCCGGCGATTTTGGCATGCTACTATGAGTCAGTACGGTCGGAGGGCGCAAGTATTACACTCAGATGGATATCAATTTGCGGTTGGCCCTGGCCGGCGCGCAGTTGCGGGCGGGGGTTGATTGCGCGCGGGCGTGGGGCTGTGGTATAGTTGCCGGTGCGCCGGGCGATCCGGCGCGCTTGCGAGCATGGGCTAAGCTGGAAAGGCAATGCGACAGGTGGTGGATCGGGAGAGGCGAGGAGGACGGATGCAGCGGCACGCGCCGCTGGGGATGGCGGCGCTGGGGGTGGCGTTGCTGCTGATGGGCGCGCTGGCCGCGTGCGATACGCCGCGCGTCTTTGGCCCGGACGCCACGGCCACGCCGACCGAGACGCCGATCCCCACCGACACGCCCGGTCCCTCTCCGACTCCCGACCCCGTGCAGCCGAACGACATCGTCTACGTGCGGCGCTTCATCTTCGGGCTCAGCGGCGACCTCTACCTGGTCCATCCCAGCGCGCTGGCGGCCCGCCAGATCACCACGTTTACCCGCGATCAGCCAAGCGCGGCCTCCGATTACCCCGTCTGGAGTCCGGATCGCAAGTTCATCGCCTACGCCAGCGAATACCGCGACCTGTATAACCTGGCGATCTGGAACCTGTATAAGATCGACCCCGAAGGCGCCGGTTCGCAGCAGATCACCGGGCTGCCCCAGCCCAACAACGGCTATTTTCCCGCCACGCAGTCGAATGTGCCGGGCGTGAGCGTCTGGGCCTTGATGACCGCGCCGCCGGGCCTGCGCGTGCATGGGCGCGTGCTGGCGAACGGCAAGCCGGTGGCCGGGGCGGTAGTCGTCTCCTGGCTGGGACGGGGATTCGCCCAGACCGACCAGAACGGCAACTACACGCTGCCCGATGTGCCCGCGGGCCGCGGCTGGATCAAGGCTACCGGCGAACCGGGGGCGGGCTGGGTCTGGGTCGATCCCAGGGGCAGCGACACGACGGCGCCCGATATTGTCCTCGACCCGCGCCTGGGCCGGGGCGCGTACACCGAGCCGGCCTGGGACCCGCGCGGCGGCCTGTGGAGCCTCTACACCCAGCACTGGTTCAATCCGACCACCAACGCCCCGCTCTACGAGACGCGCCTGGTCCATATCAACCCCACCGACGGCCAGGCGACCGACATCTACCAGGCGGCGAGCAAGACGCTGGGCCGGCCCCGGTCCAACCCCACCCACCCGGAACAGGTCGCCGTGGCCGACGGCACCGACCTGCTGCTGCTCACGGTGGACCTGGCGGCGGATAAGCCGGTCAGCGCGCGGCGAGTGTTGCGGCATGGGGTGGTGCGCAATTCGCCGGTGGCCTGGTCGCCCGGCGGCGACAAGCTCTACTTTGTCCAGCCCGGCACACAGGACCCGACCACCGACAGCCTGCAAGAGCTGGACCTGGCGAGCGGGCAAAGCCGCGAGATCTGGGTGTTCTTGCCCGAGCAGCAGGAGTTCAGCGGCTTCGATCTCTCGCCCGACGGCCAGTCCTTCGTCTATGAGACCAAGGGCGACCTCTACACGCGCCCCCTCGCCGCGCCGGCCACGGAGCCGTCGCACCACATCACCTATTTCGGGCAGGCCAGCCACCCGACCTGGGGCGGGCGCTAGCCGTTCTTAATTGCACCGCGAAGGCGCGAAGAACGCGAAGATTCTTCAATGGAGTTCTTCGCGCGCTTCGCGCCTCCGGCGTGTATGAGCATGACCGCACCGCGCTTATGACGGCGGGCGGGCCGGTTTCAAACCGGCCCTACACGGGTGCGTGCCGGGCGACCTGGAGGATCAGGCGCACCAGGGCGGCGTCGGCGTCGGGGCGGGCCAGAGTGCGCCCGGCGGCGGCCATGTGCGCCAGGCGGTCGGGGCCGGCCAGCAGGTCGCGGACCAGCGCGGCCAGGCGGTCGGGCGTGCATTCGGCCTGCGGGAGCACGACCGCGCCGCCCGCGGCTTCGAGCCGGCGCGCATTGGCCGTTTGCTCGTCGGAGCCGGTGCCGGGTAGGGGGATCAACACGGCGGGCTTGCCCAGCGCGGCCAGTTCGTTCACGGTGCCCGCGCCCGCCCGCCCGATCACCAGCCGGGCCAGCGCATAGAGATCGGCCAGTTCGGGGCCGGTGAAGGCCACCGGGCGGTAGCGCGTCCGCGCTTCGGGCGTGGCCTGGGCCTGTGCCTCGGCGGCGCGCAGGTCGGCGCGCGACCCCTCCGGCCCCTCGCCCACCTGGTGGACCACCTGGGCCACGGCCAGCAGTTGCGGCAGCGCCGCGCGCACGGCGGTGTTGATGGCGTGGGCGCCCTGCGCGCCGCCCGTGACATAGATCACCGGAATGGCCGGGTCGACGTGCCAGTATGCCGCGGCGCGCGCCGGGTCGCCCCCGTGCAATTCGGGCCGCAGGGGATTGCCGGTGAGCACGGTCCGGCCCGGCGGGAACTCGGCGGCGGATTCCGGGAAGCTGATCGCCACGACCTGGGCGAAGCGGGACGCGATGCGGTTGGCGAGGCCGGAGCGCACGGTTTGCTCATGGGTGATCGCGGGCACGCCGAGCAACCGCCCGGCCAGCACCGGCGGCACGCAGACATAGCCCCCGGTGCTGAAAATCACGGCGGGGCGGAAGCGCGCCACCCGCCAGATCGCCTGGATCACCCCGATGGGGATGCGCGCCAGGTCGAGCGGGGTGCGCCAGGAGAAGTAGCGGCGCAGTTTGCCGGTCTGCACGGCGGCGTAGGGCACGCCCAACTCGCCGATGATCCGCCGTTCGACGCCGTCGCGGCTGCCCAGGTAGAGCAGGTCGAGCGGCCAGCCTTCGGCCCCGCTGCGCGCCCGCAGACACGCAATCACGGCGACGGCGGGGCTGACATGGCCCCCGGTGCCGCCGCCGGTGATCAGTATACGCATTGTGCTTGGTCGCCTGCCGGATC
>DASSGZ010000364.1:0-3369 GCA_035693165.1 Chloroflexia bacterium | reverse complement strand
GGCCCCACCGGCGACAATAATGCGCAAAGGGTCCTCCTACTGATTGCCGGTTGCGGGGGCTAACGGCGAGCCGTGGACCGGGTAGCGGCGGGGTCCGGCGCCTGTTTCCCCATCATCTGCAACAGGGCACAGAAGAGCCAGAAAGTGAGCGCCAGATCCGGCAGAAAATATGAGTTGTCGACGAGGCCATGCACGACCACGACGATCATCGCGGCCAGCACCGCCCGCGCCATGGCGGCCCCCCGCGCATCGGTGCGCCGGATGAGAGCCAGCGCGCCTAGGATCACACGTACCATGATCCAACCGGCGACAAGCACACCTATTATACCCAAACTGAGCCAGCAATCCAAGATCAGGTTATGCGGGTGCGAGAGCCAGTCCTGGGGGTGTTGATATGGCCCCTGGTACTGGTTGAGGAACTGGTCCAGTCCGATACCGAAGACGGGATGGTCGCGCAGCATGGTGAGTGCGGTCTGCCAGAGGTCGATGCGGATCAGGCCGCTGCCGGTGTGCAGGATGCGCTCGGGCAGGCGGCCCAGCGCGGCCAGCGCCAGCAGCCCGGCCCCGCCCGCCACCAGCGCCCCGGTGAACCAGTGCGCGGCTCGCCCGCCCACCATCCAAACGCTCACGCCCATCGCGACGACGACGGCCCCCCAGGCCCCGCGCGAGTATGACAGCACCAGTGCCGGGATCATCACCAGCGCCGCCAGGACGTAGGCGCGGCGGCGCAGCGTTTCGCCCGGCGCGGTCAGGAACAGGGCCAGCGCGGCGGTGAAGCCCAGCGCGCGGCCCAGGAACAGCCCCAGGTTGTCGGGGTGGGTGAACAGCCCCTGGAAGCGCACGACGCCCTGCACGTCGAGCGTGTGGCCGGGGACGTTGAGGAAGCCGAGCGCCAGCGCCAGCGCCGCGGCCAGCGCCGACCCGCCGATAAAGCCGTCGGCCACGCGCAACCCCTGGCGGCGCCCGGTGCGGATCTCGGTCGCCAGGAAGTAGAACAGCACCGGCTCGACGATCACCCAGCGGTACATCCGTAGCGTGTCGCGCAGGTACTCCGGGTTCGCCACGGTGAGCAGCGAGAAGGTGCCCACCAGCAGCAGCGCCACCGCGGGCACGCCGAACAGGTCGCGGCGCAGCGCCGTCCGCAGCCGTTCGCGCCAGGGCACCGGGCCCTGTAGCTCCTGGTACAGGTTCAGGTAGCCGGTCACGCTCAAATCGGCGGGCGCGGCCACGGCAGCGGGGGCCGCCCGCCGGTGCGCGAACTCACGCCACGCGCGGTGGATGATCCAGGCGACCAGCGTGAGCCAGAGGCAGGTCTCGCTGACCGGGAAACTCCAGTCGAGCAGGGCGCGCGGCGCCGTGGCGAACGGGATGGCGGCGGCCGTCGTCACCACGGCCATGTCGGGCCGCAACACGGCCAGCAGGAACCAGGCGGCCAGCGGCAGCAGCGCCCAGCGCGGCGACGGCAGCAGGTAGTAGGCGACCAGGGCGGCGGCCATCGCGGCCACGACCACCCCGGCGCGCGCCCCGTCGCCGGTCAGCCCCGGCAGGGCCACGGCCTGGCGCACCAGCCGCGGCAGCGCCACGACGGCGAACGTGCTGCGCACGCCCAGCCAGAGCGCCAAGCCCGTCAGCAAGAGATACCCGGCGGCGAACAGCCCGGCCTGCGGCGACGTGCGCCCGACCACGAAGCCGAGCAGCGCCACCGGCGCGTCCACGTTGGCCGGGCGGATGGTCAGGGTGTGGCGCACGTCCTTCAGGTCGCCGGCCACGCGCAGGCGCACCGCGCCCATGCCGGGCGGCGCGGGCCAGGCCGCGTCGGGCGTCACGCGGTTGGCCGTGCCCCCGGCGGCGGGGATGGTGGCGAGGGCGCGGCCCGTGCCGTCCACCACCCAGCCGGGCGGCGGCCCGCCGTCGAGTTCCACCTGCACGGGCGCCGGCTTCGCGCCGGGCGCGAACACCAGGTCCAGGATGTTGCCCTCAAAGGTCAGGGTGGCGGTGCTGCTGGCCGTGGTGGCCGTGTAGACCGGGCGGCCCGCCGGCGCCGCTTTGCTCCACGGCCCGGCCACGGTCAGGGCCGGGTTGTCGGGCAGGCCCGCGCCCGTCTCGGCCAGCGGGAAGCGCTTGCTGTAGCGGGCGATGGCCCCGTAGGCCGGGCGCTGGCTCCAGTCGGGGTTGACGATGGCGAAATAGGGCTGGGGTTCGTGCGGCAGGGGCGCGGGGTCGCGCAGGAACCAGACGAACATCGCGCCCATCCAGGGCCACTCGCTGCGCGCCCGGTCGTAGCCGCTGACCAGGTAGTTGGCCTGCTGCTCCGGCGTCACGCTGCCCCAGATGCCCGGTTTGTTGGCCGGGTCGGCGTCCCAGTCGGGCGGCAGGCTGACCCAGCCGTACTCGCTGGCCCAGATGCCCTTGGCGCCGTCGCCGTTGCGCACCATTACGTCGCGGGCCAGCACCGGGCGCGAGAAGTTGATGCGGTCGAGATCCGTCCGCCGGTCGGCGGGCGAATAGTTCAGCCCGTAGTCCATGACGTTGGCGATGTCGAAGTAGGGCTGCGCGCCCGCCTCGTACATGGCCTGCAAGTAGAGGATGTCGTTGGGGTTGCACTGGTCGCCGCTGTGCGTCTGGGCCAGCGGCGCCATGAGGATCACGGCGTCGGGGTTGGCGGCGTGGGCGGCTTCGTAGGCGGCTTTGAGCAGCGCGGTATAGGCGGCGGCGTTGGGCTGCGGCGGCCACTCGCCGATCAGGTTCGGCTCGTTCCAGATCTGGAAGTAGCGCACCTTGCCCTTGTAGCGCGCCACGACGGCCTTGACGAAGTCGGCGTAGTCGTCCACGTTGGCGGGTGGTGCGTGCGAGTAATCGACCTGGGTGCCGCCGCAGGGGTTGTTCGGGTCGGGGGCGCGGCGCGCCCAGGCCGGGGTGGCGTCGAGCCGGGCCACGATCTCCAGGTTGAAGGCGCGCGCCTGGTCCACGATGAAGTCGTACTTGTCCCACGCCGAGTGCGCCGGGCCGGGGCCGCGCCGGTCCACGTAGTCGCCCTTGCCGTCGATCTCGATGTCGCTCCAGACGAAACCCTGGCGGATCCACTGGAAGCCGGCATCGCGGGCCATGCGCAGAGTGCGCCGGACGGCCTCCGGGTCGGCCTCTTTTTCGAGGAAGACGTTCACCCCGAGGGGGTTCACCCCGGTCCCGGCGATGGGCGTCTGCTCGGCGCCCCAGGTGACGCCCAGGTTGACGAAGCGGTCCACGTAGGCCAGCGCGACGATCAGGCCCAGCACCACGGCCAACAGGCCCAGCAGCAGCGGCACGCGCAGGAAATCGCCCACGCGGGGCCGGCGGGCTACCGGCACGGCGCGCGCCGGGGCGCGGCCC
>DASSGZ010000363.1:0-15125 GCA_035693165.1 Chloroflexia bacterium | reverse complement strand
TCGATTACGAGACCACGCGCCCCGACCTGCGGCCCTACAGCGAAGAGATGCTGGGCGGCCGGCCCGACCAGGTGCCCGAACGCTACTACGAGCGCTCGCCGATCCACTTCGTGCAGAACATCCGCGGGCGGCTGCTCATCGTCCAGGGCATGCAAGACCCCAACGTCACGCCGGAGAACGTGCGCTCAGTGCGCACGGCCCTCGACGAGATGGGCATCCCCTATGAGATTCTGGCTTTCGAGGACGAGGGCCATGGCATCCTGCGGCCCCGGAACCAGAAGACGCTCTTCCTGCGCCTCGCCGAGTTCTTCGGCCAGGCCTTCGCGGACCCGGCGCCGGCGCACTAGTACTCCGACAACTTAATTCTGAGAGGTTCACAGGCCCGTGGTAGGCACGAAGGAACTTGGCAAAATTAAGTTGTCAGAGTACTAGACTCCCGCACCCCCGCAAACGCGACGCCCGTGACCGCGCCCGGTCACGGGCGTTTTGTGCTTGCGTCCGGCGCGCCGGTGCCGGGACATTGTGTGCGGACTGTGACGATTCGCCCGGAAAATTGACGCGAAAGTGACCGCATATCGGGCATAATGGTTTCGTGACCGCTAAGGTTGTGGTCGCCCGGTTCCCGCGCCGGAATGCAGTATCCTGGCCGCGCCTGCCGGCCTTGCGGACCCCTCAGTACCATGGTCAGGTCCCCATCCTCCATATATGCACGAAAGGCCGATCCCCTCCATGCGACATGTGCGTGCTCTGTTCTCCCTTGGGCTGGTAGCCCTCCTGTTCGGCATGTTGCCCGCGGCGGCCCCGCGGGCGCTGGCGCAAAGCGCCGGGTGCAAATCCTTCGCTCAGACCGGGTATACCATCTGCGGCCAGTTCCTGGCCTACTGGGAAAGCCGCGGCGGGCTGGCTCAGCAAGGCTACCCGATCAGCGGCGAGATCACGGCGGTGAACCCGCTCGACGGCAAGACCTATACGCAGCAGATCTTCGAGCGTGCGGTGCTGGAGAAGCACCCGGAGAACGCCCCGCCCTACGATACGCTCTTGATGCAACTGGGCACGCTGCGCTACAAGCAAAAGTACCCGCAGGGCGCGCCGGGCCAGACCCCCGCGGCGGGTGGGCAGTGGTTCGGGCAAACCGGCCACCGGATCGGCGGCCAATTCCTGACCTACTGGCAGCAGCACGGCGGGCTGGCCCAGCAGGGCTACCCCATCAGCGATGAGTTCACCGAGGTGTCGGAACTCGACGGCAAGCCCTACAAGGTGCAATACTTCGAGCGTGCCGTCTTCGAGTACCACCCTGAGAACGCCGCGCCCAACGCCGTGCTGTTGAGCCAGTTGGGCACGTTCCACGCGCGCACTCTGCCGCCGGGGACCGTCCAGGCCGCCGCCCCGCCCGCGCCGGTCGCCGCCAAGGCCTCCTTCCAGAAGGGCCTCAACTTCGTCTCCTGGTATGCGGGCGGCTATGCCTCCGCCGCCGCCGACCAGGCGCTGGCCCAACTCGCGGCCACCGGCGCCAACACCCTGGCCGTGGTCGTGACCGGCTATCAGGACACGATCGGCTCGACCAGCATCCGCCTGGACTCGCCGCGCACGCCCACCGACGCCGACCTGGCCCACGTCATCGCCACGGCCCACCGGCTGGGCTTGCGAGTGCTGCTTAAGCCGCACGTCGATCTGGCGAACGATCCCGGCCACTGGCGCGGCCAGATCGGGCAGGCGTTCAGCGGGGAGGGCCAGTGGCAAGCCTGGTTCGCCTCTTACCGCGACTTCATCGGCCACTATGCGGCCCTGGCCCAACAGAACGGCGCCGATCTGCTCTGCGTCGGCACCGAACTCGTCGGCACGAGCGCCCGCGAAGCCGATTGGCGGGCCGTCATCAGCACCGTGCGCAGCAAGTACCAGGGCCAACTCACCTACGCCGCCAACTGGGGCGACGACGTGGTCAGCATCCGCTGGTGGGACGCCGTGGACTATATCGGCGTGGACGCCTACTACCCGCTGACCGGCAAGACCGGCCCGACGGTGGACGAGATCGCCCGCGCCTGGGTGGATCGCGGCTATGTAGGTACGCTGGAGGGGCTGGCCGGGCGGTTCGGCAAGCAGATCATCCTCACCGAGATCGGCTACGGCAGCGTGGCCGGCACCAATCGCGCGCCCTACGACTGGCAGGCCGGCGGCACGCTCGACCTGCAAGAGCAGGCCAACGCTTACCAGGCCGCCTTCGCCGTCTTCTGGGGCAAGCCCTGGCTGGCCGGCATGTACTGGTGGAGTTGGGACGCCGACCCGAACACCGGCGGCGCGGGCGACAAAACCTATACCCCGCACAACAAGCCTGCCGAGCAGGTGCTGAAATCGTACTACAGCGGGGGCGGGCGCTAGCGCCCCACCGGATTCTGCCGGACGCGGGCCGGTTTCAAACCGGCCCCTACACCGCCGTTCCATACTCATTACATCTGCGGGCGCCGGTTTCCAAACCGGCGCCTGCGTATTCCCGCCTAGAGCCGGATGCTGATGATCGCCCAGAAAATCCAGAGCGCGCCGCAGATCGCCACGGTGAGCACGGGACTCCAGAAGGCGCAGGCCAGCGCCAGCACGTAGACCGGAAAGCCCAGCAGGTTGGCGATCGTGCGCTCGCGGATGCGGGCGGGCGGGATACCGGGTCGCAGCAACGGCCGCCGGTAGGCGGCCGCCCACCAGAGCACGATGAAGGCAATGCTGATGATCACAAACAGGCCGGCGTACATCGCCGCGGCAGTGGGCGCCGCGGGTTTCAGCAGGTAGTCGCCCAGCAGCGCGGTGGGGAACGGCACCAGCGTGACCAGCAGCAGCAAGAAGCCATTGGCGAACATGAAGACCGGGTCGTTTTTTTGCACCCATTGAAAGATGGAGTGATGATTCATCCACATGATCAGGATGGTGGCAAAGCTAATCAAGAAGGTGGCATAGCTCGGCCATTGCCGGCCCAGAATCGCGGCCAGGTCGGCGGCGGTAAAGACCTGGCCCTCCGGCGCCTCGGGCACTTTAATCAGGTCCAACACCAGCAGGGTGATCGCCACGGCGAACACGCCGTCGCTGAAGGCTTCGATCCGCCCTGTCTGTTTTTCCGCGGGGGCGGCGCGGTTCTCCTCGGTCATCCGGGTTCCTCCAGAGCGAATATCCAACCTTGTGTGGGCGTGGCCTTATCTTAGCGGCAGCACGGGCCGTCCGCAAGCGGGTCATCCCTGGCGCAGGCAACGGATCTGCTTGCGTGCGGCAAAATCGGAACCGGGCGTGGTATCGATCCCCGCTGCTCGCCCCGGTTCGTTTTGTTGCGATTTTTCCTTCGTTGCGCTAATATTTGGGGAAGTGTCAGGATAGTGAGGTGTTAGGATAATATGGAACTGAGTCAGGCGCAGGCGGCGCGCCGCCCATGGAATGCCTGGGTTGGGAAGGTTGCGCCGGGGGTAGCCCTGGCGGTGGGGATTGCCTTGCTGGCCTGGATGATCCAGACGCTGGAAGAGGGCTTGGTCGGCCACGCGATCATTGAGGCGCTGGTGGTGGCGATCCTGCTGGGGATGGTCGTACGCACGGCGTGGCAGCCGGGGGCGCGCTGGGCGCCGGGGATCAGCTTCACCGGCAAGCAGGTGCTCGAAGCGGCGATTGTGCTGCTGGGCGCGTCGGTCAGCCTGCCCGTGTTGCTCAAGGCCGGGCCCGTGCTGGTGCTGGCGATTGTGCTGGCCGTGGCGGTAGGCATCGTGTGCAGCCGGTTTATCGGGCGCGCGCTGGGGCTGAATCCCAAGCTGGCGATCCTGGTCGCCAGCGGCAACTCCATCTGCGGCAACTCGGCTATCGCCGCCGTGGCCCCGGTCATCGGCGCCACTGCCGCCGACGTGGCCTCGTCTATCGCGCTGACCGCCGTGGTCGGCGTGGTGCTGGTGCTGGCCCTGCCGCTGCTGATCCCGGTGCTGCAATTCTCGTTCTACCAGTACGGGGTGCTCGCCGGGATGACCGTCTACGCCGTGCCCCAGGTGCTGGCCGCTACCTTCCCGGTGAGCGCGCTGAGCGGCCAGATCGGCACGCTGGTCAAACTGGTGCGCGTGCTCATGCTGGGACCGGTTGTGTTCTTCTTTGCCCTGCGCTACCCGCGCCCCGCCACGGCGGGCGGCTTCGCGCTGAGCCGGTTCGTGCCCTGGTTCATCATCGGCTTCATCGCCCTGGCCGTCGCGCGCTCGGTGGGGCTGTTGCCCGAAGCCCTGGCCGCGCCCGCCGCCGATCTCTCGCGCTGGTTGACGGTGGCCGCCATGGCCGCGCTGGGCCTCGGCGTCGATATCCGCGCCGTCGGCAAAGTGGGCCGGCCCATCGCCCTCGCCGTGATCGGCTCGCTCACCGTGCTAATTGTGCTGAGCATCGGGCTGATTATGGGATTGGGGATTCGTTAGCGCGGCGCACCGCCGTCGATTGGGAACAGCCCGCGCAAAAGACTAACGTGTACGGCGCGACGAATCGCGCAACTACACCCGATACGTCGCTGGAATGGGGGCGAGGTTCCTGGGCGCCCGGTTGGCGACGGCGCAGGCCTGCTCGAAGTTACTCTAGCGGAACAAGCTGCCCACCGGCGGCTTGTTTTGTTGTCTGCCGCTCCGGCCCTTGGGTGTGTATCCGGTGTCGTCGCGGGTTCGGGGGGGTGGCCGGAGACCGGCCTATCGAACCCGCGACGCATCTGCTGGTCGCTTGAAGCAGAAGATGTGCCACCACAGAACGTGGTGATGGTAGGGCAAAATCTCATAAGCTTCTGATTTTAGTCCTAATTGCTGCCACATTACTTGAGCATTTTTGTGTTAACTAGGGGAGATCTGAGCCTCTTGATCTCTTATGTTAATGCCTGTACTATAAGAATACAACCACGCGCCGGGGTGGCAAATTGGGCACAAGGAGGGACCTGCAGACATGCCCGATGAGGAACAGATCAGCCGGCTGGCCCAACTGGGGCTGAACGCCTACGAGGCGCGCGCCTACCTGGCGCTGCTGGGCAAGGAAAGTTTCAGTGCGTCCCAGGTGGCGGACCTCTCCGGGGTGCCGCGCCAGCGCATCTACGATATCCTGGCAAGCCTGGTCGAGCAGGGGCTGGCGGTGAGCCGGCCCGGCCGCCGGGGCACCAAGTATGCCGCCGTGGCCCCCGGCGTGGCGCTGCAGGCGCTGCTGGGCCGGGCGAAGCAACAGGTGACGGCGCTGGAAGTGGCGACCAACAGTCTGATCGCTACTCTGGCCTCGCAATATGCCGCGGGCAAGGGCGAGACGAGTCCGCTCGAATACATCGAGGTGCTGCGAGGCACGGCGGCGATCAACCAGCGCTTCAGCGAGATCCAGGCCAATTGCCGGAGTGAGATCCTGGTCTTCACCAAGCCGCCGTACGCCACCCCGCCGCAGGAGAACGTCGAAGGGCTGGAGACCCTCCACCGCCGCGTGCGCGCCTGCTCGATCTACGAATACGACGTGTTGCGCGACCCGGCTACACGCGACGGCGTTGCCTACTTCTTGCAGCAAGGGGAGCAGGCGCGTTTTGTCGCCCACCTGCCGATGAAGCTGGTGGTTGTCGACGAAGCCATCGTCATGTTCGCCATGGAGGACCCCATCGCCGGGCGCACCGACCTGACGATCATGGTGATCGAGAACCCGCAATTGGCCGCCGTCCTCAAAATCGCCTTTGAGGCGCTGTGGGTCCAGGGCGAGACCTTCGAGGCGGCGTGCGCCCGGTTGGGGATGGCCGTACCTGGCACAGAATCTGCTAAGGAGGTGGTAGCTATTCCCCAGTAGCACCACCCTATGTGGTGTAAACGAACAAGGAGATCTCCATGCGCCTACGCCGGCCGGTTGCGAACCTGCTCTTGCTCGGTTTGTTGCTGCTCACGCTCGGCCTCACGCCCCGCCCCGCCGCCGCCACGTCCGCCTTGCTCGATCCCGCGCTGGTCAGCCGCCTGGCAACCGCGCCGCCCGCCACGCCGATCAGTGTCATCGTCACCTATGCCGCCCCGCCGTCCGCCACCGACCTGGCGCGGTTCGACGCCTTGGGCGTGGTCTATGCACCCCTCAACCGGTTGCCCATGGCTGGCGCCCTGGCGACCCCGGCGCAGATTAACCAGATCGCGCAGTTGCCGGGTGTCGTTTCGATCTATTTGAACCAATCGCTGCACTACTTCCTCCATGAAAGCGTGCCCCTCATCGGCGCCACGACCGTCTGGCAGGACTACGGGCTGACCGGCGCAGGCGTCGGCGTGGCCGTGATCGACACGGGTATCGACGCCACGCACGCCGACCTGCGGCTGCACCAGACGACTAAGCAGAACGTCAAGGTGCTGGGCCTGCAAGCCGCGGCGGGGCAGAATCTCTACGGGCTTAACCTGCCGGTCCTCTACCTGAACGATGTGCCCAATACCGACACCACCGGCGGCCACGGCACGCACGTCTCCGGCATCATCGCGGCGAGCGGCGGCGCCAGCGGCGGCTACTACAAGGGCGTGGCGCCCGGCGCCGACCTGATCGGCCTCGGCGTGGGCGAGGGCATCGACATCTACACGGCGGTGGCCGGCTTCAACTGGGTCTTGCAGCACCGCCAGGAGTACAATATCCGCGTCGTCAATTGCAGTTGGGGCAACATCGTGCCCGGCTTCGACCCGCACGACCCGGTGAATGTGGCGACGAAGCAGCTTCATGACGCCGGGATCACGGTGGTCTTTGCCGCGGGCAACTCGGGCGCGAACACGAACACGCTCAACACCTACAGCGTGGCGCCCTGGGTCATCGGCGTGGCCGCGGGCGAGAAGGATGGGCACACCGTGGCCTTCTTCTCCTCGCGCGGCATCCCCGGCGACTCGTTCTACCACCCCACGCTGACCGCGCCCGGCTACCTGATCGCCTCCGACCGCACGGCCACGGGCGCGTTCGTCAACGGCGGCTCCACCGCGACCGACGCCGCGTTTATCGCGCCGCAATACCTGCCGTACTACACCGTCGCCAGCGGCACCAGCATGGCCGCGCCCCATGTGGCGGGCACGGTCGCGCTCATCGTCCAGGCCAACCCCAGCCTCACGCCCGACGTGATCAAGCGCGTGCTGGTCAACACCGCCCGGCCCATCCCCGGCGCGCAGGAATACGCGGCGGGCGCGGGCTACCTCGACGCCCTGGCCGCGGTGCAGACGGCACGCTCCATCCGCAACATCCGCACCTACCACGACCCGCGCACCGGGCGCGAGGAACAGGTCTATGACCTGGTCGACACCTGGACCGGCACCGTCGGGCTGAGCGCACCGGGGATTGCCGGCAGCGACAGCCGGCAGGTCGTGGTCCAGCCCGGCACCGAGTCGCTCGAAGTGGCAATCGACTGGAACCTGGCGGGCACCGGCCAGACGGGCGTCGTCAGCGACCTGAACCTCTACCTCTATGACCCCAGCGGCCAGTTGGCCGCCAGTTCCGAGGTGGTGCAGACGATCTACAACTACGCCAACGAAACGGTGCATGTGGACCTGCCGGTCGCCGGCACCTGGACGGCGACCGTCACCGGCTTCCTCAACGCGCCGCAAGACTACAGCGGCACGAGTAGTGCCGTGGTCCTCGTGAACCCGTAGCCCGGCGCCACACTACAGACCATCGGGATGCCCGGCTCCGGTCGGGCATCGGCATGTCTGCCGCTGGATGCGCATCTATGAATCGTGTATCATAGGACGCACGGTTGGAGGCGGCGCGCCCGGCACCGGGAGCGGCGGCCGGCCCCCCCGGCTCATCTTCTGCTCAGGAGTTGCGTATGAATGCATTTGCCCAGGCCCTGTCTTATATTGGCCTGGATATCAAGGGACCGGAAAGCGCGAAGCTGTTCGAGCGCATTATCTACGGGTTGATGATCTTTCTGCCGATAGCGGTGCTGGTCAAGCTGCTGGGCCTGCCGGAATTGGCGCTGTTCATCACCAGCGCCCTCGCTATCGTGCCGCTGGCGAAGATCCTGGGCACGGCCACCGAGGAACTGGCTTCGCGGGTCGGCTCCGGGCTCGGCGGGCTGCTCAACGCCACCTTCGGCAATGCGACCGAGCTGATCATCGCCATCGTGGCGCTGAACGCCGGGCTGGCCGAGGTGGTCAAGGCGTCGATCACCGGGTCGATCATCGGCAATGTGCTGTTCGTGCTGGGGCTGGCGATGTTTTTGGGCGGCCTGGGCCGCGAAAAGCAAGTGTTTAACCGCACGGGCGCCAGCGCCAACTCCTCGCAGTTCGCCCTGGCCTTTGTCGGGCTGGCGGTGCCCGCCATGTATGTCCTGGCGACGAACAACGACAACTTCCTGACCGAGGAAGAAATCTCCATTGGCGTGGCGATTATCCTGCTGCTGGCGTATATCGCCCAACTGGTGTTCTTCCTGCGCACCCATGCTTTCCTCTACACCGACAGCGAGGCGCAGACCATGCACGGGGCGCGCTGGACGATCCCGCACGCGCTGATCGTGCTCGCGGTTGCCACTCTGCTCATCGCCGGGTTGTCCGAACTGCTGGTCGAGGGCGTGGAGTATCTGACCACCACCCTGGGTTGGAGCGAGGCGTTTGTCGGCGTGGTGCTCGTGGCGATCATCGGCAACGCCGCCGAGCACATGACGGCGGTGACGGTCGCCATGCGCGACCGCATGGAACTGGCGCTGTCCATCGCCACCGGCAGCGCGTTGCAGATCGCGTTGTTCGTGGCGCCGGTGCTGGTGTTCGTGGGCCTGCTGCTGGGCAAGCCGATGAACCTGGTCTTCACCCTCTTCGAGCTGGTGGCCGTCGGCGTCGCGCTGCTGATCACCATCCTGGTCTCGCAAGACGGCGAGAGCAACTGGCTGGAGGGCGTGCAACTGCTCGCCGCCTACGCCATCCTGGCCGTCGCCTTCTTCTTCGTGCCCTGACCGCGGTTAGGGCTTCCGCGTGCGGCTGCGACGCGGGGCGAAGGACTCGGCGGGATACCTGCGCCCACTGCTGGACCGGTCGGGCAGCGGCTCGGTGTCGATCAAGTCGGCACCCTCGAAGAATCCCGTCAGGCGCCAGAAGAAATGGAGGGCCATACCCGAGGCGGCGACGCCGATGAGGATCGCCAACCCCATGTCGACGCCTGAGATCAGCCAGTGGAGCACGAAGCCGACGCCCACTCCGATACCCAGGAGGAGGACCAGGATCACCAGGTAGATAGCCAGGAAGCCGACGATCAATCCCATACGAAACCACCTCTCCGTCGTGCCGGGCGCTTGTTCCGTCCGATCTGCCCGCAAGTGTATCAATTATGGTGCCGCCATTGCCATGCGCGGGCTGCCGGCACAGGGATCGTCCTTGCGACCGATATCCGGCCCGCCGCCGCGCGGTTGCGTGGGGCCGGTTTGATGGCGTATAATGGACAATGCACCGTGCGCGGATGCCCTCACGCACGGTGCCTTTGTAGCGTACACGGCGCCCGATTATTGGCTGCCGGTCGATCATTACCCGAAAGGAGGACGCTCGTGGATACACCGAACACGCTGCTGAACGGCAGCGTTTTAGACCTTGCCACCCTGCTGCGCGACACCCTGGAGACCACGTTGCGCCGTCTCGGGTATGAGCCGAAAGCCAAGGCCCTGGAGGTGCGACGGGTGCCGCTGGAAGGCCGCTGGGGCTATGCCAGCGCGATCTGCAAGTCGCTGGGCCGCGGGCCCGACGGCGCGCAGCAACTGGCCGAGCAGGTGGTCGCGGCCTTGCCCGCACTGCCGATGGTGCAGCAGACGGAAGCCCTGCGCGGCTTCATCAACTTCTACGTTGATATCCCCGCCTACGCCAACGGCCTGGTGGCCGAGATCGCCACGCGCGCGCAGGACTGGGGCCACGGCGCGCCCAAGAACGAGCAGGTGATGGTCGAGTTCGCGCAGCCGAACACGCACAAGGCGCTGCATGTCGGCCACCTGCGCAATATTGCCCTGGGCGACGCCGTGGTGCGGACCATGCGTGCCGCCGGGTGGAACGTGCTCGCCGCGACCTACCCCGGTGACATCGGCATGCACGTCATCAAGTGCCTCTGGTGCTACCAGACGTTCCACCAGGGCCAGGAACCGGCGACCGGGCGGGGCCGCTGGCTCGGCGCCGTCTACGCTGAGGCCGACGCGCGCCTCGAATACCGCAAGCACCTGCTGGGCCTCTTGTCGCAGGCGCTGGCCGACCCCGCGCTGGGGCCGGACCTGGCCGCCTGGCTGCGCGCCCACGGCGAGAGCGACAGCGCCGCCGCCGCCGATGTGCAACTCCTGCTGCAGGCTGTCGCCGCCGCCGGGCCGGACACCGACCCCGAAACCGCCCACGAGCCGGACGAGACCCTGGGCGCCGACGTGGACCTCGGTAGCGTCAACCCCGCCGTGATCGCCGCGCTCTGGCGCGCCCTCGGCGCCATGCTGCCCGCCGATAGTGCGCTGCGCGCCGACTATGATCGCCTCGATGCCCATTTCGACTGGTGGGACGAAGCGCCCGCCTGGCGCGACGACGTGCGCGCGCTCTTCGCGCAGTGGGAGGCCAAGGAGCCGGACCTGATGGCGCTCTGGGAGCGCACGCGGCAGTGGAGCCTGGACGAATTCGCCGAGGTCTACCGCACGCTGGGCGTGCAGTTCGATGTCGAGTTCTACGAGAGCCAGGTGGAGGACGAGGGCCGCGAGATCGTCGGCGAACTGGTCCAGATGGGCATCGCCGAAGACCTGCGGGCCGCGGGCGACCCGGTCCTGGTGCGCATCGACGAGCAACTGCGCAAGCACCCGGCCCTGCGCGAGAAATACTTCGACAAGCTCTATCGCAAGAGCAAGGACGGCTCGCTGACCGAACTGAACCCCTACCGGGTGCTCATCGTGCTGCGGTCGGATGGCACGACGCTGTACGCGACCAAGGACCTGGCCCTGGCCCGGCGCAAGTTCGAGGACTACCACGTCGAGCGCTCGCTCTACGTGATCGACGTGCGCCAGTCGTTCTACTTCCAGCAGGTGTTCAAGGTGTTGGAGCTGTACGGCTTCCCGCAGGCCGACAAAAGCCGGCAGATCGGCTACGAGATCGTTGGCACCAAGGAAGGCGCGTTCTCCTCGCGCAAGGGCAACATGCCGCTGTACGAGGACTTCGAGCGCGAGGCGTTCGAGCGGGCGCGGGCCGAGATCGACACGATCGAGGCCGAGAACCAGGAGCGGCGGCCCGAAGCCGACCGGCGGCGCATGGACGAGGCGCAAAAGGACGCCGTCGCCCGCATGATCGCCATCGGCGCGATGAAGTACAGCATGCTCGACAAGGACAACAATACGTACATCGCGTTCGACTGGGAGCAGGCGCTCAACCCGCGCCAGCAGAGCGCGCCGTACATCATGTATGCCCATGCGCGGGCCAGCAGCGTCCTGGCAAAGGCGGCGGAAGAGGGCCTGTCGGCCGATCTCGCCGCCGGGCCGGTGGACTTCACACGCCTGCAACTCGCCGCGGCGGACCTCGATCTGCTGGCGCACCTGAAGGACGCCGACGACCGCGACCCGAACAAGCGCCGGGTGATCAGCCTGAACAGCGAGCTCAACCTGCTCGACATGATCAGCCGCTATCCCGACGAGATCCAGCGCACGGCGTCGCTCTACAACCCGGTCATCCTGACCCGCTACCTGTTTGAGTTGGCCGAGGCGTTCAACAAGTTCTGGGACACCTCGCGCATCTTGACCGCCGAGACGCCGGAGTTGCGCCGGTCGCGCCTGGTGCTGGCCGCCGCCGCCCGGCAGACCCTCGCCAACGGCCTGGGCCTGCTCGGCATCGCCGCGCCCGATGTGATGTAATTGCCCGCGCGGGCAGGTTCCCCTCGGTCGCCGGGATGGCGCCTGCCCGCGCCTGCGTATGCCGGTAGCCCGCCGCAACGATCTGCTACCTGTACGGGCCGGTTCCAGCCGGCGTCCTGCAGATGGCCCCAAAACGATCTGCTACCGGTAGGGGCCGGTTTGAAACCGTCCCGCGCCGGGTGGCTTGAAGCTGACGCTAGAAAAGACGGAGTTCAATGGCGAACGTCAACGTCTTTACGGAAATCGATACCCTGCGCGAAGTAGTGGTCCACCGTCCCGGTCGCGAACTGATGCGCATGACGCCGGACTCGCGCGATCATTTCCTCTTCGACGATCTCCTGTATACCCGCCATGCCCAGATGGAGCACGACTGGTTCACCAGCGTGCTGGGCGAGCACCTGGGCATCAAGCTGCACTACTTCCACCAGTTGCTGACCGAGGCGCTGGAGGCGGCCCAACCGCCGGACCTGGATACGCTGCTGGAGCGCACCGCGCTGATCCAGGCCGAGCCGCAACCGTCCGAGCAGCGCCTGGCCCGGTTGGAAGAAGAGGTCGCCGCGTTGCGGGCCGACCTGGAGCGGGTGCAGGGAGGCCGGGCGCCCGCCCGGTTCGCCCGCGTCGCCGCGCCCGCCGACCGGCGCCGCGGCTACCTCGAAGAGCATCTGCAACACCTGGCGAACGACGGTGCCTTTGCCGCGCTGGCCGCCACGCTGATCGAGGGCATCGAGGCGAATAATCCCGGCCTGGCCGGCGATTTTGTCAGCCCCGAACTGGAAAAGCTGGACATGCTGGAGGACGAGGATCGGCTGTCGCGCTTTGTCGAGGGCCGCCTGTTCCACCTCACGCCGCTGCCCAACCTGATGTTCATCCACGACGCCGCCGCCATCGTGCGTGACCGGGTGGTGCTGAGCCGCATGGCTGCCTTCGCCCGGCGGCGCGAAACGCTGCTGATGGACTTTGTCACCGCCTGCCACCCGCGCTTCGCCGACGTGGCCCGCTGGCCGGCCGGGCCGCGCACCGCCGGCGCCGAGGAGCGGCCCTACTGGGAAGAGCCGGATCTGCAACATGGGCCGGAGGCGCGCGCCGGCCTCTACCCGGCCCACGCCGCTTATTTGGAGGGCGGCAACATCTTGCAGTTGCGTCCCGATCTGCTGGTGGTCGGAGTCAGCGCGCGCACGACGATGCCCGCGGTGCAGCGGCTGGCCGGCGCCTGGGAAGCCGCCGCCATGGCGGCGGGGCAGCGCCTGGTCCTCTACGTGCTGCGCCTGCCGCCCGGCCACAACCACATCGACTCCGTGTTCAGCCTGATCAGCCCGAGCGAGTGCGTGATGTACCGGCCCGTCTTCATGCCTTACGGCCCGGCCTCGGTCGACGTGATCCGCATCGAGCTGGGGCAGGGTGGCGTGGAACCGGAGCGCCGGTCGTCGTTCATCCATAGCCTGCGCGACGACGGCCTCGACCTGACGCCCATTTTCTGCGGCGGCGACGATCTCATCGACCAGGAGCGCGAGGAATGGTTCAGCGGGGCCAATCTGCTGGCGGTGGCGCCGGGCAAGGTCATCACCTACCGCAGCACCGACCGCACCGTGGCCGCGCTGGCTGCCGCCGGGTACGAGGTCGTCGATATCAACGCCGTGCTGGACGGCAGTCGCGATCTCAGCCTGGAGGAATCCGGCAAGTGGGTGCTGCGGGTCCGCGGGTCGGAACTCTCTCGCGGGCACGGCGGGCCGCATAGCCTGGTCTTGCCGCTGCGGCGCACGGGAGGTGCGGTATGAGCGGGCTGAGTGTCACATCCGAGATCGGGCCGCTGCGCAAGATCCTGCTGCACCGGCCCGGCGACGAGATCCGCCGCATGACGCCGGCAATGCGCCGGGAGTTGCTGTTCGACGATATCCTCTATCTCGACCTGGCCCAGCGCGAGCACGACGCCTTCCGCCGGCTGATGAGCATCGTCACCCCGCCGGGAGGAGTCCTCGAAGTGCTCGATCTGCTGCACGAGGTCCTGGCCGACGAACTGGTGCGCCGCCAGATCATCGACGATGTGTGCTCGCTCGAAGGGCTGAGCGACGAAGTGCGCTACCGCTTGCTGGCCGAGGAGCCGGACGCCCTGGCCGGGCGGCTGCTGACCGGGTGGGAGAAGCCGAAAGCCGGGGGCAGCCTGGCCGGCGCGCTCGACACCTATCCCTACACGCTGCCGCCCACGCCCAACATGATGTTCATGCGCGACCCCGCCGTGGTGGTCGGGTCGGGCGTGGTGCTGGCGCAGATGGCGCGGGCGGCCCGGCGGCGCGAGCCGCTGCTGATGCGCTACATCTTCACCCACCACCCCATGTTCGCCGAGGCGGGCGCCGAGCCGCCACTCTGGTTCGACCGCCTGCAAAGCGAGCAGATCCGCCACCTGCGCGGCAACGGCGGGCGCGACCCCTACACGGTGGAGGGCGGCGACATCCTGGTGGTGCGGCCCGACTTGCTGCTGGTCGGGGCCAGCGAGCGCACCTCGAACGAGGGCATCGACATGCTGGCGCGCGAGTTGCGCCGCCGGGGCAGCCCGGTGCGCACCATCTACGCGGTCATTATGCCCAAGCAGCGCAGCACCATGCACCTGGACACCATCTTCACCTTCCTGAGCCGCGACGAGTGCCTGGTCTACCCGCCGCTGATCTTGCCGGGCGGCGGCGAACAGGTCGGCATCGTGCGCCTCAGCCGCGATGCCCGCGGCGTGCTGCGGGCCGAACCGGAGCACCGCTCGCTGATCGATTGCCTGCAATCCGAGTTGGGCCACCCGATCCACGCCATTCCCTGCGGGGGCCGCAGCCGGCTCTACCAGGATCGTGAGCAGTGGACCGACGGGGCCAACGCCTTTGCCCTGCGGCCCGGCCTGATCATGGTCTACGAGCGCAACGAGCAGACCTTCGGCGCCCTGCGCGCCGTCGGGTATCAGATCTGCCGCCAGGAAGACCTGGTGCGCTGGGAACCCGACGCCACCGCGCCGGAGGGCGGCCACTGGCACGAGAACACGCGGCTCATCACCGAGATTCGCGACCACCCCGAACGCAAATATGCGATCCAGATCAGCGGGTTGGAACTGTCGCGCGCCCGCGGCGGCCCGCGCTGCATGACCATGCCTCTTGAGCGTGCCCCCTATGACATGTAGTCCCGTGCTGCCCCGCGATGAGGAGTTTATGATAGAGCAGGCCACCACCGAAACGCTAGTGATCGCCCTCGGCGGCAACGCCATCAAGGCCGCGGGCGAGCAGGGCACCAGCACCGAACAATTCCGCAACGTGCAGCGCGCCGCCGAGGCCGTGGCCGAACTGGTCGCCGGGGGCTACCG
>DASSGZ010000362.1:0-23932 GCA_035693165.1 Chloroflexia bacterium | reverse complement strand
GCGGTATCCATATTGTAGGCTTTGATCGACCAGAACTGCGGCGATCCTGGCGCGCCAATCGGCCCTTCGGTCCAGACCACGGTGCGATCCTTGACCAGCGGGTGCAGCGCCGGGCCGGCGGTCAGCGCGCGGCTGGTGCGGTTACGAATGCTGTAGATGTAGACGCGGAGGTCGGGGTTGGGCGGCAGGAAGCCCCAGGTGACGGTGTCGCCCGAGACGGAGTAGCCGCTGAACGTGCCCTCGCCGGTGGCGATAACCGTGTTGGCCTGGCTGCCGTCGCGCTTCAGCAGATGCAGCGTGGATGTCGGCGGGATCGCCCGTCCGTTGTATTGCTCCTCGCTCCAGAGCAAGACGCCATCCGCCGCGACCGGGATGCGCCCCGCGGAACTGATCAGCACCTCGGCGCCGGTGCGGAGATCGCGCGAGTAAAGACCGATATGGCCGGCCAGGCCGTCCTGATAGTACAGCACCCCGTTATCGACGGCGATCCCGCCGAACTCACGATAGGGCGTTTCTGCGATGATCGTCGACTCGGCGCGGGTTTGCAGGTCATAGCCATGGATCGATTCACTGCCCTGCACCGTGCTCTCCACCCATACCAGCGTCCGGCCATCGGTGGCGAGGGCGTATACGCTGCTGGCGATGTTCTTGATCAGGAAGCTATTGTGCTGCTCCACGTCGCCCCCGTACAGGGCCAGGTGCGGCGGGCCGGGCGGTTGCGGGGTCGCGGTGTTGAGCGGGTTGCCCTCGTCGCTGAGATAGAACACGTACTGGTTGCCTGCCACGGGATCGCCGATGACGCGGCTGGCCGCGAGGCGGATATCCGGCCCCGGCGTGGGCGAGGTCGCGGGGTTGGTCGGCACCGGCGGCGGCGGATAGATCGCCGTGGCCGAGGGCACCGCCGGGGACGGCGTCAGTTGGCCGGGCGGCACGGCGGTGGCGAAGGCGTGCGCCAGCAGATCGGCGGCTAAGGTCCCGCCCCCCACGCCGTCAGGCACTTCCCAGACCAGCCAGTCGCCGGCAATGGTCGGGAATAGCTGGTCGCCGGGCAGGATTTTCAAGGCGGTGACCTGCCGGTCGCCCAGCTTCATGCCCCAGATATCGAGGCCGTTGCCCAGCCCGCTGGGCTGGTTCCAGATGAGCGTGTCGCCCGCCAGCACCAGGTCGGTGGCAAAATAGGTGATCGAGGCATAGTCGCCGGTCTCCAGGTTGCGGTATTGCAGCTCGAAATCGGCCCAGAAGACGCGATGATCGGCGATGGCATAGCTGGCGCCCTGCCCATCCGAGAGCTGGGTGACGGTTTCGGTGGCGCCCGTGTGGCGGTTGTAGGCGAGCAGGCTATCCAGCGGGCCGGTGCCGGGCACGCCTGCGTTGTACTGGCTCCAGATGACGTAGTCGTCGCTGAGCGCGGGGGGACCGAAGGCGCGCGGACTGCTAAGCGTCGCCACCACGGTGAGGGTGGGGCTGTTGATGTCGCGCATCAGCAGGCGACTGTTTCCGGTGCCGGTGTCGCGTTCGACCCAGACGACTGTCTGCCCGTTAATCGCGGGCCGGGTTTTCTGTAGCGCCCCCGTGGCGGCGGCTGCGGTGAAGATCCCGCCGCTGAGCAGGTTTTTCCCCACGATCGCCGTCGGGCAAGTACCGCAACTTTGCGCGTGCTCTTCCCAGACGACGTTCGGTCCCGACACAGCGACGTTGAACCGGTCGCCGGGCGCATCGGTGACGCTGATCAGCTTGCCCATTTCCAGGTCCAGCGCCATGATGTTCGCCGTGCCGCGGCTGTCGGGGCTAGCCAGGCTGTCGGTCCACACCAGGTAGCCGCCGGTGCCCTTGGGCCGCGACTGGGCGCGCCCTGCCGCGGGCGTGGGGATGGCCGGCGGATTATAGCGCGCGTGGTAGCGGAAGGTGCCCAACTGGCTCAGCAAGACCTCGTAGGGCGTGCCGGCGTTCTCCGGGTGCAACTCGAACACCGCGCGCTGGAAATACTGCACCGTGTAGACCTTGCCGTCGAGCGGGCTGCGCTCGGTGAACTCGTCGCTGATCGGGTAGCCC
This sequence comes from Chloroflexia bacterium, assembly GCA_035693165.1. GTDB lineage: Bacteria > Chloroflexota > Chloroflexia > QHBQ01 > JAICKM01 > JAICKM01. The sequence continues at coordinate 21,880 of DASSGZ010000362.1, read as the reverse complement.
TGCTGGTCCAGCCCGCCATGGCTTTCCCAGTAGGCGCGGAACTTGCCGCCGAGGTGGTGATTCGTCTCCGGGAAAAACCGCGCATTGTCGGTGCTTGCGTGCTGGTTGGGCGCGCCCGCGGTGCCATAGCGCTTCTGGTACTCAAAGGTACCCAGCAGGCTGAGCAGTACGTCGTACGGCGCGTCGTTTTCGGGATGCATTTCAAAGACGGCGCGCTCGAAATATTGCACCGTATAGGTCTGGCCGTTGGTGTCCGAGACCTCCTGCATCGGCTCGCTGAGCGGGTAGCCCTGCTGGGCCAGGCCGCCGTGCTGGTCCCAGTAGGCGAGGAAGCGCCCGCTGACGGTGTGTCCGGTCGGCGGGAAATAGCGGCTGTCGTTCTGTGCGGCGGCGCGCTCCATGGCGAAGCCGGCGACCGCCAGGAGGAACGCGCCCATGATCAATACCACGAGTCCCTTGGATCGTAACCTGTTCATCGCCCCATCCTCCGTGGTGCCCTGCGTGGACAAAGCGGGGTATCGTGCGTGCTCTCATCATGATCAACGAGGCGGCTGATCGCCGATTGCAATGCATTGTTGCCGCCGGAGTCAAGGGGTGGGGGGGGCAGTCTGGCCACGCGTGCCACCGCTCGGCTTGCTGAGATCGCCGGGCTAACCTCAGCATGTAGATGTTGCAAGAAGCGGGTATCTTCAGGACATAATGGGAGTCATGCACTGCATCACCCGCCGGGTGGCTGTGCATTTGCCTAATTATCAGATTTTAAGAATTGCATATGCTTGTCATTCTTACATAGACTCACGAGGGTCATCCGGACTATACTGTGGAGTATAGAATCCGGTTGCACGGATCGCGGCATGACTGTGCAGCCGGATTCCTTACGTTTGCTTCGCTGTTTTTCCCCGCCCTGATTTTCCGGTTGCCCCGTGTCATGTTCGCGCATCATGAGTCCGCAGCGGGCCGTAGACGGGGCCGGCCATGGACACAAAGAGAGCCGAGACCGGCGCGTTGCCGGTCTCGGCTCTTGCAATATAGTCGCTGCCTCGGGTGCTTACTTGGCCAGGGCGCGCACCGCGTCGGCGATATGGCTCGCGCTGATGCCGGCGGCGTCCAGCAGTTCTTGCGGCGTGCCCGAGCCGGGCATGTCCTTCACCGCCAGGTGGCGCACCTGCAGGTTCATGGGCGCACCCTGGGTTTCCGGGTTGTTGGTGAAGGCTTCCAGCACCGCGTCCCCTAACCCGCCTTGCGGCCAGTGGTCCTCGACGATGACCATGCGCCCGCCGGTGGCCTGGGCCGCCGCGTGCAGCGTCCGGCTGTCGATCGGCTTGACCGAGTAGGCGTCGATCAGGCGTACGGCGATCCCTTCCTGTTGCAGCGTGTCGCAGGCTTTGATCGCCTCGTGCAGCGTGATGCCCGCGGCCACTACCGTTACCTTGTCTTTGTCGGACTGGCGCACCACCTTGCTGCCGCCGATGGTGAATTGCTCCTCGGGCGGGTAGAGCACGGCGGTCTTCTCGCGCGTGCTGCGCAGGAAGCTGATGCCGGGCTGGTCGGCCATGGCGCCCACAAGTTGCGCCGTCTGGTTGGGGTCGCTCGGATAGAGCACGGTGCTGCCGTGGACGGCGCGCATCATCGCCAGGTCTTCCAGCGCCATCTGCGACGGCCCGTCCTCGCCGATGGAGACGCCCGCGTGCGAGCCACACAGCCGCAGATTGGCGCGGGAAACGGCCGCCATGCGGATGAAGTCGTAGGCGCGGCTCAAGAAGGCGGCGAAGGTCGAGGCGAAGGCCACCCGGTGGCGCACGCTCATGCCCACCGCCGCGGCGACCATCTGCTGCTCGGCGATGTACATTTCGAAGAAGCGATCCGGCGCGACCTTCTTGAATTCCTCGGCGTGGGTCGAGTTGCTGACCTCGGCGTCGAGCGCGACCACGTCGGGCCGGGCCGCCAGCGCGGCCAGCGCGTCGCCGTAGGCCTTGCGCGTGGCGACCTTGTCGCCCACCTTGTAGGTCGGCAACTCGACTTTCGCGTTGTCGCCCTTGGGCGGCGGGGCGCCCTGGCTGTCCGGCTTCGGCACCTGGACCTGGATGCTGGTCTCGCCGCCCAGTTCCTGGATGGCCTGCTTGGCCTGGTCGGCGTCGAGCGCCTTGCCGTGCCAGCCTTCTTTGTTCTCCAGGAAGGAGACGCCGCGCCCCTTCATCGTCTTCGCCACGATCAGCGTCGGCTGGTTTTGCTGCTGCTCGGCTTCGGCGTAGGCGGCGTCGATGGCGGCCACGTCGTGGCCGTCGATCTCGATGGCGTGCCAGCCGAAGGCGCGCGCCCGCTCGGCATAAGCGCCGCTGTTCCAGCCCAGCTCGGTCTCGCCGCGCTGGCCCAGCCGGTTCATGTCGAGAATCCCGACCAGGTTGTTGAGGCCGCTGTGCCCGGCATGGTCGAACGCCTCCCAGATCGAACCTTCGGCCATCTCGCTGTCGCCCAGCAGCACCCAGACGTGGTAGGGGATCTTATCGAGGCGCTTGCCCGCCAGAGCCACGCCGACGCCGATGGGCAGGCCCTGGCCGAGCGAGCCGGTCGCCACGTCCACCCAGGGGATGATCGGCGTGGGGTGGCCTTGCAGGCGGCTGCCGAACTTGCGGAAGGTCAGCATCTCGTCCAGGCTGACGGCGCCCGCCGCCCGGTACATAGCATAGAGCAGGGGCGAGGCATGGCCCTTAGAGAAAATCAAGTGGTCGTTGGCCGAGTTTTGCGGGTCCTGGAAATCATAGCGCAGATACTTGCTCATGAGCACCGCCATCAGGTCGGCGGCGGACATCGAGGACGTGGGGTGCCCCGACCCCGCGGCGGTGCTGGAGCGGATGCTGTCCACGCGCAGTTGTTGGGCCAGCGCGTGCCAGTTCTCTGTCTGGGGGCCGGTAGCGGACCGCCCCGCGGTTTGTGTGGTCATGAAATACCTCCTCCGGCCGCAGTAAAGCGGCGACCATGGATACGATACAAGGCCGTTCCCCCTGGTCGCTGCAAATGACGTGCCATGCCCGGAAAGGCGCCGTTCAGCACGTGAGCGCGCGCCGCCGGCCGGCTCGGCGGTCCGGCGAAAAGCAGGCGCCAAAGAGGTGTTTCCGCGCCGCGCGCCGCTATTCGACCGGCATGATCATCCCGGCCCGGATCGCGTACCGCACGAGGCCCGCGACATCGTGGATGTCTAAGCGCTCCATCAAATGCGCGCGGTGGGTTTCGACGGTTTTTGTGCCGATGGTCAAGATCGTGGCGATCTCCTGGGTGGTGCGGCCCTCGGCAATCAGTTGCAGGATCTGGCGCTGGCGCGGCGTCAACTGTTCGACGGAGTTACGCTCGTCGTCGGCGTGCCGCACATAGCCAGCCACCACGTGCTTGGATACCGCCGGGCTGAGATAGAAATCGCCGCGCGCACCGGCCCGCACGGCCAGTTCGAGTTCGGGGGGGTCCGACCCTTTTAGCAAGTAACCGACGGCGCCGGCCTGTAGCGCCCGGCGCACATATTCGTCGTTGGCGTGCATAGACAGGATAATGACATGCGTGCCGGGGTATTGCTTGGCCTCCACCAGGGTATCGAGGCCGTTCAAGCCGGGCAGCGCGATATCCATCAGGACGACATCCGGGCGATACTGTTCGATCAGGCGCAAGGCCGTGTGCCCGTCCCCCGCCTCCGCCACCACCTCCACGCCGGGTATATTGCGCAGCAGCGCGCGCATCCCGGCCCGCACCAGGGTATGGTCCTCAACCACCAGCACGCGGATGGTACTCACCGGAAGGCCCTCCTCTCACCACCACGCGCGGCCCCGGCCGCCGGTGGAGATCACAAAGGGAAGCAGACGGTGATCTGAGTGCCCTGGGCCGGGGCCGATTGGATGGTGATCTGGCCCCCGGCTAAGAGCACCCGTTCGTGCATGCCCAGCAAACCCAGGCTGGCCCCATGCACGGCTTGTTCCAGGCTATTGCGCACGTCAAACCCGATCCCATCGTCCTGAATGGTCAGCCGCAGCGTGTCCCCCTGGCGCCGCAACTCCACACCGGCCTGCCGGGCCGCGGCATGCCGGAGCACATTGGTCAAGGCTTCCTGGGTGACGCGGAAGCAGGTGGTTTCCACGATGGGCGGCAGGCGCGACTCCAGGGGATCGGCCACGAACTGCACCACGAGACCCGTATGCTCGGCCACACGGTTCGCGTACCACTGCATGGCAGCGACCAGGCCGAAATCGTCGAGCAGGGATGGGCGCAAGCCCAACGACAGATCGCGCACCTGTTCCAGGGCCTGATTCACAATGTCCTGGCCCTCGGCCAGCAGGGCGGCCCGTGTGGTGCGGCGCCGCGCCTGCTGGATGGCCTGTAAGCGGATTTTCACGGCCGTCAGCACCTGCCCGATCTCGTCGTGGAGTTCCCGTGCCAGATGGCGGCGCTCATTTTCCTGCGCCTCCAGGTTGCGCCGCAGCGCCGACTCGATGCGCTGCTGCTCGGTGACATCCTGGCCCAGGGCGAACACATAGGGCGCGCCGGAGTGGAGTACCGCCGTTGCCGAGATCGTCAGAGTGCGCCAGGAGCCGTCCGCGTGGCGGTAACGGCCTGTCAGGGTCGCCACGCCCAGCGTGCCGAGCCGGCTCCATTGGTCACGGGCCGCCGCCTGATCGTCGGGCAGGAACCCATCCAACAGATTCGACCCGATGACCTCGATGGGGTCGTAGCCAAGCATCCGCCGTAAAGAAGCCCCGGCAAACAGATAGCGCCCTGCCGGATCGCACAACAGGATTAAATCGCGCCCGGCGGCGCTGATGAGCCGGTAGAGGTCGTCGGGGACTTGCCGGGTTAAATCCTGTACGATCAAGCAGCAGACGGCACCGTCCGCCAGGTACATGCGGTCACAGGCGACAGTGACCGGCACCGCGGCGCCGTCCCTGGTCAACAGGGTGACCGTGGCCTCTTGCCCGGCGGATTCCAATAGAGTCGCCAGCGCGGCCCGGCCGGCCGGGGCGACGAACTGGAAAATAGAGGAACCCAGTATATTATCGCGATCACTCTTCAGCATCTGCGTGAGGGGCGTATTGCAATACGCGATGGTATGTTCCACCGTTAGAGTCACCACGCCCTCCTTGATGGTCTCGAAGAACACGGAAGGTGGCGCGGCGATTAGAGTGCCCTGTGCGGCATGCGAGTCGAGGGCCAACTGAGTGTTCACAGCATCCTCCAGCACCAGGTAAGGAACATGTGACGCAAACGACCGCGCCTTGAGAGTCCCGTCGGTGTTAGTTCAGCGGTGACAAATCCTGGGTACGATTAGATGAACGGCGCGGTGGTAGCTAACGACAAGCGGCAGTAGGGTTGGCTCAGATGACGAAAGTGTGGGTGGCAATACAGCGTCACGGGGCGGAAATGATCTTTCAGGACGCTTTATGCGCTAATTATATCAAGAGTTTAAGAGTTAGTCAATAATTGTTGACAAAATAGTAATCATTGGTAAACCGGACATCCTCTGCGCGGCCCCGCTGCCGCACCGTTCCGGCTCGATTCAGGGGTAGTGCCGCCATCCAGACCGGCGCTGGCCGGCCCGCGCACCGGGCGTAGCATATCCGGTGGGCGCCGGAAGCCGACCTACTTTTCAGGTATTCTCTCGTCCTTTTTCAGGCAATCCCTATCATAGATATCAGGGTTTTCCCTGATAGCGCACAGGGTGAGGGATAGCGTACGATGTGGGTATCGAATGGCGTGAAGTCCACCGCCGGCGCTCAAGGACGAGCCGGGGCCGCTCCGTAGCGTTGCGGCGCATGTGACGATCGCGCATTCACCCGCAGATCTGCCAGGCTACCGCTGGCACACCTCCGTGATTGGTCGGCGCAGCACCATTTTCCATCTCCTGGGTCCAGCACCTGGCGGGCACGCTTTTTAGCATCTCCGGGTCATGTTGGCGGTTCTTCGGTATTCCCTGCGCAAGGGGAACATGACTGCATAGGAGGGTCTCCAGCTATGATACGTTGGATTGTTGGGTCGAGCATGCAGTTCCGGCTCATCGTCGTGGCCGCCGCCCTGGCGCTGGTGGTCTTCGGCGTCACGCAACTGCCGAATATGCCGGTGGATGTCCTGCCCGAATTCGCCCCGCCGACGGTGGAGGTGCGGACCGAAGCGCTCGGCCTGTCCGCCGACGAAGTGGAACAGTTCATCACCGTGCCGATGGAGCAGGACCTGCTCAACGGCGTGGCCTGGCTGGCCGATATTCAGTCGGATTCCGTGCCGGGCCTGTCGTCGATCGTCCTCACTTTCGAGCCCGGCACCGACATCATCCGGGCACGCCAGATGGTGGCCGAGCGCCTGACCCAGGCTGCGGTCGGGTTGCCCCACGTGTCCAAGCCGCCGACCATGTTGCAGCCGCTGTCGTCGACGAGCCGGGTCATGATGATCGGGCTATCCTCGAAGACGGTGTCGCTGATCGACATGTCGGTGCTGGCCCGCTGGACGATCTCGCCGCGCCTGATGGGCGTGCCGGGCGTGGCGAATGTGTCTACCTGGGGCCAGCGCGACCGCGAGTTGCAGGTGCTGGTCGATCCCAAACGGCTGCACGATAAAGGCGTGTCGCTGCTGCAAATCCTCGAAACCACCGGCAACGCCATGTGGGTGTCGTCCCTGAGCTTTGTGGAGGCGTCCACCCCCGGCACCGGCGGGTTCATCGACACCGCCAATCAACGGCTCGGCATCCGCCACATCTTCCCCATCTCCTCGCCCGAAGGGCTGGCCCAGGTGCCCGTCGAGGGCGCCGCCTCCCTGCGGCTCGGCGACGTGGCGAACGTGGTGGAGGACCACCAGCCACTCATCGGCGACGCGGTCACCAATAACAGCACCAGCCTGCTGCTGGTGGTCGAGAAGTTCCCCGGTGCCAATGCACTGGACGTGACGCGCGGCGTCGAAGAGGCGCTCACGGCCCTGCAGCCGGGTCTGCCCGGTATCCAGGTCGACTCCACGATCTACCGGCCCGCCGGCTTCATCGAGACCGCGCTGAGCAACGTCGCCCTGTTGCTGATCATCGCCGCTGTGCTCCTGGTGCTGGCCCTGGGCGCGTTTCTGTTCGAGTGGCGGACGGCGCTGATCAGCCTGATCGCCATCCCGCTGTCGCTCATGGCGGGCGGGGTGGTGCTCTACCTGCGCGGCGCGACCCTCAACACCATGGTGCTGGCCGGGTCCGTGCTTGCTGTGGGCGTGGTGGTCGACGACGCGATCATCGACGTGGAGAACATCATGCGGCGGCTGCGGGCGGCCCGGCGCGATGGGAGCGACAAATCGACGGCGAGCATCATCCTGGAAGCCTCGCTGGAGGTCCGCAACGCCAGCGTCGTCGCGACACTGATCCTCCTGCTCGCGTTGGTGCCGATTTTCTTCATCGGCGGGCTGGCCGGCCCCTTCTTCCAGGCGCTGGCGACCTCGTATGCGCTGGCGGTGCTGGCCTCGCTGGTGGTGGCGCTGCTGGTCACACCGGCGCTGTGCGTGCTGCTGCTGAGCGCGGCCCCGCTGGAGCGGCGGGAGTCGCCGCTGGCGCGCGGGCTGCAGCGGGGCTACGAGCGGATGCTCAAACGGCTGCTTGGCATGCCGCGGGTGGCGCTTGCCACGGCGGCGCTGCTGATCGTGCTCGGGCTGCTGGTTGTGCCCTTCCTGGGCCAGTCCCTGTTCCCTACCTTCAAGGAGCGGGATCTGTTGATCCGTCTCGATGCCACGGCCAGCGCGTCGCGGCCCGAAATGGATCGCATCGCGGCGCGGATGAGCCAGGAACTGCGGGCCCTGCCGGGGGTCCGCGACGTGGGCGCGCATGTCGGGCGCGCCGTGATGTCGGACGAGATCGTCGATGTCAACTCCAGCGAACTCTGGGTGAGCATCGATCCGGCGGCGAATTATGAGGCCACGCGCGCCGCCATTCAGAACGTGGTGCACGGCTATCCCGGCCTGCACAGCCAGGTGCTGACCTACCTCAACGAAACCACCAACGGCGTGCTGACGGACGCCAACGACACGATCACCGTGCGCGTCTATGGGGACTCGGACGATCTGCTGCGCAGCAAAGCCGATGAGGTGAAGCAACTCCTGACCGGCGTGGACGGCGTCGCGGGGCCGCATGTGCAGCTCCCGGTGGAGCAGCCGCAGGTGGAGGTCGAGGTAGACATGGCCGCGGCCCAGCACTATGGGCTGAAACCCGGCGATGTCCGCCGCGCCGCCGCCACCCTGTTGTCCGGCATTCAAGTCGGCAACCTGTTCGAGGAACAGAAGGTGTTCGACGTGGTGGTCTGGGGCACGCCCGAAACCCGCCACAGCCTGAGCAGCATTCGCGACTTGCTGGTCGATACCCCCAGCGGCACCCAGGTGCGCCTGGGCGATGTCGCCAGGGTGAATATCATGCCGGGGCCGAACGTGATCAAACACGAATCGGTCAAGCGCTACCGGGACGTGTCCGCCACCGTGCGGGGCCGCGATATCGGCGCGATCGCCGCTGATATCGAGCAGCGGCTCCATAACGTCTCGTTCCCGCTGGAGTACCATGCCGAGGTCCTCGGCGGCTACGCGCAGCGCCAGGCGGACTGGATCCGCCTCGTCGGGCTCGGCGTGGCCGTGGCGATCGGCATTTTCCTCCTGCTGCAGGCGTTCTTCGCAAGCTGGCGGCTCGCCACCATCTCCTTCGTGACCTTGCCCGCGGCCCTGGTGGGTGGGCTGCTGGCGCTCCTCGCTGCCGGCGGCGTCATGTCGCTGGGCGCGCTGGTCGGCTTCTTCACCGTCTTCGGCATCGCCGCCCGCAACGGCATCCTGCTGATCAGTCACTATCAGCACCTGGAGCGCTACGAAGGCGAAAGCTTCGGGCCGGGGTTGGTGCTGCGCGGCACCCGCGAACGGCTGGTGCCCATCGTGATGACGGCGCTCGCCACCGCGCTGGTCCTGGTGCCGCTCGTGATCGCCGGCGATGTGCCGGGCTTCGAGATCGTGTACCCGACGGCCGTCGTCATTCTGGGCGGGCTGGTCACCTCCACGGTGCTCAACCTGTTCATCCTGCCCACGCTCTACTTACGCTACCGGCCGAGCCCGGCCCCGGTGACGGAGACGGTGCCGCTGCCGGCCGCCGGCGCGACCGCGAGTTAATCGCGGACTCGCCGCCACAGCAGGTAGCCTTCCAGGCGACGGGGAGGGCCGCGCTCTCCCCGCGCCCCCAAACTTCCAACCAGAGCAAGCGAGAGGCAAAGGAGGAATCCAAATGCGTAACAGTAAGCGGTGGATGCTGGTACTGCTGGTCATTACCGGGCTGCTGCTCCCGGCCTGCGGCGCGAACTCCGAATCCACAACAAGCGACGCCAAACCCGCCAGCGTCGAGCCGATCGCCGGGACGGATCTCAGCAAAGTGATCTTGACCGCGGATGCGGCCAAGCGGGTCGACATCCAGACGGCGCCCGCGCGCAATGAACAGGTGAACGGCGCGCAGCATGAGGTCATTCCCTACGACGCCGTGCTCTACGACGCGGAAGGCAACACCTGGGCCTACACCAACCCCGAACCGCTGACCTACGTTCGGCATCACATCACGGTCGACACCATCGACGGCGACCGGGCCATTCTCTCCGAGGGGCCGCCCGTCGGCATGGCGGTGGTAACCGTCGGGGCCGCCATCTTGTACGGCGCTGAGTTCGAGTTTGAGGAGTGACTTCGCAAGGAGGTCTCCGGCCATGATGCGTTGGATCGTTGGATCGAGCTTAAAGCTGCGATTCCTCGTGGTTGCCTGTGCGGCCGCGATGATGTTCTTCGGCGTCCCGCAACTCCAGGGTATGCCTGTGGACGTCTTTCCCGAGTTCGCTCCGCCGCGCGTGGAGATTCAGACCCCGTGCCTGGGCCTGACCGCCGAGGAAGTGGAAGGGCTCGTCACCGTTCCGCTGGAGCAGGCGCTCAATGGAGTGGAGGGGCTGGATATCCTGCGCTCCAAGTCGGTGCCCGACCTGTCGTCCATCGAACTGCTCTTCAAGCCGGGCACCGACGAGATGCTGGACCGGCAGTTGGTGCAAGAGCGGCTGGCGACGGTGGCGGGCACCCTGCCCACCTGGGCCGCCCCGCCCTTCATGATGCCCCCCGTGGCGACGACCGGGCGCGTCATGAAGATCGGGCTGTCCTCCAAAGACCATAGCGTCATGCAGATGTCGATGATCGCCTACTGGACGATCCGCGCCCGGTTGCTGCGGGTGCCCGGTGTGGCGAACGTGCCGATCTGGGGCGAGCAGTTGCAGATGCCCCAGGTGCAGGTGGATCCGGAGCGGTTGCGTGCGACCGATGTCACGCTGGACGACGTGATGACGATCACCGCCGACGCTCTGGATGTCGGGCTGTTGCAGTTTTCCAACGGCGCGCTGATCGGCACCGGCGGGTTCATCGATACGCCCAGCCAGCGGCTCAGCATCCGCCATGTCTTGCCCATCGTGACCTCACAGGATCTGGCCCAGGTGCCCATTGGTGATAAAAAGAAGAGCGACGGCACGCCGCTGCGCTTGAGTGATGTCGCCAACGTGGTGGAAGACCACCAACCGCTCATCGGCAATGCCGTCATCAACGACGGGCCGGGCCTGTTGCTTATCGTCGAGAAATATCCCTGGGCCAACACGCTGGAAGTGACGAAGGGGGTCGAAGAGGCCCTCGCGGCGATGCGCCCCGGTCTGCCGGGGATCGACATCGACTCGTCGATCTTCCGGCCCGCCGACTTCATCGAGACCGCGGTGACCAACCTCACCAACGCTCTGCTGCTCGGCTGTATCCTGGTGATCATGGTGCTGGGCGCGTTCCTGTTCGAGTGGCGGACGGCGTTCATCAGCCTGATCGCGATCCCCCTGTCGCTGGTGGCCGGGGGCCTGGTGCTCTACTTCCAGGGCGCGACGCTTAACACGATGATCCTGGCGGGGTTCGTCATCGCCGTGGGGGTGGTGGTCGACGACGCCATCATCGACGTGGAGAATATCATGCGCCGGTTGCGGGCCGCGCGCCGGGCCGGCAGCACCCAGTCGACGGCGAGCATCATCCTGGAAGCCTCGCTGGAGGTGCGGAGCGCCATCATCTTCGCCACGCTGATCATCCTGCTGGCGGTGGTGCCCGTCTTCTTCATCGGGGGGCTGTCGGGCGCGTTCTTCCAGCCGCTGGTCTATTCCTACGGGTTGGCGGTGCTGGCCTCCATGGTGGTGGCGCTGACGGTGACGCCGGCGCTCTGCCTGCTGTTGCTGGGGTCGGCCCCGCTGGTGCGGCGCGAGCCCCCGCTGGTGCGCTGGCTGCAGCGCGGCTACGAGCGGATGCTGACCTGGGTGCTGCGCTGGCCGCGGCTGACGGTTTCCACGGTGGCGGTGATCGCGCTGATCGGGGTGCTGGTGTTTCCGCTCATGGGGGAATCGCTGTTTCCCGCCTTCAAGGAGCGCGACTTCCTGATGCACTGGATCAGCAAGCCCGGCACGTCGGTTACCGAAGAGACAAAGATCGTCACGGCGGCCAGCAAGGAGGTGCGGGCCATTCCGGGCGTGCGCAACTTCGGGTCGCATATCGGCCAGGCCCTGCTGGCCGATGAAGTGGCGGGCGTGAACTTCGGCGAGAACTGGGTCAGCATCGATCCGGCGGTGGACTATGACAAGACGCTCGCCGCCATCCAGAAAGTGGTGGACAGCCATCCGGGGCTGTACCACAACGTGCTGACCTACTTGAACGAACGCATCGACGAGGTGTTGACGGGGGCCAGCGAGGCGTTTGTCGTGCGCGTCTACGGGCCCGACCTGAAGGGGCTGCACGAAACGGCGGAGTCCGTCAAGCAGGCCCTGGAAGGGATCGACGGCCTGGTGGACTTGCATATCGAACTCCAGACGCAGGTGCCGCAGATCCAGGTCGAGGTGAACCTGCCCGCGGCCCAGCGCTATGGGCTGAAACCCGGCGATGTCCGCCGCGCCGCCGCGACCTTGTTGTCCGGCGAAGAAGTGGGTGACATTTTCCGCGACGGCAAAGCCTACGATGTGGCGGTCTGGAGCACAGCGGAAACCCGGCACAGCCTGAATACCATCCGCGATCTGTTGATCGATACCCCGAGCGGCCAGCACGTGCGCATGGGCGATGTCGCCGATGTGCGTATCGCCCCCGCCTCGAACGTCGTGGAACGGGAAAAGGACTCGCGGCGCCTGGATGTGGGCGCGAACGTACGCGGCCGGGATATCGGCGCCATCGCCCATGACATCGAGCAGCGCTTGCAGACGGTCCAGTTCCCGCTCGGCTATCATGCCGAGGTGCTCGGCGAGTACACGGAGCGCCAGGCGGCGGAGAGCAACCTCCTTGGCCTGGCCCTGGCCGCGGCCGTCGGCATCTTCCTGCTGCTGCAACTGTCGTTCGGAAGCTGGCGGCTGGCGACGCTCTCCTTCCTGACCCTGCCCTCGGCCCTGGTGGGCGGGCTGCTGGCCGCGTTCGCCGCGGGCGGCATCATCTCGCTCGGCTCGCTGGTCGGCTTCTTCACCGTCTTCGGGATCGCCGCCCGCAACGGCATCTTGATGATCAACCACTACCAGCACCTGGAGCGCTACGAAGGCGAAACCTTCGGCATGGGGTTGGTGCTGCGCGGCGCGCGCGAGCGGCTGGCGCCGATCCTGATGACGGCGCTGGCGACCGGGCTGGCCCTGGTGCCGCTGGTCATCGCCGGGGAGATTCCCGGCCACGAGATCGAATACCCCATGGCCGTCGTCATTCTGGGCGGGCTGGTCACGTCCACCGTGCTCAACCTGTTCATCATCCCCGCTATCTACCTGCTGTTTGGGCGGGAAAAGAACGCGCCCGCCCCGGCCATCCCGGCGAGTGGGGAGTGACGCCGCCCGCCCGCCGTGCGTAGCCGGAGGATGATTGAGCGGCGCTTGCCTATTTGTCACGCCACGCGCGGCAGATAGGCAAGCGCCCCCAATATGCCAGGAAGGCAGCCTCGCGGGCAGTGGCCTGGCTTCTGTGCGCAGCAAGAGTTTCACTCCGTATCCGTCCGCACCCGTTACGGTCTATAAGAAAAGGAGATAGAGATGCGCGGCCTTCACATCGTCGCTCTCGCAAGTGCCTTGTTTCTGCTAAGTTCGACGGCGGCCTATGCCGTGGCACCCCGCCCGGCGCTGCCGTCCATGGATGACCCCCCTGTGAAGGATTACGAGGACTTCAACCCCAACAATTTCGACCACCCGACGCAAATCAACAACCCGTGGCTGCCGTTCACGCCGGGGCGGCAGTTGACGTACGACGGCTTCACCGTGGAGGACGACGGTAGCCTCTTGCCGCATCGGGTCGTGCGCAGCGCCACCGACATGACCAAGGTGATCAACGGCGTCCGGACGGTCGTCGGTTGGGACGCGGACTACAGCGACGGCGTATTGAAGGAGTCCGAACTGGTCTTCCGGGCGCAGGACAACGACGGCAACGTGTGGCACTTTGGAGAGTACCCTGAAGTATACGAGGAAGGCACGATCACCCCCAACCAGGTCTGGCTGCACGGCTTTGAAGATGCCCACGCCGGGATCGCGATGTGGGGCAACCCGCAGGTCGGTACGCCGAGCTATTCCGAAGGATGGGCTCCCGTGGTGGACTGGACGGATCGCGGGAAAGTCGACCAGGTGGGCCAGAAGACCTGTGTGCCCGCGGGCTGTTACGACGACGTGCTGGTGATCGCCGAGAGCAGCCGCACGGAGCCGAACGCCGAACAGATCAAGTACTATGCGCGCGGCGTGGGCTATGTGCGGATCGGCTGGCGCGGGACCGGCCCGCAAAGCAAGGAGACGCTGGAACTGACCTCAGTCAAGCTCCTCAGCGCGGAGGAACTGGCAAAAGTCCGCGCGACGGCGCTGGCGCTGGAGCAGCGCTCCTACCAGAACAGCCCAACCGTGTTCGCGCTTACCACGCCAATCGAGTTGCCGCCGGGTGTGAGCCGTCCGGCCATCCCAAGCGACGGCGGCGCGCCCGGCATGCCACGGACCGGAGGGGCCGGCGGGCCGGGCAACCTCTGGATCGTGATCGGGTTCGTGGTCGGGTTGCTGGGGGCCGTGGGCGGCCTGGTTTTGCGGCGCCGCGCGGGGCTACGCTAGCCGGCACGGCGGTCCGCCGGCCAACCCGGATCGCGGGCGCGGCCCGCGTTCGAAATGCGGTGGAGCAGGCCATTCGCCTGCTCCACCGCCCAGGGGATCAGGACAATCTGCTGGAAGGAGTATTGCGCGCATTCGTTGTTCTCGCGGCCACCAGCACGCCTAGCGCGCGAGAAAGGATACTGCGATGTCTAGAGTACAGCGTGGACGGTCGGTCTGCCTGAGCGCGGTTATCATGCTCCTGCTGCTCTTGACGACTACCGGGGTGGCCCTGGCGGGGCCGGTTGGCGATCCGGGTGCCCCGCCCGCCGGCGAATCCGTCGATAGTCACTCCTTGCCGTGCTCGCAGCCGGTGGAATTTAACCGCCACGATTTCCCGAACCGGCCCGTGATCGACAACCAGTGGACGCCCTTCGTGCCCGGCACGCAGTTCATCCTGGAGGGGCGCGCCAACCGGGGCGGCGGGCCGCTGCCCCATCGCGTGGTGCTCACCATCACCGACCTGACCAAGGTGATCGACGGCGTGCGCACCGTCGTCTCATGGGATCGCGACTACGGCGAGGCTGGGCTGGCGCCGGACGCGCCCGATGTCGAGGACCCGGAAACGCTCTTCAATCCGCTCCAGCTCCAGGAGTCGGAACTAGCCTTTAACGCGCAAGACGAGGACGGCAATGTCTGGAATCTGGGCGAGTACCCGGAGGAATATGAGAACGGCCACCTGACCGGCGCCCCCAACACCTGGATCCCCGGTGTGCACGGCGCGAAAGCGGGCCTGCTCATGCGCGCTCATCCCCGGCTGAAGACTTCCCGCTACCTGCAGGGCTACTCGCCGCGCATCGACTTCCTGGATTGCGCCAAAGTGTTCCAGACGCACCAGCGGGTATGTGTGCCGGCCAACTGTTACCCGGATGTTCTCGTGACCGACGAGAACAGCCCGCTCGCTCCGGAGGACGGCCACCAGCGCAAGTTCTACGCGGCGGGGGTCGGCAATGTGCAGATTACCGCCGTAAACGATCCGGAAGGCGAAACACTGGTGCTGGTCAAGATCAACCACCTCAGCGCCCGCGCCCTGGCGACCATCCACCGCAAGGCGCTGGAACTGGATAATCGCGGCTACCAGATCAGCGAGGTGTACCGCCACACGGAACACGCCCGCTAAGTGGCGACCGGAGAATAATCAAACCGGCCGGTTCGAGGAGCGGAGGGGCTGCGGCTCTCTGCTCCTCGATGACTCACGGAAAGGAGGCGCCCGTGTTGAATCCATTCCATCGCCGATGGGGTCGGGGAATCTTATCGCTGCTCGGTCTGCTCTCCGGCTTGCTGCCCGGCCTGGCCGCGGCGGCACCGGTCCCCCAGGGCGCCGTCGACCCGGCTAATTTCGTGTCCCAGGTCGATAACCCCTACTTTCCGCTCACACCCGGCACAACATGGATCTACGAAGGAACACGCGACGGCCATGCGCAGCGGGCAGTGGTGACGGTGACCGGTGCGACCAAGACGATCCTTGGCGTCCCGTGCCTGGTCATCCAGGATGACGTGACGGAGGAGGGCCAGATCGTCGAACAGACCGAGGACTGGTATGCCCAGGATAAGGCAGGGAACGTCTGGTACTTCGGCGAAAGCTTCAAAGAACGTCTCGACGACGGCAGCTTCAGCACGCAAGGTTCCTGGCTGGCCGGCGTCGACGGCGTGCAGCCGGGGATTATCATGGAAGCGCAGCCGCGCCTCGGCGATGGGTATAACCAGGAGCAGGCAAGCGGGGTCGCCGAGGATAAGGCGCGGGTAATCGGCCTGAACGAATCCGTGGCGGTGCGCTACGGGGCGTTCCGTGATGTTCTGGTTACAGAAGAGTACACTCCGCTGGAGCCGGGCTACGTCGAGCATAAGTACTACGCCCCCGGCATCGGCAATGTGCTTATCCTGGCGACGGCGGGTGGGCAAGAGCGCATGGAACTCGTGCGCGTGACCACCACAGCGCCCGGCATGCCGCGGACAGGTGGGGCCGGCGATCCGATCAATCTCTGGGCGGTCCTCGTGTTCATGGGCGGGCTGCTGGGCGTCGCGGGCGGCCTGGCCGTACGGCGCGCGGTGGGGCGACGCTAGCCGGCACTGCGGTTCGCCGGCCAACGCGGATAGCGGGCGCGGCCCGCGTTGGAAATGCGGTGGGGTAGGCGAATCGCCTGCTCCACCACACGAGGTGGCATGGCGCTTGTGGCCTGTCATGCGCCTGCCCATCCTCCGGGCGCCCACCGGCATCATCCCCGGCCGGGTCTACGTGCCGTCGGCACGCGCCGGTCCCGACTTCTGGACAACATCGGCTCCAGCAAGGGCTTGGCGGCGAGCTGGGCGTCGCCCGGTATTTCGCGGGACAGGCCCTGGTAAATATCCTGGACCATGGCTTCCCGCTGCGCCGTCAGCGCGGCGATCAGGCGGTCTCCCGGTTCCGTAGCGCTCATCTTGTGCTGCCCTCATACCCGGTGTGCCCGCACACCGTTGGATAACGGAGTCGCCGCCGGGGGCCGGCCCTAGCGGGGCCGAACGGCGCACCGGCCCGGCAACGGCTCCGTTGGTTCATCGTGGTCGCGCTTGCGGTATCATGGCGATCTGCGATCCGGACCGGGATGGCCGGCTAGTATTTATAGAACCCCTGGCCCGATTTGCGGCCCAGGTAGCCCGCGTCGACCATCTTGCGTAGCAGCGGGCAGGGGCGGAACTTGGGGTCGCCCAGTTCGCGGTGCAGCACTTCCATCACGTCGAGGCACACGTCGAGGCCGACGTAATCGGCCAGCGTGAGCGGCCCCATGGGGTGGTTGAGGCCCAGCTTGACTGCCGTGTCGATGTCCTCCGCCGAGGCGACGCCTTCCATCAGGGTGAACATGGCCTCGTTGAGCAGCGGCATGAGCACCCGATTGGTGACGAAGCCCGGCGAGTCCTGCACCGCCACGGGCGTCTTGCCCAGCTTGACGCTCAATTCGCGGATGGTGTCGAAGGTCTCCTGGCTAGTTTGCAGGGCGCGGATGATCTCGATCAGTTGCATGATCGGCACGGGGTTGAAGAAGTGCATGCCGATCACTTTTTCGGGGCGCTTGGTAGCGGCGGCCAGCTTGGTGATCGAGATCGAGGAGGTGTTGCTGGCAAGGATCGTCTCCGGGCGGCAGATAGCGTCGAGCCGGGCCAGCACGTCGCGCTTGACTTCCAGCTTCTCGAAGACGGCCTCGATCACCAGGTCGGCGCGGCTCAGGTCCTCCAGGGCCGTGCTGGGGGTGATGCGGCCATAGATGGCGTCGCGCTCCTCAGCGCTGAACTTACCCTTCTCGGCCAGCTTGCCCAGGCTCTTGCTGATGCTGCTCAGTCCGCGCTGCACGAACGCATCCTCGCGGTCGTTCATGATGACGTGGTAGCCCGCCTGGGCGCACACCTGGGCGATGCCGTTGCCCATGGTCCCGGCGCCCACGACGCCGATGGTCTTGATGTCCATTGCTTGTCTCCTTTGACAATATGGGGTGAGAAGATCGGGGCCGGGACTGGTGCGCCCGGCGCCGTGGCTGGTCAGCCCTGGTCGGGCACCGGCGGCAACTGGAAATAGGCGGGCAGCGGCCCACCGATCAGCGGCAGCGCGTAGTCGATGAAGGCGTCGGTGATGTTGTTGCCCGCCGCGTTGATGAACTCGTCGGGCAACAGGCGCTCGGTGTTGGCTATGGCGCTCAGCGGCACCAGAACCGTCTCGCAGCGGTACGTCGCGCCCGGCAGGCGCTCCAGGGCCACCATGCGGTCGGTGAGGCCGTCCACGGCCGCCTGCACGGCGGCGGCGCCGCAAGCCAGCGCTTCGGCCCGGTCCACCGGCGAGGTGAGCGCGCCCGACATGCGCTGCAACGTGCCCGGCTTGTCGTAGCGGGCGCGGATGCCCTGCTGCAAGCACTCCTGGCAGAGCATATCGGCGGGGCCGGGATAGTAGGCGTGGCCGAAGGGATCGACGAACCGGGCGGGGCCGGTGTCGAGCCGCTTGCCGTCGGGGCCGTTCAGGTTCTCGCTGAGCACGACGATGCAGTGGCCTTCGCGGGCCAGCACGGCGCGCACGTCGGCCAGGAAGCGCTCCACGAAGAACGGCCGCTCGGGCACATAGATCAGGTGTGGCGTGGTGGGATCCACTGTGCGGGCCAGGGCGGCGGCGGCGGCGATCCACCCGGCGTAGCGCCCGGACACCTCCATGAGCTTCACGGGGTAGGTTTCGGGCATGGCGCGGGTGTCGAGCGTCGTCTCCAGCGTGCTGGTCGCCACGTAGCGGGCCACGCTGCCGTAGCCGGGGCAGTGGTCGGTGAGCGGCAGGTCGTTGTCCATCGTCTTGGGCACGGCCAGCACGCGCAACGGGTCATCGGCCTCGGCGGCGGCGCGCGCCAGGCGATGCGCCGTGTCCGCCGAGTCGTTGCCGCCGATGTAGACGAAGGCGCCCGCTTCCAGGGCGCGCAACGCGGCCAGGCCGGTCGCCACCTGCGCGTCGTCCAGCTTGAGCCGGCAGGCGCCGAGCGCCGACGACGGGGTGTGCGCCAGCCGGTCCAGCTCCGCGCCGCTCAGGCCGGTCAGGTCGGCGTACTGGCCGGCGAGCAGGCCGCGCACGCCGTAGCGCAGGCCCAGGATGCGGGTAAAACCGGCGGCCTGGGCGGTGCGAACTACCCCGGCCAGGCTGGCGTTGATCACCGGCGTGGGGCCGCCCGCCTGGCCCACGACGAGCGTGCGGCGACCGACCTGGATGGGATTACGCGCGGGATCGGGAGTCGGGGAGGCAAACGGTGAACTGGGAGAATCGCCGGCAGGGGCGGGCGCATAGGTCATCGGGGTGCTGGTACTCCTCTTTCAGGTGTGGATCTGCGACGGACCGCCGGTTGCGGCCGCCGCCTGATTCTACGCCCAAGCCGCCGGGAGTGTCAAGGCAACGGTCCGCCTGCCGCGCGGGGCTACCGGCGGGGTGGCGGCAGTTGCCGGGGTGATGGAGGCGGGAGTTGCGGCGGCGGCTGGGGCGGGACGAACCATGGTCCACCCTGGAGTTCCGTGATATGCCGGCGCAATACGTCGGGCGGGAAAATACTGATTAGCCAGCCGAGCGCCAGGACGAAGAAGCCCCAATCGACCACGCCCTCGAACGGGATGCCGAACAGGTCAAAGATGGGGACGAACAGCCCGATCAGATCGGCGCCGGTCTCCGGCACGAGCAGGGCCAGCATCAGGAAGCCGAGGACGCCGAGGAAGATCAGCTTGCGCCCGGCGCCCACCTGGGGATCGGCCAGGCAGCGCCCGACCAGGCGCAGCGTGAAACCGAGGTGGAACAGCATATAGCGCCGGCGCGTGTAGCGGCGCAGCGGTCCCAGCGGCTGGGTGGGGTGTTCCACCGGAACGGGGTAGCCGGGGCCGGGCGGCAGGCGTTGCGTGCTCATGGCCGCACCACCAGGGCCGGCGGCAGGCCGGCCAGGTCCCTGGCCCCGGCGAGGGCCAGTGCCAGGTCGAACTCGGCGCGCAGGGCTTCGAGCACGGCCCGCGCGCCGGCTTCGCCGCCCACGGCCAGGCCCCAGAGCACCGGCCGCCCCAGCAGCACCGCCTGGGCGCCCAGGGCCAGCGCCTTCAGCACGTCGGTGCCGCGCCGCACGCCGCCGTCGAGCAACACCGTCAGGTTGCTGCCGGATGCCGCCGCCGCGATTTCCGGCAGGGCGTCGATGGTCGCGAGCGTGGTGTCCAACTGCCGACCGCCGTGGTTGGAGACGATCACGCCCGCCGCGCCGTGTTCGGCGGCCAGGCGCGCATCCGCCGCGCAGAGCACGCCCTTGACCAGCACCGGCAGCCGGCTGATGCTCCCCAGCCAGTCCACGTCGGCCCAGGTGAGGTTGGCATCCTGCTGGCTGGCGACGTAGGCCGCCAGCCCCGAGCCTTCGACATCCTGGGGTAGATCGCGTTTGCCGTAGGCTTCGACGTTCTTCCAGCCCGTGCCGGGCGGCAGGGTGAACCGGTTGCGGATGTCGCGCTCGCGGCGGCCTACCATCGGCGTATCGGCGGTGAGCACCAGCGCGCGATAGCCGGCGGCCTGTGCTCGGTCCACGAGGTGGCGCGTCAACGCACGGTCCTTGTAGCAATAGAGCTGAAACCAGAGCGGCCCGGTCGCCGCCGCCGCGACATCCTCCAGGCTGTAGTTCGCAGCGGTGCTGACGCACATGATGGTGCCTGCGGCCCCTGCCGCGCGGGCCGTGGCGAGTTCGCCGTCGGGGCAGACGAGCTGGTGGAAGGCCATCGGCGCCACAAGCACGGGGAAGCTGATGGGCTGCCCCAGGATCGTGGTGCGCAGGTTCCGCGTGCCCACGCCCGCCAGGATGCGCGGGCGCAGCCGCAGGCGGGCAAAAGCGGTCCGGTTTTCGCGCAATGTGACTTCGTCATCGGCGCCGCCGTCTATATAGTCGAAGGCCATTTGCGGCAGAATCCGGCGCGCGGCGGCCTCATATTCGGCGAGATTGAATAATTCCATGCCCATCCTTCCCGCAGGCGGCGGGCCGGACATCCGGCAACGGCCTGCGACTTATGGTATAACGATACGTGGTAGAAAACAATGTGTCGCTGAGCCTGGCCCTATCTTTTACGCTCCTAATGCGTTATAACAGCCAGAGGCTACGCGGAGAAGGGACGCGCCGTGCAGCAAGATGACGAACGCCTGTGGGTCGACCGGGCGCGTCAAGGTGACTCGACTGCCATCGGGTGGTTATACGATCGATATTTCGACCGTATTTATCGCTATGTGTTGTTTAAGGTCGGCAGCCCCGAAGAAGCCGAAGATATCGCCGAGGCGGTCTTCCTGCGCATGATCGAGTCGATTACCTCCTTCCAGTGGCAAGGATCAAGCTTCGCCCCCTGGCTCTACCGGATCGCCCATAATCAGGTTGTCGATACCTTGCGCCAGCGCAGTCGCCGGCCGCAGGTGGATATCGACCCGCTGGCCGGATTTCTGATCGCGGACAGCGACGATCCCCATGCATTGGCGGAAGCCGCCGATATGCGGGGACATCTGCGTATCGCGCTGGGCCGCTTGACCGAGTTGCAGGCACAAGTGATTGCCCTGAAGTTCGGCGGCGGCCTGAGCAACGTCGAGGTGGGCCGGTTGTTGGGCCGCACCGAAGGCGCCGTCAAGGCGCTGCAGTATAGCGCCTTGCAGAATTTGCATAAATGGTTGCAGGAATTGCGGGTGGATGAAGGCGCACCGCCCACCCGCCTCAGCCCGCGTCGCGGGAAAATGGCGGCCGATCCGCCCGCCGGCGATTCGCCGTAATCGCCGGGCGACCGGTTTCGGCGCGGCCGGTGACCCAGCCCGCGCGGGTGCCCGGCACGTAGCGCAGAGCGGCGTGCCCAAGGACCAATCGATGGATCTGTCAATCGAGGATGCTCTAGACGACTGTATGCGCCGGCTGGAGCACGAGGGGCTGGAAGCGTGTCTGCGGCGGTATCCGCAGTATCGCGCCGAACTGGAACCTCTGTTGCGGCTGAGCGCCGATATGCAGCGCACGGTGACGCGCGCGGAACCGCGCCCGGTGGCGCGTGCCGCGATCCGGCAGCGCGTGCTCGCCGCCACACAGGATACTCCCGCCGTGCCCCCCGCTCCTTCCCGCAACGGCGCGGCGCCCACCGAACCCGTCGTCAGTCTCAACGGCCGCCGGTTGGTCGCCGTCGCGCCGGCCGCGCGCCGCCCGCTGCAGATCGTGGCCCGGCCCTGGCAGGTGGCCGCCGCTGTCATCCTCCTGGTGCTGGCCGGC
>DASSGZ010000361.1:0-6045 GCA_035693165.1 Chloroflexia bacterium | reverse complement strand
TCTTTCAATATCCATGGACTCGCGAAGCTTTGACAAGGGCGATGAAACGGATATATAACTGGCGATCAAAAGCATTGCACAGCGGCATTCCTTTTCCTGCGCCAATGTGTAGACCAGCACATAAACGACATGAGGGTGGGTTTGTAGAAAGAGCTACTATTGGTGCGGCCATGGGAACGCGTGGAGGTGTTTGGCAAGACAAAGACGCGCCGATGGCGCTACATTTGTTTGAGTACATTACTCGGGGATGCCTGCTCAAATGGTGGGAATCACTTGTTCCAAGTAGTTACTAAATCCAAAAGTAAGTCAACACTGATAAGCTTGACCAGTTCATCGCGGACGGCGCAAAGGAGTACAACGCGTGTTGTTTAGCAAATATATCGACGGTCAGTATCGCCGGCCCACCGGGCTGGTCGGGCGCTGGATTGGCGGCAAGATGGCCCAGCAACACCAGCCCGAAAACCGCTGGACGGTGGCCCTGCTCGATCCCCAACCCGCCGATCAGATCCTGGAGATCGGATTCGGGCCGGGCATCGCCATCCAGGCGCTGGCCCGCCGCGTGCCGCGCGGCCTCGTGGCCGGGGTCGACTTTTCGCGCACCATGCTCGCGACGGCGCGCCGCCGCAATGCCGCCGCCGTCAAAGCCGGGCGGGTGCGCCTGCACCTCGCCACCGCCGATCATCTGCCCTTCGCGGATGGCACTTTCGACAAAGCCTTCGGCATCCACACCATCTACTTCTGGCCGCAACCCCCGGCGGCCCTGCGCGAACTCCACCGCGTGCTGAAACCGGGCGGCAAACTGGTCATCACCGTCCTGCCCAGGGAAAAGTGGGGCGGCGGCGACCCGAACGCCGTCATCGGCACCCCGGAATGCCGGCCCTACACCGGCGCGGAAATCGCGCGCATGATGATCGCCGCCGGCTTCCCCACCACGCGCATTGTCGCGGACACCGATCTGCAACGCCCCTCGAACTTTTCCGTAATAGGAGTGAAGGATCCGATCCCGGTCTGAGCGCCCATAGCCGGCGCTTGCGGCGCGCCGGGGCTGGTAATTGGGCTGGGGACGGAGTACACTGGGAGAAATCGGGCGGGAGGCACGGCCCACGACAATCCTGTGCCCGCAAAACGAGGAGGTTGTTGATCCTATGACGACTGCGACAAAAGGCATTGCCGAGATGCCGGTGCTGCAATTCACCGAGGAGGACTTCTGGACAGGCCGGTTGCCGGTCGTAGAGGCCCAGCAGGCACAGGAACATGGCCCGGTGTTCAAACGAATAATCGACGACGGGCCGCAGGTCGGACTATTGACCGTGTTCCTGGTGGGACCGGAGGCCAACCGCATGGTGATGCACACCCGCCGCCAGGCGTTCAGCCACGACCGCGGGTGGACGCCGGTCATCGGCGAGATCATGGGCAAGGGGCTGTTGAACATGGACGACCCTGAGCACGCCCGCCACCGCAAGATGTGGAACCCGGCGTTTACCAGCGCCTACATGGAGTCCTACTTGCCCTTGCTGCAGGATGTGATCGCCGAGCACACCGCGCGCTGGGCCGAGCGGGGCGAGGTGGACGTGTACCAGGGCGCCCGCGAGATCACCTTCGACGTGGCGGCGCGGGCACTGGCCGGGGTGCCGCGCGGGCCGGAGGTCGAACGGCTCCAGCAACTGTTCTATACCCTCCTCTACGGCGGCGGCATGGTAACAGCCGAGACCTACGAGGAGTATATGCAAAAGGCGATGGCCGCCCGCGCCGAACTGGGCCAGACGCTGCGCCGGATCATCGCTGAACGGCGGGCCAGCCCCGCCGGTGTGCAGCCGCGCGACGTGCTCGGCATGATCGTGCGCGCCCGCGACGAGAACGGCGAGGCGCTGAGCGACGAGCAGGTGCTGGGCCATCTCAACATCTTGCTGGTGGCCGGGCACGAGACGACTACGATGCTGGCCGCCTGGGTGCTCTACTACCTGGCGACCATGCCCGAGCAGCGCGCCCGCATCGCCGCCGAGCTGGCCGGGTTGATGGGCGATTCGCAGGCGCCGATCACCGTGGAAATGATGCGCGGCATGAAGCAGTTGGACAACTTCATCCGCGAGACCGGCCGCCTGCATCCGCCAGTGCTCCATGTGCCGCGCGGCATGCTGGAAGACGTGGAATTTGGCGGCTACACGATCCCGGCGGGCACCCAGATCCGCCTGGCCCTGGCCGCCACGCACCACCTGCCCGAGGTCTTCGCCAACCCGGAGGAGTTCGACCCCGACCGCTTCGCCCCCCCGCGCGATGAGGAGAAGCGCACGCCCTACGCGCTGGTCACGTTCGGCGGCGGGTCGCGCATCTGCATCGGCATCAACTTCGCCAACATCGAGGTCAAGGCGCTGGCAGCCCATGTACTGCGCAACTACCAGATGGAACCCGCCAGCCTCGAACCCCCGGTGCAGGCGGGCTTCATCACCACGGTCATCCCCGGCGGCCTGCCCATGCGTATCCAGCCCGCGTAGAGGCACCCGGCGGGGCCGCCTCGCCTGCGTAGGGGCGGACCGATGTGTCCGCCCCCGCCGCGTGCGGGCACGCCGTTTGCGGCTGGCGGGCGCGCCGAATCGCCCGGCTTTCGCGCTTGCACGCCCGCGCGGGATCTGCTATAATAGCAGCGTCTGTGGGCGTATAGCTCAGTTGGTCAGAGCGCACGGTTCACATCCGTGAGGTCCATGGTTCGAGCCCATGTACGCCCACCCATGAACGCCTAGCCCCGGCCCGCGCCGGGGTTTTTTCGTGGCCGGACAGAATCGCCCGTCGCACAGAAAGGACCCTTCCCCGGTGATCACCTATCCCGCCCGCCGCACCCTGGCCGCCGTGGCCTGTGGCGCGCTGCTGGCCCTGACCCTGGCCTGTGACAGCGGCAATCCCACCACCACGCCGGTCGCGCCGGCCACCGTGGCCCCCACGGCGACATCCGCACCCGCCACCGATACCGCCGTCCCGGCCAAGGACACCGCCGTGCCCGCCACCGACACCGCCGTCCCGCCCACGGACACGGTGGCGGCGCCCACCGATACCGCCGTCCCGCCGTCCGACACGCCGCTCCCGGCGCCCGCGACCGTCACGCCGCGCCCGCCGACCCGCGTCCCGCCGACCCGCACGCCGGCCCCGGCCCCGCCCACGTCGACCAGCGAAGCCACCGCCCCGGCGGCTACGGAAACCAGCGCGCCCGGCGAGGAAACCCCCGCCCCCACTAGCGAGGCCACGGGTACGCCGGTGAGCGGCCCACCGCCCGTCGTCGACCGCACCAAGGTGCCCGGCGACATGAGCCAGGTCATCAAGGTACCGCCCGGCAAGCATCAGATTGCCCTCACCTTCGACGCGGGGGCCGGCACGGGCTACGTCACCGAGATCCTCGACGCCCTGCGCAAACACAACACGCATATCACCTTCTTCATCACCGGCAAATGGGCCGAGGAGAATCCCGACGAACTGCGCGCCATCGTCGCCGCCGGGCACGAAATCGCGAACCACAGCTACTCGCACCCCTCGTTCCCCAAGCTGACCGACGACCAGATGATCACCGAGTTGCAGAAGTGCGAGACGATCATCCAGCGCGAAGCCGGGGTGAGCACCAAGCCCTACTGGCGCCCGCCCTACGGCGACGAGACCGGCCACGTGCTAAAAGTCGCGGCGGCCCAGGGCTACCGGTCCATCTTCTGGACCTGGGACAGTCTCGACTCGGTCGGCAAGCCCAAGACGAAGGACTTTATCCTCAAGCGCGTGACCGAGTCCTCGATTGAGTTGGACGGGGCGATCATCTTGCAGCACATCGCCGCCGAAGCGTCGGCCCAGGCGCTGCCGGAGGAACTGGACCGGCTCTATGCCAAGGGCCTGCGCGTAGTCACCATCTCGGAGCTGCTCCAACCCTGAGCGTACCGGCCTGTCATGCTGAGCGGCGCGAAGCATCTCGTCCTGGCTCAAACGAGACGAGACTCTTCGCTGCGCTCAGAGTGACAGGGGAGGGCCGGTCGAGACTCTTCGCTGCGCTCAGAGTGACAGCTTCCTGTGCCGATGTTTAACGGCCTGTTGCCGCTGCTGATCGCGGTGGGGGCCTGGGGCTGGTGGCTGGGACCGGCGCACCAACAGCCGCTGCTCTGGGCGCCCCTGCCCGGCGCCGGCCTGCGGCTGGATACGCTCAGCCTGCTGTTCCTCACTTTGCTGCTGGCCTTGCCCGCCTCGCCGGCACCGCCTACGGCGTCCGGCACGACGCCCCGGCCCCGGTGGATCGCCACGCTGCTCACGCTGGGGGGGCCGGCGCTGGTGGCGCTGGCAGGCGAGACGACCGGGCAGATCGCGGGGCTGGCCCTGGCCGCGTTGGGGCGCGTCCTGGCGGGGGCGCCGGGCGCCCGGCTGGCGTGGCTCGCGCCGGTATTGCTGCTGCCCGTGGCCTGGAGTGGCGCCTTCGACGCCCATCCCCTGCCGGGCCGCCCGATCCCGGTGCTGCCGGCGGAACTCGTGATCCTGGCGTTGCTGGCGGGCGCCGCCGGGGCCGGCGCCTGGCCGTTCGCGGGCGGCACCCCGGCCAACCGCGGCGCGCGAGATGCCTGGCTCGGCGCGCTATACGGCACTGCGGCGCTCATCCCGTTGCTGCGCAGCCTCGGCGCCGGGCCGTGGGATGCCTGGGGGCGGCTGGCCGTGCTGACGGTCGGGCTGCTCACTCTGGCGAGTGCCGCCCTGGCCGCCCTGGTCGCCCCCGACCACGCAGCGGCCCTGCGCGCAGGCCGGCGCTACCTGGTCGCCGTCGTGCTGATCGGCCTGGGCAGCGGGAACCCGGTGGGCGTGGCGGGCGCCGTCGTCTGGCTGGCCGCGGGGCTGGCCGGGTTGGCGCTAAGCGCGGCGCGCGGCCTGCCCCGCCTGGTCGGGCTGGGCGCGCTGGGCGGACTCCCGCCCACACTCGGCTTGGCCGGGCTGTGGCTGCTGCTCGGTGCGACTACCACCGGCGGCTGGCTGCTGGCGACCGTGGCCCTGCCGGTGGGCGGCCTGCTGGTCGTCCTGGCCCTGCTGCGCCATTCGCCGGAGACACCTGGCCCCGCCGGGATCGCCGCCGGGCTGTGGGCCGGCGCGCTGCTGCTGGGCGGAGTCGCGCCGCTGCCCTGGCTCGACAATGTGCTGCGGCCCGCGCTCAACACGCTGGCCGCCGGGCTGCCGGCCCTGGCCGGCGTGCAGGAATGGCCGGGCGTGGGGCTGATCCTCGTGCGCGCCAACATCACCCTGGCCGTCTGGCCCGCGCTCGGCGTCGCCGCCACGCTGGTGCTGGCGGGCGCCCTGGTCGAAGTAGCGGCGCGCCTGCCGCGCAGACGGGCTGCCACGACCCCGCCCGCCCCCCTGGTCGCGCCCGCGCTCCCGGCCCCGCTGCTGCCGGAAGCCGCCGCCTGGGCCGACTGGCTCGACCCGACCCGCCTGCTGCGCCACCGGCGCCCGCTCCCGCCGGATAATCGCGATGCCTGACGCCCGCGCCCTGGCCGCCTTCGCCGATTTCATGCTGGCCGCCGCGCCCCGGCTGCTGCTCTATCCCGGCGGACTATTCGCCGCCGTCTGCGCGCTGGTGCTGGCCCTCGCGCTGCCGCGGATTACCCGCACAATGCCCCCGCAAGCCGGGCCGCCCGCCCGCGAAGGCGATCTGCCGGCGGCGCTGGCCCTGGCCTGGACCGCCTGGGCCCTCCTGCCACTGCCCGGCGCCCCGGCCCTGCCCGGCGCGCCCGACCTGCTCGGCCCGCTCGCTTTGCTGCTGGCGGCCACTCTGCTGGCGCGCGCCCACCACCCCGGCGTGGACTGGCGGCGCGAGGCGCTGGGCCGCCCGCTCTTGCTGGGCGCACCCCTGGTGGCGCTGGTCGCGCTCGGCGCGCCGGGGCTGCTGCCCACGGCACCGGGCGATGTGCCCTTCCTGGCCGCCATGGGCCGCCTGCTGGCGGCGCTAGCCTATGTGGTGGGGTTCTGTGTCTGCTATGCCGCGCCGGGAACCGCGCCCTGGACCGCGCGCGGCCCCATCATGGCGCGCGCGGCGGCCTGGAT
>DASSGZ010000360.1:0-12272 GCA_035693165.1 Chloroflexia bacterium | reverse complement strand
GGACACGGGCGTGCCGGTCGGGACGGACACGGGCGTGCCGGTCGGGACGCTCGGTTGCGTACCGGTGCTGGAGTCACACGCGATCAGCCCACCGGCCAGGAGAAGGAGCAGCGCGAGGCGCCATAATACAGATGGCCCCTGCTTAAATGCGATTGCCCGCGAATTGCCCATGCTCTCCAGACGCCTAAAATGCGGCGTATTTTCATATCGAGGGTATCCGCAACTGCCGGCCACGGAACCAGGAGCAGCGAACTCCCGGTCCCGTGGCCGGAATGGGTGCGGATTACGGCTTCGGCATGTTCTTCAGCGCCCAGTAAGCGGGGCGGGGCGACCAGTCGGGGTTGAGGATCGCGAAGTGCGACGGGCCGGTGTACCACTCCTGGAAGGTGCTGAAGTTGAGGTTCCAGAGAAACATCACGCCCATGAACGGATAGTCGGTCTCCGCCTTCTGGTAGGCGCGCACGATATAGTTGGCCTGGTCCTGTAGCGAGTTGTTGATGCACTCGACATAGCCGCCCTCGCGCTGGTCGCTGCACCAGCCGAACTCGGTCAGCCAGACCTGCTTCTGGCCCTCGCCGTGCTTTTCCATGACCGCACGCTGGTCCTCGATGCGGCGGAAATAGAACGAGCCGTGGTTCTTATACTCGGTGGCCGGGGTCTGGTCCGACGGCTGGCGCACGGGGTACATCGCGTCGGGCGGGTTCCAGTAGCCGTAGGGGTGCATGCCCAGCACGTCGTAGTATTTGCGGATCTCGCCGTTGTTCCACTGGTAAAGCTGATCCAGGAACCAGGTGTCCTCCACCGCATCGTCGGTGTAGACGCCGGTGGGGGTGAGCGCGCCGCTGATGACGATAGCGCTGGGATCGCCGGCTTTGACACCCAGGTAGCCCGCCTTGAGCACCTCGGCGTACTTGGCCGGGTGCCAGTGGTCGGGGCCGGTCTCGTTGCCCAGGTTCTCCTCGTTCCAGATCTCATAGGCCTGGACGCGCCCGGCATAGCGGAACGCCATGGCCTGCATGAAGTCGGCCAGGTCCTGTGGGCGGTCGGGGAAGCCGACGCCGGAAGTGCGCGCCCACTGCGGCGTGCGCACGATGCTCAGCATCAGGTTCAGGCCCGCCGCGTGGGTGTCGTTGACGATGCGGTCGAGTTCGCTCCAGTAGTAGGTGCCCTTGGGGTTTTCGGTGTCGCTCCACTGCACCTGCTGCTTGATCCAGGTGAAGCCCAGGTCCTTCACCGCGTTGAGAATGCGGTTATGGTCCTGGTAATACATATGCACGATCATACCGTAGCCGATGTGCGGCCCCTTGAGGAAGGCGCCGTCCTGCGGGACCATCGTCGGCCCGGCGGTGATCGGCGGCGCGGGATTGTTCGCATCCGACGTGGCCTTGGGCGGGCCGCCGGGCACGGCAACCAACCCGCCCTGCACCATGGACAGGTAGTCGCGCCCCAGCAGGCCCAGTTCAACCTCATAGGGGGTGCCGGCGTGTTCCGGGTGGTACTCGAAGCGGTTGCGCTGGAAATACTGGACCTTGTAATCGCCTTCCTGCATTTCCTCGCTGATCGGGTAGCCGAAGATCGCCAACCCGCCGTGGGTATTCCAGTAGCGGTAGAACACGCCGCTCAAGCGATGGCCGGTCTGCACGAAGTATTTCTGGTCGGGCGTTTCGGCCACCGGGTCGCTGGTCGGGAAGGTGCGCCCGTTGGTCAGCAGCGTGCCCAGCAGGCCCAGGAGGACGGTGTTGCCGTGGGGGTCGTCGGGGTGCAGTTCAAAGCGGTTGCGCTCGAAATACTGCACCTGGTAGCCGCCTTCGTTCATAACCGGGGAAATCGGATAGCCAAACACGGCCAGCGCGCCGTGGCTGCGCCAGTAATCCATGAACGTGGAGGGTACAGTGAACCCCGTCTGGCTGAAAGTGAAATCGCCGGTTTTGGTTTGGGCCTGCAGCGGCACGGGCGTGCCGGCGCTCAGGGCCAGGCACACTGCCAACGCGAGCATGCCGCTGAGCAGCGATGCGGTGAACGTCCGCTTATGCTTCACGCGAACCTCCTGGATAGGGACAGGTGGACTCCGCGGCCAGCGCCGAGAAGCCCGGTGGGTGGATAGAAGGCAGGACGCCGCTCCGGCGACCCAGGTTCGTGGATGGGCCGGTGGACTCCGATGGTGGACTCCTATGCAGGTGGTTGCGACGCGCCCGCAGCCGCTTGCTTCATGGCCGCCAGTTGCTCCGGCCGCACCGGGGTGAACCCGACCGACAGCCGGATGTATTGCGGGGTGTAGCCGAAGCCCCGGCCATCCACGCCCGCGATACCCGTTTTCTCAAACAGTGTGAAGATGTCTTCGCCGGGCGCCAGCTTGCTCCAGTTGTAGACGGTAGCGTGGTCGTCGATCCCGACCTGCTCAAACACGTGATATTGGGCGTTGAGCGCGGCCAGTTCGGCGCGCAGGGCGTCGCGGCGCAGCGTGTAGAGATCGCGGATTTTGGCCTGGATCCAGGGCCGCTCCTCGAATAGCGACACATAGGCCAGGAAGCGCAGTTGCCAGTCACCCGGCATCCCGGCGTTGGCGTTGTTCCAGACCGCGGTCAGGAATTGCGCCCACTCTGGATTCGCCAGGGAGACATAGCCCATCCGGTCGCCGGTGAGGGTGAAGACTTTGGAGAAGCTGTTGACGAACAGGGTGCGCTGGAGGGTCTCCGGGGTAAGGAAAGCCGCCATGCGCGCCCGGTCTTGCTCGGGCAGGCCGGTGCCGATATAGGCCAGGTCTGCGAGGATCGCCAGTTCGCGGCCGTCGCGCTCGATCACGTCGAGCACAGCGCGCAGATCGGCGGGGCTGTAGGCGAACGCCGTGGGGTTGTTGCTCACCGTCAGGTAGAGCACCCGCAGGTTCGGGTGCTCGGCGAGCAGGCGCGCCATGGTCTCCGGAGTGAGCTGGAAACGGTCGGCCTCGCGGGTCGGGAAGTTGATGATGTCCATATCCAGGCTGGTCGCCTGCCAGAGCGGCACGGCGAAGCCCGGCGCGGGGAAGGCAAACCCCACCCGCCCGCCATACTTCTGGCGGAAGTAATAGGCAAACCCGCGCAACGACTTGTCGATGGCATCCAGCCCGCCGATACTGACAAAGGTCTGCTCCGCCGTGGCGGGCACGCCGTAGTGGTCGCGGAAGCGGGCGGCCAGGCGTTCGCGTAACAGCGGGTTGCCGATGCCCGACAGGTCGTAGATGTGCGTGTCGAAGCTGTAGTCGGCCAGCAGCCGGCGCTCGAATTCCAGCATCCGCCGGCGGATCTCCAGGTAGGTCGCCCCGTCGCTGACCCGCCCGTTGATGACCTCGCCGGGCAAGATCACGCCCAGGTCCTCGCCGATGGTGCTATAGTCCACCCCGTTATAGACCTCGGTGATCCGCCGCACATCGACATCGCCGATGGTGCGGTTGACGACATGCGCGGCGATAACCGGCTCCGGGACGCCCAATTGCCGTGCGTCGGCCACCACGTCGTTGACCATGCGCGCCATGCCCCGGATCGGGGAGGGGCTATCGGCCAGTTCGGGCCGCAGGTGGGCGACATGGCGTTCGCGCACCGCGCGCAACTGCGCAGCGGCCGCCGCGGGCGCGCCGAGAGGGAGGTCGGGCGTCTCAGCCGGACCGGCAGGGGAATCCGATTGTAGACTGGTCATCGATGCTCCTGGAACTGGGCCGGCATACCGGTGTCTATCGCCGGAGCGAGGGGCAAAACGGCACGTCCGCGTAAGTATATGCGCTGGGCAGGCGCTTTGTCAACTTGCGGGCGGGGCCGGATCGCCTTATAATAACGGCCAATTTTCCCCCGGATGGCCCGCCATCCGTCCCGCGCGAAGGAGCCGCCGATGCCGACGACCGAAGACCTGATTATGATGCTGCGGGTGCTGACCGCTTTCCTGCTCGGCGGGCTGGTCGGCTGGGAGCGCGAACGCATGCAGCGCCCCGCGGGCCTGCGCACGCATATGCTGGTGGCGGCAGGCGCGGCCTGCTTCACCGTCGCCAGTATTTACGGCTTCGCGGGCGAGGGCACCAACCGCGACCCGGCGCGCCTGGCCGCCCAGATTGTCAGCGGCATCGGCTTCCTGGGCGCGGGCGTCATCTTTCGCACCGGCGGATCGGTCCGCGGCCTCACCACAGCGGCCTCGATCTGGATGGTGGCCGCGTTGGGCGTGCTGGCCGGGCAGGGCCTCTACTGGGTGGCCTCGTTTGCGACGGTGCTCACCTGGTTTGCCCTGCGCGTGCTGAAGACCGCAGAGCGTTTCGGCGGCCCGGATAACGAACGGGACGCCGACGAGGAGAGCGACGGCAGCCCACCCGCGGCGCCCGCCGGAGACGGCATCGAGCCGCGCTGACGGGGCCGAGATACGGATACCATATGTGGGGACAGACCCATGCTGACGAGAGTGCGCGCACTGATCGGCGGGCACCCGCGCGCCGTGCTGGCCGCGCTGCTGCTGGCCGGGTTGCTGGTGCGCCTGCCCTTCGCCGGCATCGATACCCACCTGAGCAACGATATTATCGTCTTCACGCAGTGGGCGCGGCTGGTCGAACTGCGCGGGCTCGCCGCCATCTACCAGGACACCTCCATCAACTACCCGCCGATCCCCCTCTATCTGCTGGGCGGCGCCGCCCTGCTCGACACCCATCTGCTACGCGGCGGCGACACGGCACTCATCGCGCTGATCAAGCTGCCGGGCATGCTCTGCGATGTCGCCACCGCGGCGCTGCTGGCCTGGGCGGTCCGGCGGCGGGGCCGGCGCATCAGTCTGGGCGTGTGCGCGCTGTATTTGTTCAATCCGGCGGTGTGGTACGTCTCGGCCCTGTGGGGGCAATTCGAAGCCGTCTATACGCTGCCGCTCGTGGCCGGCGTGGTGGCGCTGGAGCGCGGGCGGCTGGTGCCGGCGTGGGTGGCCGCCGCGCTGGCGCTGGCGACCAAGCCGCAGAGCCTGGCCCTGGTGCCGGTGCTGGTCGGCGGATCGCTGGCCCGGCGGGGACTACGGGGCCTGGCGACCGGGGCGGGCGCCGCGCTGCTGGTGGCGGTCGGTCTCGCGCTGCCCTGGCTGTGGGCCGGCAACCTGCTCGACGCGGCCAGCGCCTACACCAATGTCCGGGCCAGCCCCTGGCTCGACGTGAGCGGCTACAACCTCTGGTATCTGCTCTACGGCGGGCAGGTGCGCGGCGTCCCATACAGCGCGCAGTTGCCGGGCGTGCCCGTGTCCGATCAGGTGGCCGGACTTGCCCTGTTCGCGGGGCTGGCGGGTGCGACATTGGTGATCACCTGGCGCCGGCCGGGCCGGGATGCCCTGGCCGCGGCGGTGCTCTCGCTTGCCATGTATGTGCTGCTGGCCCAGGTGCGCGAGCGCTACCTGTTCCCCGTGCCCGCGCTGCTCTTGCTGGCCGCCGCCCAGCATACCCCCGCCCCCGCAGCCCGAACCCGCCCGCGCTTGCGTATGCCGGGCCTCTGGTGGGCCTATGGCCTGCTGTCGCTCACCTTCCTGTTTAATCTGCTCACCATCGCCCCGTTCACCACGGCCCTGGGGCAAAACCTGATCGTCACGCCCGCCGGCACGCCCTTCCTGGTGTTCCGCCAGGCGGTGGCGCTGCTGGTCGCCGCGGTCCACCTCGGCATCCTGCTCGCCCTGGTGGTCGATCTGGCGCGCACCCGCCCCGTGCGGACCGCCGCGCTCGAATCCGCGACCGGACCGGCGCAGGCCGGCACAAGCGGCTAGCGGCGCAGCGGCTGCGGCTGGGCGTTGTAGATGATCTTGGCGATCTGCGCGCGGGTCACGTTGTTGAAGGGCCGGAAGGTAAAGTTGCTGTAGCCGCTGATGACCCCGTGGGCATAGGCGGTCTCGACGTAGCTATAGAACGGGTTGGTCGGCCCCACGTCGGCGAAGTCGGGCCGGTCGGGGGTGAGGATCGACCACCCGGAGGCGTTCACCAGGATCTTGGCGAACTGCCCGCGGCTCACGTTGTTGTAGGGCCGGAAGGTGCCGTCGCTGTAGCCGTTGACCAGGTGGTAGGCGGCGGCGGTTTCGATGTAGGGATCGAACACATCGCCGGGCGCGACATCGCTGAAGGTCGGCGTGGCCGGGGTGACGAGCGGCAGGCCGAAGGCCAGGACGACGATCTTGGTGACCTGGCCGCGGCTGGCCGTATTCGCGGGCCGGAACGTGTTGTCGCTGTAACCCGAGATCCAGCCATGGCAGTAGAGATACTGGACCGGGGCGTAGAAGTAATCGCCGGGCTGCACATCGGTGAACTGGATCACGCAGCCGGGGCCGGGCGTACCGCCGGGCGGCGTGGCCGTCGCGGTGGGCGGCACCGGCGTTGGGGTGGGCGCAGCCGCGCTGCGCCGGATACGCAGATGGATCCCGGCCCCATCCACCGGCACGCCGGGCACGGTGACGAGGCTCTCGGCGTCGGCGGTCACATAGCCCTCGGTGAGCACGGCGGTGCCCGTGAGGGGTTGGACGGTCCAGTGGTAGGTGGCGCCCGCGTCCACCGTGAAGTGCTGCAAGCGGCGGGGCGTCACATCGACTGTCTGGCTGCTGCCGTCGGTCGTGCGCAGATCGATGCCCCACTCGCTGCGCGTATCCACCGGGGGCGCGCTGCCGGGAAACGCATGCCACGACGCGCCCCATTCGAGATTCAGGTTGTAGTCGGACGGCACGCCGTCGGGCGGGGGCACGGCGCCGCTGCCGGAGGCGTACGTCAGCGCGGGCACGCTCTCGTCGCGGCGCACCTGCCAGTTGTTGAAGTTGCCGCTGACCATAGGCCCCATGCCCGCGCTGCCGGCGCCGGTCGCATGGTCCACATTGCGGATGGCGGCGCTAAAGGTGCGCCGGCTCTGGTAAAGCGGCTGATAGAACGGCTTCGCCTGCGACTGCCAATGGATCACCGTGTCGAGCGTACCATGGGCAAATGCGAGCAAGGCGGTGTCCTCGCCGCGCCGCATCAGGGTCAATTGCTGGTGGTTTTGCCAATCCCAGACGGACATGCCGTTGTAGCGCTGCAGTGAGTCCGCATAGCGACCAATGATCCGCACAGGTAACGCGTGGACGGCATCGCCCCATAACGATGTCAGGGTGTTATACCAGGAACAGCAGCCCGGCGGTTGCTCGGTACGGTCGGCGGCGCGGGGGTTGGTCATAGGCAGATTCGCATAGATCGCGGCGAAGACTTTGGGATAGCGCAGGCCGAACGAAAGAGCGCCGCTCGCGCCCATGCTGCCCCCCATGACGTAGCGGCGCTGCGGATCGATGGGAAACCCGGCCGTGCCGTAGCCGCGCTCGGTGTCATAAAGGGCACGCAGCAGGCGCTCTTCCGTATAATTGACGACAGCACCGCTCGTAGGCCAGGCACCCCGCCGGAAGTCCCAGGTATCCGACTCCCCGAAATACCAGGTGTTGCCCGGATCGTCGCCATACAGGAACACCGCACAGGTGCCGGAATTCGCCACCGTATTGCGATAGCGACTACCATAGCCGTGCAGCACCATGACCAGCGGGTAGCGGTCGGGCGGTTGATCCGCGCAATCCGCGGGGGCAGGCAAGGCCAGGCTATAGTTGAAGGCATACTGCGGATGCGGTGCCGCCGTCGCGCCAAGCGGTAGTGTGTAATGGACCAGATTCAACGTGGGATTGTAGGTTTCGTAGTCCAGGAACTGAGTATAAACGGTCCCATACCCGTCGGGACTCTGCCAGATCCGCACCGGGGCCGGATCGGCAGGCACCTCGTTGATCGGGATAGCGAGGCTATTATCCACACCGAAATCAACGACATTTTCTATCCCGTTCACGACAGTGGTGACGGCGTAGTAGTACAAACCTGCTTCCTTAGGCGTCCAGACGAACAACCCCGTGGTATCAGGCAGTTGCGGACCGAGGTCGCTGATCACGTAATTTCCCACAACCGGGACCCCGCCGCGAACGGAGTCGGGATAGGACCGCTCGCTCCAGAAAATACTGCTGCCTTCGGGCAACGCGCCCCAGCGACTCGTGAGTTGACGGGCGGCGCTGAGCGTGGCGGCAGTGATGGGTTGCGCCGAGCGATAGACGTGGTAGGACTCGCCGCTGAGATCGCTACGCTCCTGCCAGGTGAGGAAGGTTTGCCCGCTGCGATGGACGGCGGTGAGGCCGGTGGGCTGGGGCGCGGCGGAACCGGGCGCGCCGGCCTGCGCCGGGCCGGGGGCCGGAACCGTGCGGGTAGCGGCGGGCGGCGGCGCGGCGTCCTGGCCGCGGGCAGCGGGCGGCGCAGAGAGGCCGGGAACGGCGAGTAGCGCGGCGAGCACGCCGAGCCAGAGGACGGCGCGCCGTGTCCGGCCCGCGGTGGCGGCATGAGGATGTGAAATCATGGGCCTTCCGTTAAGCTGGTGGCATAGAGCCGGCCCTGCCGGGCGCGGTGGCTACAGGCCAATGGGATTGAGCGCGCAGCAGGGCACGTCTGCCGGCTGGCCGGGCGGCAGATTCTTAGACCGCGCTGCACGGAGAAGCATCGGTATAAATCAAGTCAGGAGTTGGCCTCGCGGGATATGTCGTCTTCTCCTACCCGGTTGATGCGCGCGGCCATGTAGCCGGCGCCAAACCCGTTGTCGATATTCACGACCGCGGAACCGGGCGCGCAGCTATTGAGCATGGTCAGCAGCGCGGCCAGGCCGCCAAAGTTCGCGCCATAGCCGATGCTCGTCGGCACGGCGATCACGGGCGCGCCCACGAGGCCCGTCGTCACGCTCGCCAGCGCCCCCTCCATTCCGGCCACCACAATGACCACGCTCGCCTGCTGCAACTCGGCGGTGTGGCTCAGCAGCCGGTGGATCCCGGCGACGCCCACGTCGTACAGGCGCAGCACCCGGTTGCCCATGATCTCGGCGGTCAGCGCGGCTTCCTCGGCCACCGGCATATCGCTGGTGCCGCCGCTGCACACCGCGATTACGCCCCGGCGCGCGGCCAGGGCCGCCGTCCGTTCCTGGGTCTCGGCATCGGGCGGCACCACGAACAGGCGCGGCAGGGCGTAGTAGCGCGCACCCGGCACGGCGGCCTCGACGGCGGCCCAGGTTTCGGGCGCGCAGCGGGTGCCCAGCACCGGCACCCCCCGCCCGGCCATGTGCTGCGCGATCTGGACGACCTGATCGGGCGTCTTGCCGGAGCACAAAATGACCTCCGGCAGCCCGGTGCGCACCGTGCGATGATTGTCGATGCGGGCGAAGCCCAGGTCCTCGTAGGGTAACGACCGGATCTGCTGGAGCGCCGTCTCCGGGGCGAGATCGCCCGCCGCCACCTGCGCCAGCAGCGCGCGCAATTGTTCGGGATTCACCGGGTCAGCATCTCGTTCAGGCTACCCGAGCGATACCCGGCGAGATCGATGGCGACATAGCGGTAGCCCAGCTCCTTCAGCCGGGCCACCACCTGTTCGCGGGTGCCGGGCGCCACGAGCGCGGGCAGCAGCGCCGGGTCGACCTCGATGCGCGCCAGCTTCTGCTCACCGTGGTGGCGCACGCGCACCTGCTCGAAGCCGAGATCGCGCAGGACATTCTCGGCGGCGTCGATCTGGGCCAGCGCCTCGGCGGTGACGGGCGTGCCGTAGGGGATGCGCGACGAGAGGCAGGCCAGCGACGGCTTGTTCCAGATGGGCAAGCCCAACCGCTTGGCCACGGCGCGGATATCGGCCTTGTTCATGCCGGCTTCCAGCAGCGGGCTGCGCACGCCCCGTTCGCGGGCCGCCTGGCGGCCGGGCCGGTGATCGCCGATATCGTCGGCGTTGAAGCCGTCGGCGATGGTCCGGTAGCCTTCCGCGGCCTGGATCGGCGCCAGGTCGTCAAACAGCGTTTGCTTGCAGAAATAGCAACGATTGGCGGGGTTGCGGGCATAATCGGGGTTGGCAAGTTCCTCTGTGTGGATCACGCGCACGGTCGCATCCATCACGCGGGCGGCGTTCATCGCCGACTCCATCTCGCGCGAGGCGTAGCTCTCCGACTGGGCCAGCACGCCCAGCACCTGGTCTTTGCCCAACACATCGCGGCAGATCTTCAACACCACCGCGCTGTCCACGCCACCCGAATAGGCGACCAGCGTGCGCCCGAACCCGGCGACAATCTCCCGCATCTGCGCCAGGCGCTCGTCGAGGCCGGCGGGCCAGGCAGGCACTAACTCAATCGGTTGGCCGGGCGCCGCAGTGGCGGCGGAATTAGTAAGGGAAGCCAAAGCAGTAACTCTATCCTTTCCGGCATGCGGGGCTCCGCATGCAACCCTGTCTCAACGCTGTAGTATACCACACAGCACGGCGTGTTCCACCGCGCAACCACGGAACATCCGTGCATCGCGAATTATCGCGCTCTATAGCCATTGTGCCAAACCCCCTTCTGCGGTATAATGGCGGCGTTCTGTGCACAAAAGCACAACCCCGCGACATTGCACGCCGGGCACGCACGAGGAGGAGACGCTGGACCCATGACTAATACTCCCGACGGCAACAGGCTTCCCGAAGCGCCGGTGGGGATGCGCAGCCGCCCATCGGATGTGGTGGCGAACCCGCCGGTCGTGAAAACTCCGGTCCCCGAAGGCGCGGTGCCGGCGGTGCCGGGCGCCGGGGTGCGGCCCGGCGCGGCCCCGGCGGATTCCGCGGCCCTGGCCGCCGAGCGCGCGGCGCGCGTGGCCGACACCGTCACCGACGAGCCGCGCGGCCTGACCACCGACCAGATTATGCCCACCTGCATGATCTACTCGATGTTCGCCGTGCTCGCCGTGCTCCTGGGGACGATCCTCTGCTGGATGATCAACGCCTTCGGCGCGCTGATCCGCTAAGGTTCTCATCCACCGCATACTGATGCAGGCGGGTCGGATCGACCCGCCTGCGTTTCGCCTGGGTCCTGCCGCGTTACGGTTCCGTCGATTCCGTCGCGGGCGCATCCGGCCCGGCGACGGGCGGCGGCGCGGGCGTTTCGGGCGCCGGGGGCGGCTGGGCCAGCAGGCGCGCCTTGCGCCGCCCGTCGCGCTGCAGGTTGCGCAACATCACAATCGCTCCCGGCACCACGAGGGCCAGCGCGACCACCCACGAGCCCACGCAGATCAGGCGATTATTGAACAGCACCTGCCCCAGGCCGCCGACCACGCAGAACAGAATCACGATCCCGGCCAGCAGCGAGAGCGCCGTATTGGCGCAGCCCATCTCCTGCTCGCGCTCGACCGCCGCCACCTGCTGTGTCAGCGCCACCTCCTCCGGTGCCAGGGGTTGCAGCGCATACGCCCCGCCGCGCCGGCTCACCAGGTATTCGCTGCCGCACTTGCGACAGGCGGCATAGGTCGCTCGCGGCGGCAGTTCCAGGCGCGCCTGGCAGGCCAGGCAGCGCACCCGTATCGGCTCATCCATACGCCCATTATAGCCGAAGCGCCTCGCCCCTCGCCACGCGCCGCCACGCGCCCGCCCCTCAAGGGTCGGGCTAGGTCTACAAAGGCCGCCTGCGCGGCCTGCGCAAGGCTAGCCGGAGGCTTGAGCCTCCGGGCGCCCAGCCTGAGCATTGGATAAGAAAAGGCCCGCCGGGCTTGAACCGGCGGCGACCCCCTTGGTACAATGACGACTGTGGCGGACCATGCGCGCAACGACCAGCATGGCCCGTTCTTTATTGCCGCCAAAATATTGCACCAAGCATTCCACACGCCGCCGGACCGGGCCGCGGCGCCACACGGAGGATAATTCACCACGCGATGGGGTTTAATATCGAACAACTCATTGAAACCGCCGGCTATCTCGGCCTGTTCGCCATCATCTTCGCCGAATCCGGGCTGTTCTTCGGCTTCTTTCTGCCGGGCGACTCGCTGCTGCTGACGGCGGGGCTGCTGGCCTGGAAGGGGCACCTCGACCTCAACGTGCTGCTCCCGCTGCTGTTCGTGGCCGCCGTGCTGGGCGACAATGTGGGCTACTGGTTCGGCAAGAAGGTCGGGCCGCCGCTGTTCAACCGCGAGGCGTCGCTGCTGTTCCGCCGCAAGAACCTGCTGGCCGCCGAAGCCTTCTACGCCAAACATGGCGGCAAGGCCATCGTCCTGGCGCGCTTTGCCCCGTTCATCCGCACCTTCGTGCCGATTGTCGCGGGCGCCGTCCAGATGGACTACCGGCGCTTCGTCCTGTTCAACGTACTGGGCGGCTTCCTCTGGACCGTCGGCCTCACCGTCCTGGGCTTTGTCATCGGCAACGCCTTCGGCCACGTCGAGGGCGTCAGCAAATATATGGAGATCTTCATCCTGGGCGTCATCGCCGTCTC
>DASSGZ010000359.1:0-13428 GCA_035693165.1 Chloroflexia bacterium | reverse complement strand
GCCCTGGTCTGCTATCGCGACCTGGGCGATCTGCGCGGCGAGGTCGAGATCCTCAGCTTGCTGGGGCCGGTCTACGGCGAGATCGGCGAGCTTGACCGCGCGGTGGCCTTGCTCGAAGAGGGTCTGGCAAAAGTGCGCCGGGTGCCCCAGGCCGTGCACCTGGAAGCGCGCCTCTTGAACAACCTGGCGCTGTATGTCGGCGCCCCGGCCACTAGCTACGAGTTGTTCACCCGCTTCCTGGCGCTGGCCGATGAAACCGGGTCGCTGCCCTTGCAGGAGACGGCGCATCAAAACCTGGCCGAGTTGCTGGCGCGCTTTGGGCGCTATGCCGAGGCGCAAGGGCATCTCGATCAGGCCCTGGCGCTGGCCCGCACCGCGGGCAGCCGCCACGACATCGCCATGTTGCTCGGCACCCGCGGCCAGATCCAGGCCGTGCTCGGCGATCCCGGCGCGGCGCGCGCCGACCTGGAAGAAGCCGTGCGCACGTTGGAGGGGCTGGGCGCCCGGTTCTCCACTATGCAGGCGTTACTCTGGCTGGGCGACCATTTGCTGGACCAGGGCAGCTTCGGCGCCGGGTTGGCCGTCGTGGAGCGCAGCCATGCGCTCTGGCAAAGCCTGGGCCGGCCCGCAGGCGGCCAGTATGCCCCGGTCTTCCCCGCCCAGATGGCGCGGGCGCACCTGGGGTTGCGCCGCGCCGGGGCAGCTCGCCACGCCGTGCAGGACGCCCTGGCCGCGCTCGATGCCGGGCCGCCGCCGAACCGGCTCACCTGGGCCGAGCCGTCGGTCGAAGTGCTGGCCCATTGCTACACTGTCCTCGCCGCGTCCGGTCCCTCGGCCGACGCTGACGCCGTGCTGGAGCGCGGCTACGCCCGCATGATGGCGACGGCGGAGCAGGGCGGCGCCTTCCTGCGCCCCTCCTACCTGGAGGGCGTGCGCGAGTGCCGGGTGTTGCGCGCTGGCTGGGAGGCGCGCGCCGCCGCGCCGGATGGGCTGCCCGGCGGGAGCGGTGATGACAGCCTGGATGCACCCGAAGTCGAGCGCAAGGTGGCCGGGCGCCGGGCCGAATTGCTGATCATGCTCCACGACGCCGCCGAGCGCGGTACCGCCCTCGATGATGCCGCGCTGGCCCGCAGTTTCGGCGTGTCGCTGCGCACCATCCAGCGCGACCTCGCCGCCCTGCGCCGGACCGGGCGCCTCGCCTGACCCTCCTGGCCTGCGAAAATGTCGCCGGGCCCTGCCCCCGCCCCGCCTGATTTTTCGACACATTTACGACAGCGCCTTGCTATAGTAGCCTCAAATAGACGACGCGGTCGTGATACCACCGAGGAGGCCCCAGCATGGCCCAGCAGTTAGCCAATTTGCGCGCCAGCCGCCCGCAGTTCGACCCGGACAGCGAGCAGGTGCGCATCTACTTTGACGCCGCCGAGGATGGCTACGCCACGCTGGTTGTCTTCAACGGCCAGGGCACCTGGGTGCTGAGCCTGGGCGAGATCCAGATCCGCGCCGGGGCCAACACCCTGGTCTGGCATGGGCATGACGCCGACGGCTGGCCGCTGCCCGTGGGGCCGTACCGCTTTGAACTGTTCGGCTTTGGCTGTGATCGGCGCCCCACCGGCGCCGGGCCGCTGCATCTGCCCATCACGCTGGTGCGGCGCCCCGCCGAGATCGACGACGAACCTGATCTGCCCTGGCGCCGGCGCGCCTGGTCGCCATCCTCCCGCGATGCGGCGGACGGCTGGTCCAGCGCGCCGCTGCGCTAACGTCCGGCCCGCGCGCCGGCTCTTGATCTGGAGGTCAAGATCAGCCGGGACAGGCGTTTCCCCCAATTCCCGACCACGGCGGCTCGCCGCCTGGTTCGTGGCGCCCGTCCCGGCTGATTCCGGTCGGCGGCCACCCGCCCCGTCATGTGGTGGCCGCCCTCCGGGCCCTTTCTCAGTGCTGCTTGCTGCTCGCGCAGCGGTGCGTAGCACACTGCTGAGTGCTGAGTGGGGACGAGGAGTGTTGAGTTGAGCAAGCAGTCGGTTGAGTTTGGCGAGTACTAAATCCTCCGAGTTTGGGGTTACTTTCCCCGGTGTTCGTTCCTCTGGCGCTCTACGGCGGCCTCCGCGCCGCCGACGATCTTGGCTACCTCTTCCGCTTGCTGGATGAGTTGCGTAAATCGCTCGTGTGGGGGATAGCCACCATCCAGAGCGACGTAAAGCTGCGAGCGGAGTTCGGCGCATGAGGCTTTGGCCGTGGAGAGGAACTGGTGGAACTCGGCGGGGCTGTTGCCCTCAAAGCCTTCGGCGACGTTGGACATGATTGAGACGGCGGCCCGCTGTATCTGGCTCGAAAGCCCAAAGTCGTGGGCAAACCCGCCCTGGCGAGTGATCTCGTAGATGGCCGATGTCAGTGAACGCGCCTTCTGCCACGCGATCAACTCTTCAAAGCGCTCAACCCGGCTCACGTAACCCTCGTCCCCACTCAGCACTCAGCAATGTGCTACGCACCGCTGCGCGAGCAGCACTCAGCACTCGTTAGCTTTCGGCTTCGACGAGCACCTTGAGGCGGCGGAGGGAGTCCATGGTCAGGTTGTCTACGTCGCGGTGGACCAGGCCGCTGAGGAGGGAGAGGCCGGGGATGGTGATCTCGTATTCGATGACGACGGCGGCGCGGGTGCGCGGGGGGGCCGCGGGGGTGGCGCCGGGGTGGGCGTCGAAGCGCCAGGTGGTGTGGCTGCGGACGCCGCCGGTGCTGTCGCTCACCAGCACATGCGGCTCCTCAAAGCCGACGATGGTCATCTGTGCGGTGAGCGGCATGCCGCGGAAAGAGCCGAGCGCCTCGATCTGCGCGCCCAACCCGCGTTCCTGCGGGCTGAGCAGGCGGACACTCTTGAACTGGGTCTGCATCCGCGGCACGTTGCGGTAGTCGGCCACGAAGGCGAAGACCCGCTCGACGGGCGCCTCGATCAGGATAAAGTGGGCGATACGCTGCATAGCGCCACCTACGGCTGGTCGGGCGGGTTGACGTAATAGACCAGGCCGATCGCGCCGGGGCCGATGTGGACCGACACAACCGGGCTGACCGGGCTGAGGTACATGTCGCGCACCTGCGGCAGGCGGGCGAGGATGCGCTTGCGCAACTCCTCGGCCTCAGCCTCGGCCTGCGCGTGGCCCAGCGCCGCGGTATACGGCTGCGTGCCCACGTGCTCGGCCATGATGTCGATGATGCGGTCGAGCGCCTTGCGCTTGGTGCGCACCCGCTCCAGCGGTTGCAGCATACCGTCGCGGACGGTGAGCACGGGCTTGATCTGCAGCATGGTGCCGATCATCGCCTGCGCCCCGCCGATGCGCCCGCCGCGCTGCAAGTACTCCAGCGTATCGACCACCAGCAGCACCTGCATCCGCTTGACCAGTTCCTCGATTAAGGCCACGCATTCTTCATGCGACTTCCCCGCGGCGGCGGCCTGCGCCCCGGCGATGACCTGCAAGCCGGTGCCCATCCAGGCCGACAGGCTGTCGATCACCGTGACCTTCACGCCGTCGCTCTCGACCATCTGGGCGGCCAGGCGCGCCGAATTGATCGTGCCGCTCAGCTTGTGCGACAGGGTGACACAGATAATGCTGTCGTGGTCCTGTGCCAGGCTCTTGTAGGCGCGCAGAAACTCTTCCGGGCTCGGCTGCGAACTCGTCGGCAGGGTGTGCGACTCTTTGAGCCGGCGGAAGAAATCGTCGGTGTCGAGGTCGGCGTGTTCGCGGAAGCTCTCCTGGCCGAACTGCACGGTCAGGTCGGCGATCCGCAGATCGTATTTGGTGATCAACTCTTCGGGTACGTGGGCGGTGCTGTCCGTAACAAAGCCAATACGGGCCATTGGCGGAGAACCTCCTAAATTGCGGGCTAATGCGTGAGCAGGCCGGTGAGCAGCCAGAACAGCGCCAGGACGCCGGCCAGCACCAGGCAGACGACGCCCAGTTTCCACAGCACCCCGGCCAGCCACAGGCCGCGCCCATGTTCGGCGTGCCGCAAATGGCCGCCTTCGAGGCGCGCTCGCGCCGCTTCCGGCGGCT
Organism: Chloroflexia bacterium; assembly: GCA_035693165.1. Lineage (GTDB taxonomy): Bacteria > Chloroflexota > Chloroflexia > QHBQ01 > JAICKM01 > JAICKM01. The sequence continues at coordinate 9,382 of DASSGZ010000359.1, read as the reverse complement.
CCAGTCCGGCGACATAGCGCAGCCACCAGGCGCGCCGGCAATAACTATAACTACCGAGTTCGCTCGCCCGCACGATGTACCCGGTGGATCGGGGGCGATTGGGTGGAGTGGCCGCCGCTGCCTCTTTAGCGGCAGGCGGCCCACTGACCGGCCGGACGGCGCGCCGGCGCGGCGGCATGGAATCTACGCTCCCTCGCCGTTGTCGCCGGCGGGCATGTAGCCCGGCAGATCGACAGCCGTCCCGGCGGGGAGATGCTGCGCGAGGGCCTGGGTCAAGATCTGCTGCTGGATAGCAAAGGTGAGGTCGCCGCGCGTCCGTTCGAGCACGCCGCGCACCATGTCGGTGGTGCGGCGCAGCCCGTTCGTCACGGCGTCAGGATAGTCGATGGTCACCAGCAGGCTATAGATCTCCTCCATCACCCCCAGCACCTCTTCGCCGCGGGCCAGTTCGCCATGGCGGATGATGTCGAGCACGTAGCGGCGCATCTCGCCCGCCGCCTCGCCCAGTCCGTTCAGGTAGGGCGCCGCCTCGACCCCCAGATCCGCCGGCCCCGGCACGGTCTGCCCGGCCACGACGGCGTGGATGATGCTGGCCTCGGCGAATTCCTTCTGCGCGTCCTGCACGTAGCCCGTCCAGTAGATGTCGGGCGCGGCGGCCAGGGCGGTGCGGGTGGCAGCCACCTGAGCGGCGGCCTCGGCCAGCAACTCGCGCGCCCGGTCGAACTCGGCCCGGTGCGTGGCGCGCACCGACTGGGCGCAGTTGCGGATCGTGGCCCGCGAGTCGGCCAGCGCTTTTTCGCGGGCGCTGTTCTTGGCTTCCAGATCGCGCAGCAGCGCGTCGCCGATCTGCTCCAGGTGCCGGCTGATGTTCACGGCGCCGCTCATTCGGCCTTCGGCGGCGTGCGCTTATTCGCCGGGGGCACATAGCCGCGGCTGCTGCGCCGCCGGGTGGGACCGGCGGGGGCCACCGGCACCTTCACCTCGGGTTGCCGATCCGCCCGCCGCGCGGCCACCGTGCCGCGGGCGTTCTTGCCGCCGGTCGGGGCGGACGACTGCCGGCGCTCGCGCACGGCGCGCACCACAAACCAGGCCACCAGGGCCAGGATGATCAGCGCGATCGGGATGTCGAAGGGGCGCAACGCCTCGCGCACATCGCGCGGGTTCCAGGTCCAACCGGCCCACGCCAGCAGGAACGACCAGGGGAACGAGCCGAGGAAAGTGTAGAGCAGGAACTTGGGGAAGTTCATGCGCGCCACGCCCGCCGGGAAGGAGATGAAGGTCCGCACAACCGGCACCAGGCGCGAGAAGAAGGCCGTCGCCTCGCCCCAGCGCGCGAACCAGCGGTCCGCGGTGTCGAGGTGGTGGTGATTGATCAGGATATACTTGCCGTACTTTTCGATCAGCGGGCGCCCGCCGAGCGCCCCCACCCAGTAGGCCAGCGCCGACCCGAGGGTGCAGCCGATGGCCCCGGCCAGCCCGGCGATCACCAGATCGACCCAGCTATGGACCAGATAACCGCCCGAGAGGGGCATGATTACCTCGCTCGGCAGGGGGATGCAGGCGCTCTCGATCGCCATCATCACGACGACACCCAGCCAGCCGACCGTGTTATATAGCCCTTCGATAAAAGTCCAGAGTTGGTTTTCCAAACCGTGCAAAAACTCCAACCGCGGATCCTCCTATATCCCCTCGCTGATAAACCGATCCAACTCGGTGCCGGAGGCCACATCCATCCGGGCACATCGCGCGCTAATTGTACCCGATAGCAGGGCGGCAAGCAAGCGCCCCCGGCTCGCGTTCGCTCACAAATTCACCGGCCCGATCACGGGTGCTCAGCCGCGGTGCGTTTGGGTGCGCCAGCGGCTCTCGGCATCCGGGGAGGCGAAGATAGGCGTGAACACAGCCGTCCACTTGTGCGGGATGTCGGCGGCCGCAATCGTCTGGTTGCCGGGATAGCTCAGCCCCGGCGGCGCGGGTTGCGTGGCGGCTTGCTCCCAGGGGTTGTCGATGAACAGGCGCAGCAAGTTGCCCTGGCCGTCCACGCTGTAGCCCACCAGCAGCACGTCATGCTGGCCGATGCCGAGGCGGTTGGGGTTGATCAGGATCACCGCGGGCGCGCCCAGGTCGATGGCGGCGGCGAGGTCGGCGGGGGTGCCGAAGCCATACGAATGGGCCAGGAAGCCCAGGCGGCGAGCCATGGCCGCGTTCTGGTTCTCGAAGGTGCCGCCAAAGAACGGCACTTTGAGCATCCGCGAGAAGAGATCACGCGGGGTGGCGTAATTGCCGAAGCGCGCCGGGTCGTAGACCGAGAGCGCCATGGAAGTCGAGAACGCCCCGCAGCCCATGGGGTTGTTGTAGGTATCCGGCGCGGTGTTCAACTGGAACAGGTGCACCGGGTCGCGCGGCAACCGGTGGACCACCTCACCGGCGCTGGGGTCGGCCATGCTGATCTCTCCTCCTGGCGGCGCGGGCAGGGTAACAAAAAAGCCCAGACCTGGAAGGTTTGGGCTTGGGGAGCGGGCGATGGGATTCGAACCCACGACATTCTGCTTGGGAAGCAGACACTCTGCCAACTGAGTTACACCCGCGAGCAGGGCCGGTGCGGCGGCGCGCCTCGCATAACACGAGCGCGGGCGCAACGGTGACTTGCGAGGATGATTTTACCATAATCCGCCGGGTTCGTCAACTGCTCGCCCGGCGGGTCAGTGGTCGGTGGTCAGTATCAGTAACATGGATCTTTGTCACTCTGAGCGCAGCGAAGAGTCTCGTCTCGTCGCCACGGAGATGAGATTCTTCGCTGCGCTCAGAATGACAGATCCCCGCATCCCCGCACTAAGCTACTGACCACCGACCACCGACCACCGACCACTGGCACCGGGCGCAATCGGCGCCGCGCCACGCACGTTGCCTTGATCCGCAGGCGCTTTTTGGGTACAATCAGGCGCTGCCCCGTTAGCAGGCAGCCACAGGAGTAGACAGCGGGCAGCCACTCCTTGCGTGCGCTGCCATCGGGAGGAACCTGTTTTGGTCAAACATTCGATCCGCCACCTTGTTGCCCTGGCCCTGGGGTTGCTGATCCTGGGCGCCGTCACCGCCTGCGGCGAGACCGCCGCGCCCACGGCCACCCCCGTGCCGACCGTGGCGCCGACCGCGACCGCGCCCAGGCTGAGTGTGCCGCCCGCCGTGGCAACCGGGGCTGCGGCGCCGATCGCCACTGGGGCCGCCGCGCCGATCCCGCAAAGCACGTCCGTGCCGGGGCTGACGCCGCCGCAGTAGTCCTGGGGGGCGCCGGGGCGGGCGCGCGGCCCGGCATCACACAGGAGGCGCGTGCTGCGTTTTAGCGCAAGAGACGGCATAGGCATTCCGGCGACTGGCCGCAGCGATAGTGCGGCAGGTCGATCTCTCCACGCAGCCGGCCCTCCTTCGTGAGGCAGGCGCGCCCGCCTGGGCTCCGGCTTTCCCGGTTGACCTCCGCGATAGGCGTGTTCTAACCGCAAGTTGCAAAGAGGATTGCATGGCTAGTAAGCTGGTATTGATAGTGGAAGACGAACCCGACAACCGGGAAATTATCCGCACGGTCGTGGAAGACATTATGGGGCACGAAGCGGCGCTGGCGGCGGACGGCGAGAGTGCGCTCACCGCCATTGGTGAGCGCGTGCCCGACCTGATCCTGATGGATCTCATGATGCCGGTGCTGAACGGGTTTGAGACGATCCACGCCCTGAAGAGCCAACCGGCGACGGCAGGAATTCCCGTGATCGCCATCAGCGCGCTGAGCCGGGCGCGCGACCAGGAGCAGGCGTTCCAGGCGGGCGCCGACGACTATATCAGCAAGCCCTTCGATCTCGACCTGCTGGCGGCCAAGATCGCCCAGCAATTGCAACACCCCGCGCCATAGTATAGATTCCCGGCACCTGTTGGTGTAGCCGCGCGATTTATCGCGCCGTCTGCGGCGCCAGGATCACGTAGCGACAGCCGCCCTGGGCCACCGGATCACCCGGTGCGCACCCGGACGGCTTTTTTTCGCGCAGCATGCCGTCCGCCAGCACGGCCGCCAGGGTGTCCGCGCGCAGACGAGGGAAGCCGCGCTCGTGGAGCACCACCAGGGCGGCTTGCCGGGCGCGGGCCAGGAAGTCGGCCTGCGCGCGGGGCGCCCACATCACCCGGTAGGGATCGTCGCTATGCGTGCCGTGGATCGTCGCCTGGATAAGATCATCCCAACTGCGCGTGTCCAGGCCGAGGCCGAGGTAGATCAGGTGCCCGTAGCTGTCGATCAGATAGCCCGTGGATGTGTGGCTGGGCGGGCGGGAGGCCAGGAAGTCGAACTGCTCGTCGGTGGCCAGCACGGCGGCGCCCGGCGGCACCGCGTCGTTGGCGTAGCGGGCCACCGTGGCGAAGATGGGATCCGGCGCCGGGGTGGTGAAACCCTGCCAGGCCGGGAGGGTCAGGGCCAGGGCCGGAAGCAAGAGCAAGGCATAGCCCGCCACGGCTAGTTGCCGGCCACGCGCATTTGGCGGTGTAGGGGCCGGTTTCAAACCGGCCTGCCGCCCAGCCGAATCAGGGTGGGGGACTGATAGCCGCGCGGGTGCGACGCGGCCAGGCGTGGGGCGTAGCAGCGGCAGCCAGGCCGCTGCCCCCAGCAGGCAGAGCGGCGCGGCCAGTTGCACGTAGTAGTGGTTGTAGAACGAGCGGCTGTAGGTAAAGAGCAGCACGCTCAGGAAGCTCCAGAGCACCACCGGCCGCCACAACGCCAGCGCGCCGTTTTCCTCTGCCGCCGCCCGGCCCGTCACGACCCGCGCCGCCCACCAGGTCAGCACGGCGAAGCCCAGCGCGGCCAGGTAAACCGTCGGGCCGTTCACCAGCCGGGATGTAAGGTCGGCGATGCGCGCCGGCGGCAAGACCAGGCCGTCGCTGGGGCGTAACACCTGGAAAAAACCAACCATGCGCACGAACTGGCTTGGCGCCAGCAGCAGGAACGGCCCGACGGCCAGCAGCGTCACGGCGGCGAACCCGCCCCCCAGCGCCCACACATCGGCCGGGCGCGCGCCCGGCACCCCGGTGGGCCGCCGCAGCCGCACCCGCGAGAGCAAATCTAGCCCCAGCGCCGCGATACAGGCCATGCCCTGGATCTTGGTGAACATGCTCACTGCCGCCAGCGCGCCCGCCGCCATCAGCAGCCACTGCCGCCGCCCGGCCTCCTCCAGCCGGCGCACGGCGAGCAGATAGCAGACCAGGGCCAGCATCGACGCCAGGATCATCGGCTGATCGAGCATGATCTTCTGGTTGATCTCGATGGCGCGCCCATCCAGCGCCCAGATCGCCGCCGCCGTGGTGCCGAACAGCAGCGGGCGCCACCGCGCCGGCCCCTGTAGCGCCCCGCCCGCGCCGATCAGCCGGCCCGCCGCGAACATGGCGAGCAGCGCTCCCAGGCTATAAGCCACCGACAGGTAGCGGGCGATCATGAAGCTGGTGACGCTGCCCCACGGCGTGAAGTGGTAGGCCAGGGCCGGCGTGTAGACCAGCGCGGCCAGCGGTGGGTGCGCGAAGAAGAAATCGCGGTACGGCAAGATGCCCTGCAGCATCATCTGGCTGGCGCCCGCGTAGACGCCTTCGTCGTCGTAGGGGCGCTCGATGAGACCGCGCGCCTGGGGCACCAGGAGGTCGAGCCGGGCATACGCGCCCAGCGCCAGCACGATCAGCAGCGCCAGGGCGGGGAGAATCAGGCGCCGATCCCCGCGCCAGGGCGGGCGGGGCGCGGGCGGGGCCGTGGTGGGCATGGCGGCGGGGGTCTGGGGTGCACGGACGCCGCGCCAGGCCAGCAGCGCCAGCCCGGCCAGCCAGCAGGCCCAGGGCAACCAGGGCCGGTCAGCATAATGGGCGACGAGGAGATCCATGCCGGGCAGTTCCGGCGGGGTATCGCGGAAGGTCAGCGCGCCGGTGAGGCTGCCCGCCGCCGCGCTCAGCATGGCGGGCCAGCGGAGATGGAAAGCGACGCCCAGCGCGCCGTAGATCAGTAAGCCATAGGCTACCCAGCGCACGGCCCGGTCTGCCGCCCCGCCAGGAGCGGAACGACGACCGGTGCTCTCCTGCTGTTGCATGGGCCTATTATGGCAAAAGCGCAGGCAGGGTGTCAAATGACTCTATGCCTGAGTCCTGAACCCTACCAGCACAAGATGCAGGCAAAGACCCTACAGGCTCGTGCTTACCACTTGAGTATCGCCATCTGCGGGCGGCATACCGGCCTGGCGGGCGGCTTTAGGTTTCACGGCCAACCCGAGGATCGAGACGCCGAAGGGCAAGTTGCGCCTGGCGATCAACGGCGCTTCAAGCGCAAACAGGCGGCTGAGGATGCTATTGATTGGCCCCGGCTGTGTCAAGGTGAAATCGGATTTGATCTCCGCGGCGCCGGGGCGGTAGGGACGTAATACCCGCACAGCGGCAATGACCGGAAAAAGCAGCGTGTTGAAGTACGAGAGCCGGCGGACCCGAAACCCGGCTGTCTTCAACCGCTCCCGCACCTCCGATCCGACATAACGGCGTTTATGCAGGCTGATTTCATCTTGGGGCCCCCACAGGAAGCGGTAGGCCGGGACACTGAGCAGGAATAAGCCACCCGGTCGCAAAATACGATGTAGTTCGCGCAACATGGCGCGGTCGTCGTCGATATGCTCCAGTACATCCAGTGCCGTGATCAGGTCGAAGCTATCATCCGGGAAGGGCAGGGGCAGACTGGTAACCTGCTGAACCTGGCTGACCCCGCGCTGATAGCAGAATTGCACCGCGCCGGCATCCATGTCGATGCCCTCGGCTTGCCCATAGCGGGCCAGGTACTGGATCATCGTCCCGGTGCCGCACCCCACATCGAGGATGCGGTGGGGTTCGCGCTGCCGCGCGGCCAGATATTTGTCGAGGATTTGCAAGAAGATCTGCCGGCGCCCGATGAACCACCAATGCTTGTCTTCAATCTGGTAGTACTCGGCATAGAAGTCTTTATGCATACTTACCTTCCTGTGTGCCCGGCCCGTTCCGCGCCGGCGGTGGGGTGAAACTCCACCACATTGTTGTCGGGCCGTGGCTTGCGCCGCATGGAGCGCAATTGGCGCGCGTTGGGAAAATAGATGCGCTGCCACATGCGGAAGACCTCACGCAGCGTGCGCGGGATATCGCTCGCGCGCACGGTGGTTTCGCCGGCCATGCGCGGGTAGTGCCGAACCCCTTTCTCGCCAATGCGAAAATTCCATTTGCGCGCTTTGGCGAGCAGCTCCGTGCAGACGAAGAAGTTATCGCACTCCACTGTGAGCTTGTCCAGCGCTTCACGCCGAAAGATCTTGAAGGCGCAGTCCACATCGCGCACGCGCAGCCGGAAGAGGATGCCGACCAGCCGGTTCCAGCACCATGAGATAATCGACCGCAGTACGGGATCGAATCGATAGACCCGGAATCCCGTCATGATGTCGTAATGGCGCATGAGCGGCAGAAAGTACTTCAGTTCGCTGACGTCGAACTGATTGTCCGAATCGGTGAAAAAGATGAGATCATAGCGCGCATGGCCGAAGCCGGTACGCAGCGCCGCACCGTAACCCCGATTCTGCAGATGATTTAGCACGCGCACCTGCGGATAATATTGCCGCGCCAGCGCTTCGGCCACTTCCCGAGTCCGGTCCCGGCTGCCGTCGTTCACGATGATCACTTCGTACGCTGCGGTGATCTCGCGCCCCACGCTCAAGGCGCGCCGGGTTGCCGTTTCGATATTCGCTTCTTCGTTGTATGCGGGCAAGATAATGCTCAGCGCATCCTGCATTGGGTTCGGCTTCCTTTCCGGAGTTCGTGCATGGTCGCATCTGGTCGGCCTGTGATTGATTGGGACGAAGACGGAGATGCGCGGGCATAGCTATCGGCCAGGCTCTTTAACTGATGAAGGTCCAGGTGATAAACAGTCCTGAGAGAATCAGGAAGCCGGTGAGAAAGGTTGCGCCCACCCACCGGAAAACCCGTGGATTTGCGGTGACACATGCCAGGTAGATATAGATCGGGAAGATAATGAGCAGGCGGCGAGGCATATTGACTTCCGGGCGCCAGACATCGGGCCAGGTCAGGGCCAGACTAACGCCGGCGAGCAGAAGGCTATAGAGCGTATACGGCACGCGGCGGATGCGTACGACGACTCCCGTCACCAGGCCGATCAAGAGCAGGGCAAAGACCACATCGATGACATTTACGACGATCAGCGGATTATCGGGCCGGATGACGGCCAGGGCGCGTAACAGGGGTAATCCGGGGATGGTGAGCACGCCGCTGGCGCCCACATCCGTCAGCCCCTGGCTGGGGGTCTGGAGATAGAAATAGCGATAGAGGGAGTAGGCGGCGGCGGCCAGCGGGGCAGGGAGCAGCCAGAGCGCGGACCACCACGACGGCCGGCCTTGCCCGCCCGGCGCCGTCCGCCACGCCTGCCAGAACAGGTACGCCAGCGGCAGCATCAAGAACACGCCCGGTTGCTTGACCAGCGTAGCGCCCACGGCCAGCAGGCCGGCGGCCCACCAGCATTGCCGGCGCGCGTAATAGAGCGCGGCCACTGTGAATGCCAGTAGTGGCGCCTCGGTATACCCCAGGAACAAGAAAAAGGATGTGGGAAAGATGGCGCTGAAGATTACCGCCCGGCGCGCGACCTCCGGGGGGTAATCGAGCACGACGAGCCGGTATAGATACCAGAAGAACAAAAACGCCGCGACGTTCGCAACTACCAGGGCGGCGAGCAGCAGTTGGTCGAACAACAGCACGCCCGTTAGTTTGATGAGCAAGGGATAGCCCGGAAACAGCGCGGTCAGCCACGTGGGGTTCGACGCAAACCCCTCTTGCGCGATTTTGATGTAGTCGGGCGTGTCGTAGATATTCCAGATGCCCAGGAGATAGCCGGCGAGATCATGTTGCGGCAAGACCACATTGGGATAATGCTCTTGCACGTTCTGGTAGACTGCGGGCGGGGTCAGAAAGAAGCGCAGCGCGCCCCAGGCCGATAGAAGCAACCGCACCGCCAGCCAGACCAGAAAGGCAAATTTCAGCCCCGCAGTGCTCGGTGCTGCGGTAGCGCGATCGGATATCGCCGGGGAGAGGTCTACTGCTGCGGGAGATACCGTGCGCGAGCGAAGGATCGACATCGTGGCGAACTTTCTTGCTTGCTCTTGGCGGGGCTGTTTATATCCGAGAAGCTGGAATCTTGAAACTCGCCTTATTATACGAACCGCTTTGGGGGGTGTCAATTTCGGCAGGTTTCATCGTGGCCGAGGGATTGGCGAATTAGTCGATCCCAGATCGGTTGCGACATCGGCTGTCGCGCAGCGGCGGCCAAACAAATAAGTGGGGGCGCGCGATCCATGGATCGCGC
>DASSGZ010000358.1:0-3183 GCA_035693165.1 Chloroflexia bacterium | reverse complement strand
AAGGCAACCATGTCCAGGTGTACGCCGGGCTGAACAAGATGGTTACGCCGCCCCGCGGATTCTTGATGGTCTCCACGCTCCGCGTCAATTCCGACGACACCGCAGTTCCCTCTCTCCCGCAAGGAGAATATCTGCTGCCGGCCGGGTCCGGCGTCATAGATATCACCGCCGTCAACGGCACCTGCCTCACCCTGACCACGGATGCCGGCACGACCGCAGCCGTCACCACCCCGACCACGCCCCAGACGTTCCAATTCGACCTTTTAACCCGTACCTGGGCGTGTGGGGCCGCGACTTCGCAACCGAAGCCGTAGCTGAAGCGGCGACAAGCGCCGATCCACAGCCGGGCGCGCGCCCCACCAGGGCGGACACGCCGGTCCGCCCCTACGTTAATCGACGCCCGCCGCCACTTCCCAGCGGTCTTCGGGGGGTGGAGGCGCAAGTGGGGGCAGGTGGGCGGCGACGGCCAGCAGGCCGCGCAGCAGGGTCAGCGTGTGCTGCTTGCCCTGCTCGCCCAGTTCGGCGGCCGTGCCGATGCAGGAGGGGCAGCCCTCGTCGCAGCCGCAGGCGGCCACCAGATCGCGGGCGGCGGCCAGCAGCCGGACGTGCTGCTCGTACAGCGTCTTGCTGAAGCCGATGCCGCCCGCGTAGCTGTCGTAGACGAAGATGGTCGGCGCCTCGGTGAACGGTGACTTCACCTGCGGCACCACGCCCAGGTCGTGCGGGTCGCACATCAGGTAGAGCGGCCCCAGGTAGGACAGCACATGGGCCAACCCCACCAGGGCGCCCTGCAATGCGCCCTTGGGCAGGTCGGCCACCACCGGCGGCGGCACGGTCAGCCAGTAGGCCGAGGTGTGCATCTCCTGTTCGGGCAGGTGGATGCGCCCCCAGCCGATGTTCTCGTGCGTGCCCAGCTTGATCTTCTTGTAGATCGTCGCCAGCGCGCTGACCATGACCTCGCCGTGCGAGCGCGGCGCGTGGCGGTCCTCGCCCGACAGCACGTCGAGCACCTTGAGGTTCACCGCCAGGTTGGCGTCGGTGTAATAGTCCACCTCCACCTGGCGCACGTAGCCCTTCTGCTCGTCCCAGTCCAGCTTATCGACATGGTACTGCGTGCCCTCGTGCAGATAGATGGCCTCCTCGTGCAGCAGCGTCGGCACGCTGAAGCGGTCCATCTCGCCGATGACGCGCGGCGTCGGGTCGGTCGTGTCGATGATGACGAAGTTGTCGGCGGCGGCGGTGCGCAGCGACACGTTCTCGGCGGGGAAGTTCTCGCTGCTCCAGTGCCAGCCTTCGCCACTGTGGTAGAGCACCCCGCCCTCGGCCAGATAGCCCAGCATCAGCGCCGTCTCGGCGGCCGGGTGGTCGCCATAGGCCTCGTTCTCGGCAAAGGGCAGCTCGAAGGCGGCGCATTGCAGATGCTGCATCAGCACCAGCAGGTTGTCGGGGTTGATCAGGCCGTGCTCCGGCGAGCGGGCGAAGAAATAGTCCGGGTGCTGCACCAGGAACTGGTCGAGCGGGCTGCTCCCGGCCACAAACATCGCCAGGGCCGTGCCGCTGCGCCGCCCGGCGCGCCCGGCCTGCTGCCAGGTGCCGGAAATGGTGCCGGGGTAGCCCGCCATCAGGCAGACTTCCAGCGTGCCGATGTCGATGCCCAGTTCCAGCGCGTTCGTGCTGACTACGGCGCGCACCTTGCCGTCGCGCAGCCCGCGCTCGATCTCGCGCCGCTGCAACGGCAGATAACCGCCCCGGTAGCCGCGCACCTTCTCCGGGTCGCGCCGGTGCTGGGCCATGGCCGTGCGCAAGTAGGTCAGCAGGATCTCTACCGCCGTGCGCGAGCGGGCGAAGACGATAGTCTGGATGTCGTTGGCGAGGAACTGCCCGGCCAGGTCGGTCGTCTCCAGCATGGCCGAGCGGCGCAGGCCCAACTCGCGATGGACCAGCGGCGGGTTGTAGAGCGCGAAGACTTTGCGCCCGGCGGGCGCGCCGTTCTCGTCGATCAGCGCCAGGTCGCCCGCCCCGGTCACGCGCCCGGCCAGTTCGCGCGGGTTGGCGATGGTCGCCGACGAGCAGATGAACTGCGGGTTCGACCCGTAGAACCGGCAGATGCGCAGCAGCCGCCGCAGCACGTTGGCGACGTGCGATCCGAACACGCCCCGGTAGTGATGCACCTCGTCCAGCACGATGTAGCGCAGGTTCTCGAACAGCTTGACCCACTTGGTATGGTGCGGCAAGATGCCGGTGTGCAGCATGTCGGGGTTGGAGATGACGATATGCCCGGCGCGGCGGATCACCTGGCGCACGTTGGCCGGGGTATCGCCGTCGTAGGTGTAGGTCTTGATGTCGCGCTCCAGCGCCGTGATCAGGCCGTGCAGTCCGGCCAGTTGGTCCTGCGACAGCGCCTTGGTTGGGAAGAGGTAGAGGGCGCGCGCCTGCGGGTCGCGCAGGATCGTGTCGAGCACCGGCAGGTTGTAGCACAGCGTCTTGCCCGAGGCCGTCGGCGTGACCACCACCACGTGCTCGCCCCGCGCCACGGCCTCCACCGCCCGCGCCTGGTGGCTATAGAGCTGCTCGTAGCCCAACCGGCGCATGGTGGCGACCAGGTGCGGGTGCAGCGTGGCCGGGAACGGCGCCCAGGTGGCGTCGCGCTCCGGCTGCTCGTGCCAGGCGGTGATCCGCTCGCGGTAGTACGGCGAGGTTTGCAGATGGTCGAGAAGCTGGCTCAGGTTCATGGTGCGGTGATCTCAGGGCTTCCCGGCGGGCGGGATCTGCAACGGGCGCAGCCCGACCGTGATCAGGGCCCGCTCCGCCTCCAACCAGGGCGGCAGCGCCAGGCTTTGCCCCAGCGTCGGCGCCGGTTCGTCCACCAGGAAGCCGGGGTCGCGGGTGGCGATCTCCAGGATGTGCCCGTCGGGGTCGTTGAAGTAGATCGAGCGGAAATACTTACGGTCGAGAACCGGCGTCACCCGCAGCCCCGCCGCCACCAGCCGTTCGCGCCACTGCGCCTGCTCGGCCTCGTCCTCTACGCAGAGAGCGAAGTGGTGCGTCTGCCCCTGGCCGATGCGTACCTCGCGCATGGCGCCGTGCGGGTAGGCAAAGTAGGTGATCAGCGTGCCCGGCGCGCCTTCGTCCACGCCGAAGTACCAGTGCGGGATGCTCACGTCGTCGTAGTTGACCGTCTTC
>DASSGZ010000357.1:0-2182 GCA_035693165.1 Chloroflexia bacterium | reverse complement strand
AACGCCATCAACCGCAAGGAATATGTGCGCGCCTACTCCTACTGGGAGCCGGCGGCGGCGGCCACGCAACTGCCGCCCTATGACCAGTTCGCGCAGGGCTACGCCGATACTCAGGGCGTGAACCTGACGCTGGGCGCGGTGCAGACCGATGCCGGGGCCGGGCAGCGCTACTACCGCGTGCCGGTCGTCATCGTGAGCAAGAGCAGCGGCGCCCCGGTCAAGACGTTCGTGGGCTGCTACACGCTGCACCTCGCCAGCCCGGACATCCAGGCGGCGCCGCCCTACCACCCGCTCGCCATCAGCGCAGCCAAGGTCCAGCCGGTGCCGGCCAACGCCACCACGGCGGACCTGCTCACCCAGGTCTGCCAATAGCCGGGGCCCCCCGCCCCACCCCGCCGAGGCCGGGCCGCGTGCCCGGCCCCGCGCTTTCTCCCGCCGCCCAACCTCTCCCCCCGCCCCTCCCCGCCGCGGGGAGGGGAGTGACTCTCCCTCACCCCGTCGCTTCCCCCTTCCCGCGGCGGGAAGGGGGGCAGGGGGGTTAGGTTGTTCGGGCGCCCGGATGCCGCCCTAATGCGCGCCGGGGCGCCAGGTTACGCGAAATCAGCGACAGGATAGGCCCAATTGCGGCGGGACAAGTGGCCCACGCAGGTTCGGCCCGCCGCCGCATCCGGCAGGCCCAGCCGTAATGCTATACTGGCGGCGTTGAGGCAATCGCGCCTCACATGAGACAGTAATCACCCTTGTATAGCAGAGGGCGGTCGCCGGATCGCCCATAACAGGAGACGTTGATGCTCGAAGAAGCGATTCGCCCCGCGGTGGTCCTGGATGACGGTGAGGTGCGGGAACTGGAACACGAACTGGTGGGGGCGCTCATCCGCCCGACCGACGCCGAATATGATACCGCGCGCCAGACCTGGAACGCGCGCTTTAGCCGCCGCCCCGCCCTGATTGTGCGCCCGGCGGGCGACGAGGATGTGGTGCGCGCGGTGCGCTTTGCCAGGCGCCAGGAGTTGACCCTGGCGATCCGCGGCGGCGCGCATAGCCTGGCCGGCCTGGGCGTGGCCGACGACGGCCTGGTGCTCGACATGTCGGGCATGCGCCGGATCACGGTGGACCCGGCGGCGCGGGTGGCCCGCGTGCAGGCCGGCGCGCGCTGGAAGGATCTGGAGGCGGTGGCCGGGCCGCTCGGGCTGGCAACCCCCTCCGGCACCTGCCCGACGACGGGCGTGGCCGGGGTGGCTCTCGGCGGCGGCGTCGGCTGGCTGACCCGCCACTACGGCCTCAGTATTGACAACCTGCTCGGCGTGGACATCGTGACCGCCGACGGCGTGTTGCGGCACGCCAGCGCCACCGAGAACCCCGACCTGTTCTGGGCCGTGCGCGGCGGCGGCGGCAACTTCGGCGTCGTGACCATGCTGGAGATGCGGCTCTACCCCGTGACCATGCTCTTCGGCGGGATGATCGGCTGGCCCATGGCCCAGGCCGGCGACGTGCTACGCCACTTCCGCGAGTTCGCGGCGGCGGCGCCCGACGAGTTCGGCAGTATCGTCATGTTCATGACGGCGCCCCCGGCGCCCTTCGTGCCGCCCGCGCTGCACGGGCAGCCGGTGATCGCCATCGCCGTCGCCTATTCCGGCGACCTGGAGGAAGGCGCCCGCGTGGTCGCCCCGCTGCGCGCGTTCGGCGCGCCCGCCGTGGACACCCTCGGCCCGCTGCCCTACGCCGCGATGCAGGCCATCGGCGAGCCCGCCGGGGAGATGGGCGTCCAGCACTACATCAAGTCGGGCTACCTGGACACGCTCTCCGACGCGGCCATCGACACGATCGTGGCCTATGCCGGCGCCCTGCCCGGCCCGATGACGGCCCTGCACCTCAACCAGATCGGCGGCGCGATGACCCGCGTGCCCGCGGACGCGACCGCGTTTGGCCGGCGCACCGCGCAGTTCATCGTCAACGCCATGCCCACCTGGGTCGATCCCGCGCAGGGCGCCGCCCATCGCGCCTGGGCCGACACCTTCCTCGCCGCCATGGCCCCGGTGCTGGGCGAAGGGGTTTATGTCAACTTCCTGGACGCCGAAAGCCCGGACCGCGTGCGCGCGGCCTACGGCACCAACTGGGATCGCCTGCGCGCCGTCAAGCGCGCCTACGACCCGACCAACTTCTTCCACCAGAACCAGAACAT
>DASSGZ010000356.1:0-14877 GCA_035693165.1 Chloroflexia bacterium | reverse complement strand
GGAGGCCCTCTCCCGGAAGTGTGCGAGTTCGTCCGAGTTGAATACACGCACCGCGTTTCCCAGGTTTCGCCCGCCGCGGCCCGGCCCCTAGACCGGCGACACGGGCCAGGGCGGATCTAGATCAGGCCGCGCAGGCGGCCTTCGTAAGCATAGACGGCGGCTTGTGGGGTATACGCCAGCCGGGGTCGCGCGGTGCGGACCGGGGCGAAACGTGCTATAATAGCCGCGACCGGCGCGGCACACGCGCCGGGCGGTCCCGGACGCTCGGCTCTCCGCCGCCGGGACTCGCGGCAGGAGGGTCGCTTGGCGTTTATACCGCTCGTCATCACGGTTGTCATGGGCATCATGGCCGGGGGCATGGTCGCGCTCGCGCTCATCGGTCCCCGCCACATGCAGAATATCTTCGGCATCCTGGCCCTGTTCGGGGTGGTGCTGGGGCTGGCCGCCGCCGTCATTGGCCAGCCGCTCTGGCCCACGCTGATCAACAACCTCCTCGATCTGATCCTCTCCGGCTTCATCGGCTATGCCGTCACGACGTACTTCGTGCTCTCCTACCAGCCGAAGCAGGAGATCAACCCGCCCGCGCCGGGGGAAGTCCAGACGGCCCAGCGCGACGGGCCGGGCAAGACCGCCGTGATCTATTTCGCCCCCGGCGAGTCCGCCCAGTACGACGGGCGTATCGCGGCGCGCGGCTTCGACACGATCGACTATCCCGAAGCGTTGCCGCCCACGTTGCTGCGCCCGCTCTACCTGAACGACCTCAAACGCAAATATGAGGCCGTCGGCACCAGTCCGCACCGGGCCATCCATTTGAAGCTGGCGCAAAAGGTGCAAGACCGGCTGGGCAAACGCTACAAGGTCTACATCGCCTTCTATAACGACCATCCCAGCCTCACCGAGGTGGCCGCCGAGGCCGTGCGCGAGGGCGCCCGGCGCCTGATCATCCTCCACGCCCGGCTGACCAGCCCCCCGCCCAGCGTCAAGCCCGAAGAATGGCTCGATTCGGCGCTGCGCCTCAAGCGTTACGGGGTCCGCGTCATCGAGACGGCGCCGCTGTGGAACTCGGACCTGCTGCCGCGCGTGTTCGTGCGCCGGGCGCTGGCCGCCACCGAAGGACTCGACCGGGCCACAGTGGGGCTGATGTTGATCGGCCAGGGCCATCCCCTGCCCCGGCGTGCCGTGCCCGAAGCGAAGGACACGCCGCCCCCCTTGCAGCGGCAGAACCAGGAACTGACCTTCCAGAAACGGGTGCGCCAGGCGCTGATCCGGGCCGGCTTCCCCGATGACCAGGTGGTGCCCGCCTGGCTTCAGTGGCAGCACCCCACCGTGGAAGGCGCCTATGCCCAACTGGTGGCCGAGAGTTGCCGGCGCATCTTCTGGATCGGCACGGGGCTGATGACCGACAGTGTGGTGACTCTCTACGACATCCCGGCCATTCTACGCACCGCCGCCGAGCGCAGCGGCGTCGAAGTCACGGCGCTCGGCCCCTGGAACGACGACGACGTGGTGGCCGAGGCCCTGGTCGAACGGGTCAAGCAGGTGGCCCTCGGCGACTGACCGCTATCCCACCGCGCGGCAGACACAGCAACGCCCCGCCGATCCCCCCATGGGGGCTCGCCGCGGGGCGTTCCGATGCTGATTGCTTACTTGCTGGGGCGCAGCCGGCGGAAGGCGGCGGCGAGGCGGGCCAGGTGGGCATCCTGCGCGGCGCGCATCCGGTCTTCCTGGATCTGGCGGCTCATCTGGCTCAGCAAGTACTCATTCGTGTTCATCGTGGTGTCCTTTCTTCTCAGATGTGTTGTGTTCTGTGTTTCGTTACGGTTCTATCTTAGCACCGGCGCGCCTTTGGCACATCGGGACGGCGCGGTATTCGCCGCTACCACATTCGCCTGCCGGGCATCGGTCGCCAGGATCGGTGCCCGGCTCAGTCTGCAGACCGAGCGATCCTGGCTCGGTCGGACGCCGGTCCTCCGGCCACGGTGGGAGGTTAGACCGGCGCTTTGCGCGGAGCCGGAGCCGGGTCGCGGGGAGCCTGCGGTTTGCGCGGCTGGAGCCGGCGCAGCGCCGCGATAATCCTGGCGCGGCGGGATTGTTCGGCTTCGCGCAGACGATCCGCGACGATTTCCCGGCTCAGTTGCGACAACATGAAATCATTGGGGCTCATTGCCGTTTCCTTTCTTCCAAGGCCGGTCGCGACCCCTGTCGGTGGCGCGACCGCTTACGATACACATGCAAAGGCCCGTCCGGCGGGGAAGCCTGGGTAGACTTCCCAGGCTGGACGGGCCTGAGATAAGCGAGGAACGGTTAAGCGGTGGCTTTGGAAGCGGTTTCGCGGCGAAGGCTTTGGCGCTTGGCCTCCAGCCCGGCGTTCTCCCGGCGGACGGCGGCGACGATCCGCGCCATGCGTGCGTTCTTGGCTTCCTGGACCCGCTCGGCCGTGATCTCGCGACTCAGGCGGTCTAAGAGATACTCGTGCGTAATCATCTCCGTATCCTTTCTCCGGGTGCTCCGGTCGTGTGTGCCGGCCTGGGGGTCGACACCGTGTTGTTGATGGTGTAATCTTACCTGGATGCGCGAATTCGCACATCGGCGCGGGGAGGTATCCGGGTGCCCCGCGATTGTCCGGGCGCGCAACGGACCGGGAGACCCGCCCCACCTACATCTGCGGGCGGAGCGCCCCCGGACCCGAGGCGTGGCCCATTCCCCACCCTGGACCGGCATCCACGCCCGATTCTGGAGAGCCGGCCCCTACAAACCGGGTTGGCACAAGGAGTAATCGATGACCCAACAATCGGGTGGCGCCGCAGTCGCGCCGGCGCTGCCCAAGCCGCTGCTACGGGGCCGCATCCATGCCGCGGCAGCCGTGGGCGCTGTGATCGTGACCGTGGCGCTCTGCTGGCGCAGCCGCAACGATCTGCCGCGCCTGATCTCGATGCTCATCTTCGGCCTGAGCATGATCGAACTCTACACCGTCAGCGCGGTCTACCACATCGGCCACTGGCGGCCCCAGGTCCACCGCGTCCTGCGCTCGGTGGACCATGCCAACATTTTCGTGCTGATCGCGGGGACGTATACGCCGCTCTGCTTCAACGTGCTGACCGACTGGGTGCGCACGGCGTTCCTGACGCTGATCTGGGTGCTGGCAGCGGCGGGAATCGGGCTCTCGGTGTTCACACCGCGCGTGCCGCGCTGGGTCGGCACGGGCCTCTACATCGGCATGGGCTGGGTGTCCATCCTGGCGCTGCCGGCCTTTTTCGCTGCGCTGCCGGCGGGCGCCATCGCGCTGATGGTGCTGGGCGGATTGCTCTATACCCTGGGCGCGGTGGTCTACGGGCGCAAGCGGCCCAACCCGTTCCCCCGCGTGCTGGGCTTCCACGAGATCTTCCACCTGTTCACGGTGGCGGCGGGGGCGGTCTTCGCCGTGGTGATCTGGATCTGGGTGCTGCCCTTCCCGCGCGTCTAGCGGGCCGCGGGCAATAAAGACGCCCGCCCGACCCCCCGCACTGGGGCGATCGGGCGGGCGTTTTGCGCGGGCGGCGGCTAGACGGCGGCCTTCTGGCTGCGCTCGCGGGCGTTGGCCGTCAGGCGGTCGATCACGCGGGCGGCCTTGGTGCGCGTCAACTCGGCCACCGCGGCCACGCCCAGTTTGCCGACCAGCTCGTCCTCGCTGATGCCGGCGCGCGGCAGGAGGGCGCGGATGGCCCGCTGCTGCTGCTCGGTGCACAGATCGTCGTCCGCCGCTGCGGGTGTGCCGGCGCGCTCCGCCGGCTCGGCCCGCTCAGCGGCGGGGGTCGGGCGGGCGACCGGGGCGGCGGGGCGCTCGGCGGGGGTCTCGCTCGCGTACGAGTTGCGGCCCCGCGCCCCCGCGTCATAGGCCGGGCGCGACGGTTCGTGCGTGCTCGCCCCGTTACCGTTGCTATAGGGCGCGCGCCCGGACGCCGCTTCATGCTCCAGCGCCTGGCGCTGCTCCATGTCCTCCAGGTCCTGGGTGAAGATCTCGGAAATGCCGGCCACGCGCAGCACGGCGTCCACCTGGGCGCGCTTCTCGCAGATCTTGATCGCGTTGTTCACCGTCCAGCCGTTGCGCTCGCTCAGGTCGGCGGCCCCGCGCCCTTCGCCGACGATGCGGCCCTGGCGGTCGATCAGGCGGCAGACGTAGGCGAACAGACCGGGCGGGTTGCCCGCCATGGCGAGCGTCGCCCGATCGGGCGTGAACTTGGGGCGCAACTGGAACAGCAGGCAGATCTTCTCCGCGCCCGGCTTGAACAGGCTCGGCTTGGTCTCGCGCCGCCCGGCCATAATCGTGCCAAAATCGGTGCCCGACTTCAGGTTGCGGGCGATGAACTCGCGGATAATCTCGCGGCGCTCTTCCTCCAGCGCCACCATCTGGCGCAGGGCGCCGGGGGTGATGTTCAAGCCCGACTCGTCGATCTCGGGCGGGAGGGCGCTCAGGCCCGACTCGGTGCCGGCGGGCATCGGCTCTACATTCGCGGCCACTACTTCGTCTCCTGCTCCCGGCGCGGGGGCGGCCGGGCTGCTGCTAACGGTCTCAATCAGGTCTTGTTCGTCACTCTTGGTTGAAGTTGTCACACTGCGGCGAGCCATTCACACAATCCTTTGCTAGCGGCGCCTGAGCACACTCCGGCCACCGTGCAGGCTAAACACTCACCTTCAATTATAGAACATTTGTACTAGTTTGTCAATGATATGCCTGGCCCGCGCTATTATAACGCAAGTGGACGGCCCCCGGTACCCTGCGAAATACGCGCTACTACGCCGCATCTTCCCACTCGGCTATGTGCCGCCGTTGGCCGCATGGTCTTCGCGGACACGAAAAAGGGGCCGCCCGCGGGCGGCCCCGTCGCGCGGCGGGCGTTAGCGGCCGTGGCAGAACTTGTACTTGCGCCCGCTGCCGCAGGGGCAAGGGTCGTTGCGGCCCGGCGTTTTGTTGCCGGCGGTGGCGCCGACCGCCGCCGGGCTGCCTTTGCCGTGGCGCTTGCCGCGGGGGAGTTGCTGCGGCTGGGCCGGGCGCGGCGCGTTCCCGCCCCGCGTGGCGCCGTTGCCCTGGCCCGCACCGTCGGCGGCGGCACCCGCGCCGATCATGCCGGCGACGGCGGCTTGCGGCGCCCTGGCGGGTTCTTTGTGCGCGGCTTCCTTGCGCGCCGGCTGTGGCGCCGGTTGCGGCGCCGGGGCGGCGGCGGGCTCGATGCGCAGGCTCAGCACGCGCGTGCCCAGTTGGCGGATCTCGGCCTTCAGTTCGTCGAACAGCTCATAGGCGTTACGCTTGTACTCGACCAGCGGGTCCTTCTGCGCATACGCCTGCAAGCCGATCGACTGGCGCAGGCCCTCCATCGTCGTCAGGTGGCGCGTCCAGAGCTGGTCGATGACATGGATGATCCAGCGCGACTCCTGGTGCTTGACGAAGGCATCGCGCACCAGCACCTGGATCTCCGGGTCCAACTGGCCCAGCGGCTGCAACTCCATCGCCTCCAGCGTCTCCATGCCCACCACATCCTCGATCTCGCGGTACACCGGAGCAGGGATGCTGTGGTCAACCATACCCAGCAGCGGCACATGGGCGTTTTGCAGGATGAAGTCTTCGCCCAGGCGCTCCTGCACCTCGGCGTAGATCTGTTCCAACTGGACCCCGATGATCCGCGGCAACTCCTGGGCGCCCATGGTGCTGCCCGGATCGATGGGCAGCCGGGCCGCCGCCGACGCCGGACTCAGCGGGAAGGCGCTGTCCACCAGGTCGAGCAAGGCCCCGGCCTCGCGCTCCGCCTCCGAAAGCTCGGTGTCGCTGCTCAGTTCCTGCGTGACCCCGGCCTGCACGGCCAGCGTGTGCGCGTCACCGCGCTCGGCGGCCACCTGCGCCGCGTGCTGCACTTCGGCCAGGCGCCCGGCGAACTGGCGGTCGAACTCGGCTGCCGCCAGATCGCCGAAGTATTGCTTGGCTTCATCGTACTGCATGCCTTCCAGGTCGGGCGCGGTGAGGTCGGCGGGCAGCGGCAGGATGGCGGCCATGATCTTCAGCAGCTTGTTGTAGTCGAAGCTGTCCTGCTGCACCATCTCGTACATCGGGTCATCGACATGGTAGAAGGCGCGCAGGTCACGGTCGATGGCGCCCTGCACCAGGTCGAGCCGCCCGGCGGCGCCCTCCGCGGCAATCGTCGCCAACTCTTCGCCGACGGCTTCGCGGTTCCCGGCCTCGATCAGCGCCGCGACGTGGTCGCGCAACAGGTGATGGGCCATGCGCCGGGTCACGTCCTCGCTGAAGGTCTCGGCCAGGGCCGCAAACAGGCTTTCGGCGTCGATCTGGCCCTTCTTGCGCGGGGTCGGGGGCGGCGGCGCGGCGGGATTGGCGCCCACCCGGTTGGGATTCGCCAGGTCGTCCACCGTCTCGGCCAGCATATCGAGCACGATGGTTCGCGGCTCGCCCTGGGTCAGCACGTAACGGCGTTCCTTGTAGATCACGTCGCGCTGCGTGTTCACCACATCGTCGTATTCGACCAGGTGCTTGCGCAGGTCGAAGTTGTAGCCCTCCATCTTGGTCTGCGCCGTCTCCACGCTCTTGGAGATCAGGTTATGCTCGATGGGCATATCCTCTTCCCAGAGCGCGTTGAACACACGCGAATTGACGATATTCTGGTTGACGCCGGAGCGGCGCATGATCTCGTCTTCGATCGAGACATAAAAGCGCGACGAGCCGGGGTCGCCCTGGCGACCGGCGCGTCCGCGCAACTGGTTGTCGATGCGCCGGCTCTCGTGGCGCTCAGTACCGACGATATGCAGCCCGCCCAGTTCGGCGACGCCGAAGCCCAGAGTGATGTCGGTACCGCGACCGGCCATGTTGGTGGCAATGGTCACGGAGCCCCGCTGGCCGGCCTGGGCCACCAGACTCGCCTCGCGCTCGTGCTGCTTGGCGTTGAGCACGCTGTGGTCGATTCCCTCGGCGTTGAGCATGGCCGACAATTCTTCGGACTTCTCGATGGAGACCGTGCCGACCAGGATCGGGCGGCCCTGCTCGTGGATTTCCTTGATTTCCTCGACCACGGCACGGAACTTGGCCGTTTCGGTCTTGTAGACCCGGTCGGGGAAGTCCTGGCGCACCATGGGCAGGCGCGTCGGGATGGCGGTGGCTTCGAGCTTGTAGATCTTGTAGAACTCTTCCGCCTCAGTCAGCGCCGTACCGGTCATGCCGGCCAGTTTCTGGTACATACGAGCGTAGTTCTGGATGGTGACGGTGGCGTAGGTCTGGCTCTCGCCGCGCACCCGGATGCCCTCTTTGGCCTCGATGGCCTCGTGCAGCCCCTCGGAGTAGCGGCGGCCCTCCATCGGGCGGCCGGTGAACTCGTCCACGATCACCACCTCGACCGGCTGCTTGGGGTTCAGCTTTTCGCCCGGCGAGATGATCTTGCCGTCCTGCATCAGCACATAGTCGCGGTCGCGGCGGAACAGGGCGTGCGCCTTGAGCGCGTTGTCCAGGCCGTAGACCAGCATGAAGTTATCGGGGTGGTACAGGTTGGTGATGTGGAAGAACTGCTCGGCGCGCTCCACCCCTTCGTCGGTGAAGACGGCGCTGCGCGACTTCTCGTCCACTTCATAGTCGCGCTTGGCGACCAGGTGGCGGGCGAAAGCCGCCGCTTTCTCATGCACATCGCTGGTGTTCTGCGAGGGGCCGCTGATAATCAGCGGGGTGCGGGCTTCGTCGATGAGGATGTTGTCCACCTCGTCGACCACGGCGAAGTGATGGCCGCGCTGGACCACCTGCTCCGGCCCCGGCGCGGTGTTGTCGCGCAGGTAGTCGAAGCCGAACTCCGAGTTGGTGCCGTAGGTAATATCGGCCTTATACTCGCCCACCCGCTCATACGCGGTCATGTCGTTGAGGATCACGCCGACGGTCAGGCCGAGCAGGGCGTAGACGGGCCCCATCCAGTCGCTGTCGCGCTTCGCCAGGTACTCGTTGACCGTAATCAGGTGGGCACCGCGGGCGGTGAGCGCGTTCAGCGAGAGCGGCAGCGTGGCGACGAGCGTCTTGCCTTCGCCGGTCTTCATCTCGGCGATCTTACCCTCGTGCAGCGTGATCCCGCCCATGAACTGCACATCGGCGGGGCGCAGGCCGATGGCCCGGCGGGCCGCATCCCAGATGCAGGCAAACACGACGGGCAGAACTTCGTTGAGCAGATCCTGTTCCTGCTTCCGGTCGGCCTCGCTGAATTCGGTTTGCAGCGCGCGCAAGCGGTCGGCCTGCTCGCGGTCCCCGGCGGTGCGCAGGTCGGCGTGGAAGCGGCGGAAGAAGTCTTCGATCAGGTTGTCGCGGGCCGTCATCACCTGCTGGAGATGCAGCGGCTTGACGGCGAGGGGCGGGTTCAGCCCGGCCTCCTCCTCGGCGTCGAGTTCGGCCAGGAGGGCATCCTGGCGCTCTTGCAAGGCGCCCAGCGCCTCCAGGAACGGATCCACGGCCTCCGGGAAATCGGCTTCCAGGCGATCCTGGTAGGTCTGCCAGAGGTCGGTGCGGGCGCGCAGCAGTTGGCCGCGCACCACGGCCATATTGCCTTGCAGGCGGTCGGTGCGCGCCGCGAAGCGGGCCTGTAACTCGGCCAGCGTGGCCTGCGGGGCCTCACCGGCTTCCGCGCGCGCCAGCGCCACGGCGGTCAGCGCCAGCAGAGTCTCGGCGGCGGCCTCCTGCCAGGTCAGCAGGTCGGCCAGGTCGTCTTTGGGCGCGCGCACCGTGCCGGCGGCGATCCCCTGCTGCGGCGTGAGCGGGACGGGCGCGGGCGCCGACTTGCGGCGGCCAAACAGCCCGCCGCCGCCCGCGGTATTCTCCATGGCGGCAGACGGCACCGGCCCGGCGGTCGCCAGCAGTTCGCCCGGCAGCAACAGCCCCTGGCGCTGCAGGTGCTTCATCAGGTCGTTGGCTTGCAGCGCGTCCACCAGGGCGCGCGCCGCCGTGCGCAGCGTGTCCCGATCTCCGGCGACGGCGGCCTGCTCGGCGCGCATGCCCTCCAGCGGGTGTGGGCCACGGTTCACCTCGGCGGCCTGCCCGCCCGCCAGCGACGTATCGCCCAGCAGGGCCAGCAGCGCCGTGGCGTGGCGCAGCCCGTCGAGCAGATCTTGCAGGCGGCGGAAGTAGCCGGCGATCTCCGGCTCCAGGGCTGTGGAGGTCTGCTCGACCATCTTGCCGATTTCGTCCGGTGTGGCCCGCCCGCTCTTGCGATCTTCCAGGTTCTGCAGGCGGCTCGTGACCGCCTCCATGGCCGGGCGATCCGCGCTGAACGCGCGCAACTGGACCAGGATGCGGTCGCTCAGGTCGGCGATGTTGGCCTCCACCTCCTGGCGGTCGCCCGTGCGCCGGGCCAGTTCGGCCATGAGCTGGGCAAGCTGGCGGCTGTCGGCGAGCAGCACGTTCATGTTGCGCGTGGTCGCCTCGCCCACCTCGATCACCCGGCGCAGTTCGGGGGCCGCAGCGGTCAGGCTCTGGACGGTGGTCGTGGCCTCGGCCAGCGACTCGCGCAGCAAGTCGGGCAGCACCCGGCCGGCGTTGCTCTCACGGTGGATGAGCGTGTGCAGGTCGGTGCGCAGCGCCGCCAGCGCCGCCAGTTGCTCCGTCAGCAACTCCTCGATCTCGTCGTTGACGGCGGCGACAATCTTGCGCAGCCTGGTAAGTTCTTTGTCCTGGGAGTCGACAAAGTTTCCCAGCCACTTAAACATAAGAGATCCTCTTTCGATAAGAGTGGTCAGTGATGTGCTATGCACCGCTGCGCGAGCAGTGGTCGGTGATCAGCGATTTTTCATAAACGGATCACTGATCACTGACCACTCGTTAAGCACTTTTCAGCGTTTGCACTTCAAAGACTGTTTGCAGGCCCAGGGCTTTCAGCGCAGCCTCCAGGCCCCGGCGGTAGGCGATCGGGTCGTAGGTTGGGCTGTCGGCCCGCACCTCGGCAAGGTCCGTAACCAGGCGGGTGGCGGTGCCGGCGGCGACGGCCACGTTGGGTACGCCGGCCGCTTCGAGCGCCGCCGCATAGGGCGCCTGGCGCGCGGGGTCGCGCACGCCGAGATCGGCCAGTTGCACGCCCAGCAGGTTGCGGCGCAGGTCGTCGCGCTGGCCCGCGAAGAAGCGGGCGCTGAGGCTCGCCAGGCGCGTGACCAGGGCCTCGCCCACGGCGGCACTATCGCCAGGCCCGGCGAACTGGTCGCTGATCCAGCGGCGGTTGCGCTCGGCCATGTAGGGCGGGAAGAAGGTCTCGTTGCCGGTCAGCAGGGCCGCGACATCCAGCCCCCAGGTGCGCGCCGCCTCACCCAGCGCGGGGTCGATGGCGTCGATGCGCGGCGCGATCCAGGCGTGATCGACCAGAGTGAGCACGTAATTGGCGACGGGCTGCATCGCTTCCTTGTCGCGGGCGCCCGCGCGCAGCACCATGCCCAGCGGCTTCTCCTGGCGCGGGTGCTGCTCGATGTGCAGCAGGTGGTGCAAAATGAGTGCGACCACCGCCGCGGGCCCGGCCTGCCGGGCGATCACCGGGTTGTACTCGATGATCACGCCGCGCGTGCTGGGCACCAGGCTGACGATGGTGCGGTCAATGGGGCGCAAATAGACGTTGCCGCCGGTCATCCCGGCCAGTTTCAGCAGCAGGCCGTTGAACGTTTCATGGACGGCGGCGGGCATCTGCGGCGCCGCGCCGGTCTCGGATGCGCTCTCCAGCAAAAAGCTCAGCGTGTTGACCGTGACCCGGCAATAGCGGCACGGCGGCGTCTGAGGCCGCTCATCGTCGACGGTGATCCAGCCGGGGCAGTGCCCCGTGGGGCATTTAACCACCCGCTCGGCGGTGGCAAGAAGTGGCATGGTGGTGAATACTCCTCAATTCCCAGTCCGCATAGGGCGGAGTGTGCGCAAGGCGAGATAGACTATCTACAATTGTACCCGAAAGGGCGCGGCTGTGCCACTGGGCTCCCTTTTTAAAGTACCACCCAGAATACGTATAGCCGGGCCGCGCGGTTGCCCTCAACAGCCCGGCACGCCCACCCTGTCATTCTGAGCGCAGCGAAGAATCTCCGTCTCGTCGGGGCCAGCGACGAGACTCTTCGCGGCGTTCCGCTGCAACCAAGCCGAGCGCGGGGCAGCAAGGCGGGTTTGAAACCCGCCCCTACACCGCCATCCTCACCTGTTCCATCGCCGCAGGCCGAGCACGCGGGGCGGCACGGCGGGTTTGAAACCCGCCCCTACACCGCAGGCCCGGCCGTGTTCCGCGCCCCTGGCGTGCTGCCCGCCCAGGGTGGGCGCAGAGTGCCAGGTGCCGGGCGACGGGCGGCTCAGCCCGCGCTGAGGCTGCCCGCGATCTGCACCTGGAGCATGGTGGTGCGGCCCGGCTCCATCTGCGGCAGGCTGCCCACGAAGATGAGAATATCGCCGGGGCCAACCAGGCCGGCCTCCAGCACCTGGCGCTCGGCGGCGGCCAGCGTGGTCAGGGTGTCGCCGAACGGCGCGGTCAGCAGCGCCGTGACGCCCCAGGTCACGGCCAGGGCGTGCCGGGTGGCGGGCTGGTCGGTCAGCGCGATCAGCAGGCCGCGGGGCCGGTATTTGGCGACCGTGCGCGCGCTGGTGCCCGTGCGGGTCAGGGCGACGATGGCGCACGCGCCCAACTCCTCAGCCATGTGGTCGGCGGCCTGGCAAACGGCCTCGGTCATGACACGAGCGTCGGGCCGGGATGGCGTGCCCGTGCCGGGGGACCCGGCCAGCGCCGCGACATGCGCGGTCCAGCCCTCGTAGTCGAACACCCGCTCGGCTTCCAGCGCGATGCGCGCCATGATCTGCACGGCGGCCAGCGGGTATTTGCCGGTGGCCGTCTCGCCCGACAGCATGATCGCGTCGCTGCCGTCGAGCACGGCGTTGGCGACATCGGTGGCCTCGGCCCGCGTGGGGCGCGGGTTGCGGATCATCGAGTCGAGCATCTGCGTGGCCGTGATCACCGGCTTGGCCGCCCGGTTGGCCGCGGCGATCAGCCGCTTCTGGATGCCGGGCAGCAGTTCGGGCGCCATCTCCACCCCCAGGTCGCCGCGCGCCACCATCACCCCGTCGGCGGCGGCCAGGATCGCGTCGAAGTTCTCCACCCCCGCGGGCTTCTCGATCTTGGCGATGATGCCCACCGGGCGGTCGGTCTGGGCGGCGATCAGGGCGCGTGCTTCGGTAATATCGGCGGCGGCGCGCACGAAGGAGAGCGCGATCAGGTCGGCGCCGTGCGCCAGCGCGAAGGCCAGGTCCGCCCGGTCCTTCTCGGTGATGGTGGGTACCCCGAGCGGGCGGGCCGGCACGTTGATGCCCTTGTGCGCGGTCAGCACCCCGCCCACGACGACGATGCACTCGATTCGCCCGGCGGCAGGGTCCACGGCTTGAACCTGCAAATTCAGCAGGCCGTCGTCGAGCAAAATCGTGTCGCCCGGCTGCACGTCGGCGGCCAGCCCGGCGTAATCGACCGGGATCGCGCCGGAGGCGCCCTGTGTGCTCAGCGTCACCGCGTCGCCCGCGACCAGGGTCACGCCCTCCGGCGGCAGCGCGCCGACGCGGATGCGCGGCCCCTGCAGGTCGGCCAGGATCGCCAGGTTGCGCCCCGCGCCCTCGTCCGCCAGGCGGCGCAACAGGGCGATCTTCTCGGCAGTGATGGCCGGGTCGGCGTGGGAGAAGTTGAAGCGGGCCACCCGCACCCCGGCGGCCAGCAGCGCGCGCAGCGTGGCTTCGTCCCAGCAGGCCGGGCCAATCGTGGCGACAATCTTGGTGCGCGGTAACACAGGCATTGCGTCCTTTCAGGGTGTGGGCGCCGGGGTCAACGGACTCGCCAACTGCGCGGCCACGGTATTCAGCGCGGCCCGGCCCCGCGCCAGTTCGTCGGCGCTGTGCTCGACGGCGCTCTCCGCGCCCAGCGCCGCGCCCTGCTGGGCCAGCGTCGCCGCGCTCTGGAAGTGCGCGATGGCGCGTTTGTAGCCCGAGTCCAGCCCCGCAAAGCGGGGCGGCGCCTGCAATTGCGCGGCCTCGGCCACGATGGTGCGGATCTCCGGCAGGGCCCGGACCAGCGCGTTGCGGTAGCCGTCGCCCTCCTTGCCCGCGCCGCCCTGGGCATCGAGCGGCGCCAGCGCGGCGTTCAGCCGGGCCACCTGGCTCTGCACCGTGGTGAAATACGCCTGCTCCGCGGGCGTCAGCCCCGGCGGTGGGGTAGGCACCGGCGTCGGCCCGCCCACGGACAGCCCGCTGCACCCGGCGAGCAGCAACCCGCCCAGCAGCAGCCAGCAACGCAACATCCAGCGCATTAGTCCTCCCCTACAGAATGCCCCGCGGGCGCCGTGGTTTCGCGCACCGCAAGGCAGTTGCCGCGGCAATCGTCCTCAACACAAATCCCGCTCTACCTGCCACCTGGCTGATTACGGGTTCGCATAGGGGAGTAGCACTAAAAGTACCAAGCCCTTACCCGCCGAACTGCACATATGCTTGTGTAGCTGCGCGATTTATCGCGCCGTACTCGTTGGTCTTTAGCGCGTTGATTAGCCGGCAAGTTTATCGGACTCGTAACATGCGTCGGGCTACGCCGGCATGAGGCTGCAAAGCCTTAACTCTCCGGCGGCTTGCGGACCGGCTCGATCTCGAACTCATGCAGCCACTCGCGGATCTGTTCGTCGAACCACGCCTGCTTCATGGCGTACCAGCGCGCGGCCTCGCGAGGATAGCCGTCCAGCACGCGATTGAAGCGGCCAAAGGCGCCCTTGCCGTCCAGCGCCACTTCCAGCATCCCGGCCAGCCGCCGGTCGCGCACGCTCTGCGCGAACTCGACCATCACGTTATAGACCTCATACGACTGCACCTGGGGCACGCGTTTGTAGCGCGGGTCGCCCTCCTGGGCGGCCAGGAACGCCTGGGCCGGCTCCTGCTCCCAATCGTCCAGCGTGGAGAGATCCGGCTCCTCCTGGTACGCCAGTTCCGCCACCTCGGACGAAATGAAGTAGACCTCGCCCGTTTCCAGGTCCAGCAACCACTGCGTTTCGCCCGTGTGGTCTTCCATCGCGTCCGCCAATTCTTCAAAATCCACCGGCAACTCACGCATAGCTCATCCTCCGTTTTCTAGTGAGCAAATACGCTACGTAGTTCCACGCTAACCCGGCAACATGATCAGCGTGCGATGGATAGCCGTCAGGTTGAGCGGGAGTTGCGTCCAGGTGTCGCCGTGGTCGGCGGTGTGCCAGATGTCGCCGGTGCTCAGGCCCGCGTAGAGGTGGCCGGGCACGGCGGGGTCGGTGAGCAGGGCGTAGGGCATCGCCGGGATCGGGTCGGGCAGGCCGCCGGCCAGTTGTTCCCAGCCGTCTGCGCCGGGCGCACCGTGTGCGCGGTAGATGGCCGCCTGGGCGCTGCCGCTACCGTGCGCCTTGAACGCGCTGGCGGCCAGCGCGGCGTACCAGATAGCCGGGTCCGCGGGGTCGGCGGCGCAGGCCCAGCCGTAGTGGTGATCGAGGCCCGCCCGCGGCTGGCGCCAGGTGAGGCCGCCGTCGGCGCTGCACGCCACGCCCGCGCCGCTGCCGCCGCCCTCGTAGACCCAGGCGCCGTCGGTCGCGTGGAAGGCCAGCGTGTGGCAGCCGCGCAGGGCGCCGCGCCGGTGGCCGGTCCAGGTGGCGCCGCCGTCCGCGCTGCGCACCGTCGCGCCGAACTCGATCCCGGCCAGGACCACGCCCGGATCGGTGGGCGAGCAGGCCAGGCCCTGCACATAGGCGCGATAGGGACGCTCGGCGGGCGAAAACCAGAAGCGGCGCGAGGCAATGCGGCGGAAGCCGGCCAGTTCGGCCCAGGTGGCTCCCGCGTCGCGCGAGACGAACACGAGCGCGGGCTTGGTCCCGGCG
>DASSGZ010000355.1:0-7124 GCA_035693165.1 Chloroflexia bacterium | reverse complement strand
TCCAACCGGAGACGGTGGCCGTGCAATTGCTGAAACCGGCGCTGGACGCACCGGGCGCGGCGGTGCTACGCCTCAAGGAGACGGCGGGCGCGCCCGCCGAGGCGACGATCCGCTGGCTGGGGCCGGGCGCCGTCGCGCTCTCCCGGACCGACTTTCTCGAAACCGCGCCCCCGCAGCCGTTGCCGGGCGACGGCCACGTCTTCCGCCTGCCGCTGGCCGCGCACGCCCTGGCGACGGTGCAGATTGTGCCGCAGGGTTTGTAGGCGCCTACCGCAATTCTGATTTGTAGGGGCCGGTTTGAAACCGGCCCTGCCTCCTCAGAATTACCGCGGTGGACGGCTACACTGCTCAAGCAGCGATTCACGGCAGTGATCCTGATGGCAAGCAAGGCCGGTTTCAAACCGGCCCCTACACTGCCAGTACCAGGCCGGTTTGAAACCGGCCCCTACACGTACACTAGCCGGGGCAGGCAGCATGGGAGGAGCGCCGCATGGACGCACGCACCGGGAAACGCATCCGGCTGGGCCGGTTGTTCAACCAGGCGTCGGGCAAGAGCATTATCATCGCCTATTCGCACGGGGTGTTGCTGGGGCCGCTGCCGGGCATGGCGAGCCTGGCCGAGATGGAGCGTGTGACGGCGCAACTGCACGCCGCCGAAGGCATCATGATCGCGCCGGGGCTTGTCGAGAAACTCGAAGCCGCTTTCATCGGGCGGGACCGGCCCAGCCTGGTCGTCCATCTCGACTGGACCAACTTCAGCCGCAGCATCCTGCCCTATGAGCAGGGCGCGCAGAGCAGCCTGGCGACCATCGAGGAAGTGGCGGCGGCGGGCGCGGACGCCGTCATGACCTACCTGCTGCTGGGTAGCGACGACCCGCAAGTCGAGCGCGAGGAGATCGCCCGCAACGCCGCCGTGGCCCGCGCCTGCGAACAGTGGGGCATCGTCCACATGATCGAGCCGCGCCACAGCCAGGAGCGGCGCAAACCCGAAACCAAGCAGGATCTCGACATCATGCGCCTCTACTGCCGCATCTCCGCCGAGATCGGGGCCGACCTGGTCAAGTGCATCTGGAGCGGGTCGGTGGAGAGCATGGCGGCCATCGTGGAGAGCTGCCCCGCGCCGGTGCTGATGGCCGGGGGCGCGCGCCAGGAGCGCGTGGCCGGCGCCGTGGCCCTGGCCGAGCAGGCAATGGCCGCGGGCTGCCGCGGGCTGGTCTTCGGGCGCAACATCTACCAGGCGCCCGCCCCGGCGGACGTGCTGGCCGCCCTGCGCGCCGTCGTCCACGGAACGGGCCCGGCCCGCTAGTCGTGCGGGCCGGGCCGAAGGGTGGTAGAGAAGTAAGGGTGAGCATGAAAGCCCAACTCTCGCAGGTGCGTTGGGATCTCGTCTTGAAGATGAGCATTCTGATCTACATCTTGACCTTCATCCTCGGTGCCGGCTTGTCGTTGTTCTTGCCTGCTGTGTTCAACTGGGGCCACATGGATCCCCAAAGTGCCGTGCAGGCGATTGCCTTGATCGGACCCTTACTGGTGATCGTGGTAACAGGCTATGGTGCATGGTGGGTTGCCCGCAAGGTAGAATACGCGGCGCTGCTACAGGGCTTGCTGGTAGGCGTGGTGGTCGCGCTCATCTCTTTCCTCTTAGACGTGGCCTTTAGCATGAGGATTGATCCGGTCGGACTGGCATTCTATGCCCTGATGATCGCCGCCGGGTGGCTCGGCGGCATCCTGGGTAGCCGCAGGTGAGCAGCTTTCCTATCAGCAGGACAAGGGCGCACGCACAAAACTCGTTTGAAAACCGTTCTTAACTTAACGATCTCTGCGTCCTCTGCGCCTCTGCGGTGAGATTAAGCAGAAGGTCAAAGTAGAGGCCGGGCACGCCGGATGTAGCACAGGAGGGACAGATCCCATGCAGGACGAGACGTTACGCAAGCAACTGGACGAGACGATCCAGGTCACGCAGTATCTCCAGACGCAACTGCCCAAGATCCGCGAGGTGGCGACGATACTCATCGAGGCGCTGCGGGCCGGGCACCGCATCCTGGCCGTGGGCAACGGCGGCAGCGCCCTGGACGCCCAGCACCTGGCGTCCGAACTGGTGGGCCACTACCGCACCGATCACACACCGCTGCCCGCCTTCGCCCTGACCAGCGACGGCGGCATCCTGACGGCCATCGCCAACGACTACGACTTCGAGAGCGTGTTCGCCCGCCAGGTGGCGGCGCTGGGCACGCAGGGCGACGTGCTGGTGGCCTTCAGCACCAGCGGCAAATCGCGCAACGTGCTGAAGGCGCTGGACAAAGCGGGCGAGCGGGGCCTGGTGCGCCTGGGGCTGGCCGGGCACGACGGCGGCCAGATGCAAGGACGCTGCGAGTATGACCTGTTCATCCCCTTCACCGACACGGCCCGCATCCAGGAAGCGCACCTGATGTTCATCCACCTGCTGTCGGAACACATCGACGAGGCGTTCGCGGAGTCATGACCGGGCCACAGCCGCCGCCCGCCCCGGACGCCGCCTGGGTGCTGGGCTTCGACGTGGGCGGCACGAAAACGGCGGCCATCGCGGGCAGCCTGACCGGGCAGGTGCTGGACCGGGCGGTCTTCGCCTCGCGGCCCGAGCGCGGCTTCGCGGCGATGTGGGACGACATGGTCGCCGCCGGGCGCGGGCTGATAGCGGCGCGCGGGCAACCGGTGGCCGTCGGGGTCAGCATCGGCGGGCCGCTGGACAGCGCACGGGGCATCATCTACAGCCCGCCCAACTTGCCCGGCTGGGACGCCATCCCGCTGAAGGACCGGCTGGTCGAGGCGTTCGGGGTGCCCGCCTATGTGGAGCACGACGCCAAAGCCTGCGCGCTGGCCGAGTGGCTGTTCGGCGCGGCCCGCGGGCGATCCCAGGTCGTCTTCCTGACCTTCGGCACGGGCCTGGGCGCCGGGCTGATCCTCGACGGGCGGCTCTACCGGGGCGCGACCGACCACGCGGGCGAGGTGGGTCACTGGCGCATCGCCGCCGACGGGCCGCTGGTCTACGGCAAGCGCGGCTCGTGGGAAGGCTACAGTAGCGGGGCCGGGCTGGCCGCCCTGGCTCAATACCAGTACCCCGATGCCTACCCGCCCGGCGTGACGGCGGCGGACATCATCGCGCAGGCCCGCGCGGGCGACAAGCGGGCGCGCGAACTGATCACGCTCTCGGCTACCGCGCTGGGCCAGGGCATCGCGCTGCTGATCGACCTGCTCAACCCGGAAGTGGTCGTGCTGGGCAGCCTGGCCGTGCGCGCGGGCGACCTCTACCTGCCCATCGCCCGGCAGGTGGCCGCCGCCGAAGCGGGGCCGGAGGCGTTCCAGGCGTGCGCGATTCTGCCCGCCGCGCTGGGCGACCAACTGGGCGATGTGGCCGCGCTCTGCGCCGCGCTCTACCACGGGCAGATCGGGCCGGGCGCGGGGCCGTGATCCTGGTCGTCAACCCCAACCCGGCGCTCGACCGCGTGGCCGCCGTGCATTTCCGGCGCGGGGCCACGTTGCGCCCGGTGCGCTTCTCCACCTGGGCGGGCGGGTCGGGCGTCCACGCGGCGCATGTCGCGCACATGTTGGGCGCCGAGGTGCTGGTGCAGGGCTTCGTCGCCGGGCACACCGGGGCGCTGTTCCGCGACCACCTGGCGCAAGATGGTCTGGCCGCCGACCTGGTGGAGGTGCCGGGCGAAACCCGCCAGACGTATTCCCTGCTCGACGTGGCCGAGGGCAACCTTTGCGACGTGGCCGAATCCGGGCCGCGGGTGCCCCCGGAGGCCGCCGCCGACCTGGAAGCGCGCGCCCTGGCCCGCATCCCCGCCGCTGATCTGCTGATCATTTCCGGCAGCCTGCCCGGCGGGTGCCCGGCCACGTTGCCCGCGACCCTGGTACGGGCCGCGCGGGCGGCGGGCGTGCCCTGCATCGCCGACCTGGCGGGCGCGCTGCTGCTGGAGACGCTGCCCGCCCGCCCCTGGCTGATCAAGCCGAGCCGGGCCGAAATCGCGGACCTGCTGGGCGCGGCGCCGCCGGACCTGCCCGACCTGGTCCCGCTGGCCCGGCAGTGGGTCACGGCGGGCGTGGACAACGTCTGCGTCTCGCTCGACGCGCTGGGCTTGCTGTGGGTCACGGCGGCTGGGGCGTGGCACTTGCGCGCGCCGCAAGTGCCCGCGTTCAACAGCATCGGCTGCGGCGACACGCTGGTCGGCGCCCTGGCTGCGACCTACGTGCAGACGCGCGACCTGGCCCATGCCGTGCGCGCGGGCGTGGCCGCCGCCGCCGCCAATCTTCAGTACGACGCCCCCGGTCACTGCACCCCGGCGGACGTGGCCGGGCTGATCGGGCAGGTGGCGCTGGAGCCGTTAGCTACCGCCGCGTGAGCGCCGCCCGCGCATCCGTGAAGGACGTGTGATGACAGACCTGCTGGAGCACTTGCGCGCCGCGTTAGGACCGGACGGAGTGTCCGCCGACCCGGTGGACCGGCGCGCCTACGGGCACGACACCTTCCCGCTGGCCCTCAAGCCCGCCGGGGAGGGCCGCCCCGCCTATGAGCCGGACGTGATCGCCTTCCCGCGCACCGCCGAGGAGGTCGCGACCGTGGTGCGCCTAGCGCGCGCCGCGGGCACGCCGGTGGTGCCCTTCGGCGGCGGGTCGGGCATCGTGGGCGGGGCGCTGGCGGTGCGCGGCGGCGTCATGGTGGATCTCAAGCACCTCGCCGCCGTGGGGGAGATCGACCCGGTCTCGCGGCTGGTCGCGGTGGGCGCGGGGATCAACGGCCAGCGGCTCGAAGACTACCTGAACGAGCGCGGCTATACCACCGGCCACTACCCGCAATCGCTGCGCAGTTCCACCCTGGGCGGGTGGATCGCGCACCGCGCCATCGGCACGGCGTCCACCCGCTACGGCGGCATCGAGGCGCTGGTGGCCGGGATGGACGTGGTGCTGCCCACCGGCGAACTCCTGCGCCTGCGCCCGTCGCCACGCGGCTCTGTTGGCCCCGACCTGCGCCAGTTGTTCCTCGGCGGCGAGGGTACGCTGGGCATCGTGACGCAGGCGACCTTGCGCATCCGCCCGCGGCCCGCCGCCCGCGCCTGGCTCGTCTTCGTCTGCCTCAATTTCGCCGCCGGGCTGGACGCCATCCGCCGCACCGTGCAGGCCGAGTACCGCCCCGCCGTGGTCCGCCTCTACGACGCCGAGGAAGGCGCGCATCTGCTGGAAGCCGTGCCCCACGCGCCCGGCGCCTGCCTGCTGCTGCTCAGTTGCGAAGGCGAGGCCGAACAGGTGGCCTGGGAGAGCGGGCAGATCCGGAAACTGGTCGTCGCGGCGGGCGCCAAGGAGATCGGCTCGGAACCGGCGGAACGCTGGTGGGCCGGGCGCTTTAACACCGCCGGGTTGCTGCACACGCTGCGCGCCCCGCTGGGTATCGCCGACGCGCTGGAGGTGGCCGCGCCCTGGCGCGCCCTGCCCGCCCTCTACGCGGCCATGCGCTCGGATATGCGCGCGGCGCTCAGCCTGCCCGACCGGCCCGGCGCCGTCTACGGCCACACCTCGCACGCCTATATCGACGGCGCCAACCTCTACATGATCTTCCACGGCCAGGCGGCGAGCCCGGCGGACGTGGCCCCGCTGTACGGGCGCGTGCTGGACGCCGCGTTCCAGGCGTGTACCCGCCACGGCGGCACCCTCTCGCACCACCACGGCATCGGGCTGGGCAAGGCGCGCTGGATGGAGCTGGAGTACGGCGCGGCGGGCCTGGGCGTGCTGCGCGCCGTGCAGCGCGCACTCGACCCCGGCGGCATCCTGAACCCCGGCAAGATCGGAGCCGCCCCATGATCCTCGAACCGTTCGCCCGCGACCTGCGCCGCTGTGCCATCTGTCACGACCAGTGCCAGTTCGCTACGGTCGAGGTGTTCGCCGGCGGGCGGCAGACGCTGGCGACCCCGCGCAAGGCGATGCTGCTCGAAGCCGTGCGCCACGGCGAAATGGATTGGACCCCGGCCCTGGTGGATGTGGTGTACGCGGGCCTCAACAGCGGCGTGCAGCACGCCGTCTGCGTCAACCGGGGCGATCCCGACGGCTGGCCCGACGAAACGGCGTATTTGCGGGCAGCGCGCGCCGAAATCGTGCATGCCGGGCGGGCGCCCGCCTGGGCACTCGCCTTGCGCGATGCCTGGGCGCGCAGCGGCAACCCCTACGGCCTGCCCGATGCCGACCTCCCGGTCGCGGGCCGCCTCGTCTTCGCCGTGGACGCCGCCACCCGTGCTTTCCACCCCGGCGCGGCCACGGCCTGGGCGCAGGTGCTGGCCCGGCTGCACGGCCCGGCGGGCCGCCTGGCGACCGGCAGCAGCGGCTTCGAGCTATACGATCTGGGCTTTGTGGACGAGGCCCGCGCCGCCGCCACCGCCTGGAACGCGCAACTGGCGGCGCTCGGCGCGGAAGCGGTGATCAGCGACTCGCCCGAAGCCGTCTACATGATGGCGTACATCTGGCCGCAATGGGGCCTCACCCCCGCCGCCCCGGCCCAACCCGCCGCGCCCTGGCTCGCCGCCACCCTGGCCGCCCGCGACATCACGCTGCCGCCCAACGGCCCGCCCCTGGCCTTCCACGACCCGGCCTGCCTGGCCCGCTACCTGGGCGAGATCGCCGCCCCGCGCGCCGCCGCCGAGCGCCTGGGCATCCCCCTGGTGGAAATGCTGCGCCACGGCGAGGAAGCCCTGCCCAGCGGCTCCTACTACGGCGCGGCCATCGGCGCCTGGGCACGCGCCATCGCCGCAGACCGCATCGCCTCCGCCCGCGCCACAGTCGCCCACGGCATCCTCACCGCCTCGCCGTTCGACTACCGCAACCTGTCCGGGTTCCTGCCGGTGTTCGACCTGGGCGAAGTGGCGGCGGCGCGGCTGGCGGCAGCGGGATGACTTGTGGGCATATGGGTTTCAAGAAGTGGTTGGGGCCACAAATATGCTGGCGCGCAACGAGTACGGCGTACTCATGCGGGTAGCTACTCGGAGAGATCGGGGTAGGAGCGGCAGGCGCGATCAATCGCGCCGCTAAGGATGCGGGGAGCAGACGGGCGTAACCCATGTATCCCGGTAGGAGCGGCAGGCGCGATCAATCGCGCCACT
>DASSGZ010000354.1:0-2900 GCA_035693165.1 Chloroflexia bacterium | reverse complement strand
CCATCGGCGACGCGACCGGCCTGCCGGGCCTGGTCGCCGCGCTGCGCGAATCCGGCTACAACGACGCCGAGCTACGCAAGCTGACCCACGAGAACTGGCTGCGCGTGCTGCGCGCCACCTGGGGCCGCTAGCCGCCCCGGAACCACCGCCCGCCCGCCGCGGTATGATCCACAGGGCAGGGAACCGTTGTAGGGGCCGGTTGCAAACCGGCCCGCGCCCCGATTGCGCTGTAGAGGCCGGTTGCAAACCGGCCCGCATATGGAGGTGCCGAACATGACCGTGCTGTTCCGCAAACGTCGGGCGCTGCCCGGCCTGGGCCTGCTCGTGCTGGCCCTCACGCTGGGCCTCGTGCCGGGGGCCGCGGGGCCGCCCGCCGGGGCCGCGCCCGCCGCCCAGATCCGCGCGGGAGTGGAGGCGCTGCCGCCCGGCGCATCCATCGAGACGGTGCTCACCGACCTGAACTCCCCGGTCGCCATGGCCTTCGACCCCGGCGGGCGGCTGTTCTACACCGAGCGCGCCTCGGGCCGGGTGCGCCTGTACGCCAACGGCAAGGTCCAGCCTGCCCCGGTGATCAACTTCGACGTGAGCAACTGCTCGGAGCGCGGGCTGCTCGGCATCGCCATCGACCCCGACTTCACGGCCAACCACTACATCTACGTCTACTACACGCAAGGCCCCGGCTGCGAGACGACCGAGAACAAGGTGGCCCGCTTCGTCGAGCGCGACGGCGTGGGGTCGAACCCGGTCGTGCTTTTTACCTCGCCGCAGACGGCGGGGAACCACAACGGCGGCAACATCCATTTCGGCCCCGACGGCAAGCTCTACATCACCATCGGCGAGAGCGCCAATCCAAGTAATTCCCAGAACATGCGCGTGCCCAACGGCAAGCTGCACCGCATCAACCCCGACGGCAGCATCCCCGCCGACAACCCGAACTTCGGGGCGGGGGCGCTGCGCTCGATCTACGCGGTGGGCCTGCGCAACAGCTTCGACTTCACCTTCGACCCGGTGGTGCGCGGGCGCATCTTCGCCAGCGAAAACGGCCCCGGCTGCGACGACGAGATGAACCGCATCGAGCGCGGCGGCAACTACGGCTGGCGGCCCGGCTACCCCTGCGACGACGCGACGCCCGACCCGGCCTACAACAGCAACCCACCGCTCTGGTTCGCGCCCGCGCAGTTCTGCTGCGTCGCCCCGACCGGCATCACCGTTTACACCGGCAACCAGATCCCGCAGTGGCACAACCACCTGTTCATGGCGAATTACCAGGACCCGCCCTACCACTTCTATCTGAACGCCGACCGCACGGCCATCACCACGGTGAACAAGATCGCGGGGCTGCGGGCAGGGCTGGCCTTCACCACCGGCCCCGACGGCGCGCTCTACTACATCGAGGGCGGCGGCTACCAGAACGGCACCCTGAAGCGCATCGTCGGCCCCGGCGGCGCGCCCCCGCCCACGGCCACGCCCGCGCCGGCTCCCACCGCGCCGCCCACCGTGCCGCCGGAGCCGAGCGGACGCTTCTTCCCGGAAACCGGCCAGACGGTCGGCGGCCCCTTCCTGGCCTACTGGCTGATCCACGGCGGGCTGGCCCAGCAGGGCTACCCGCTCTCCGGCGAGTTCCAGGAAAAGAGCGACACGGACGGCAAAACCTACACGGTGCAATACTTCGAGCGGGCCGTGTTCGAGCGGCACCCCGAGAACCAGCCGCCCTTTGACGTGCTGCTCTCGCTGCTCGGCGTCTTCCGCTATCACGACAAGTACCCGGCGGGCGCACCCGGCCAGCAACCCAATACCGCGCCGGGATCGGTGCTGTTCGCGGAGACAGGCCACCGTGTGGGCGGCGTCTTCCTCGACTACTGGCGCAGCCACGGCGGCCTCGCTCAGCAAGGCTACCCCATCTCCGACGAGTTCATGGAGCGCAGCGACCTGGACGGCAAGGTCTATCGCGTGCAGTACTTCGAGCGCGCCGTGTTCGAGTTGCACCCGGAGAACGCCCCGCCCTACAACGTCCTCCTCTCCCAACTGGGCACCTACCGCTACCACGCCCGCTATCCGGGCCGGTAGCCGGGGCGCCCGGCCCGTGGGCGGGCAACGAGTACGAAGCCCGCCTGCGCGGGCTGCGACAATAGGCGCGGGCCGCCCCTTGTCACTCTGAGCGGAGCGAAGAGTCTCGTCCTGTGGGGTAGTGACGAGTTCCTTCGCTCCGTTCACCATAATAAAGGCTTGACATAATCTCAGAGGGAAACAGGATGAGGGATCAGATTCAGCTAATTCAAGAGAAGTTGATTCTCCTGAGAGACGGAGATCGCATGTTCCAGATTTTTGGATCGCAAGCTCATAAATACCAGCTTAATCCGCGTATGAGCGCCGATCACATGCGGTCGATCGAGGGAGAAATAGGCGTCCGCTTGCCTGACAGCTATCGTCAGTTCTTACTTGAAGTGGGCAATGGCGGCGCTGGCCCCTATTACGGGTTGATTCCCCTGGAAGAAGCTATAACGGAAAGTAAACGTTACTGCCGGGATAATTGGGCGATGGATTACCCATTAGCAAAGGCGTTTCCGTTCGCTGCGCCCATGGATTTGGCGAGCCGGCTTGCTGATTATCCGCCTCAAGAGGATTGGCTGGTGGATGAGTATCTTTCAGCCCCGCCACGCGATGCCGGTTCGATGATTGAACGCTTTACAATCCGATGGGACTTCTACTCTGCCCATGCAGCAGCTATGCAGGAATTAGAGAGCCAAGCCTTGCAAACCTTTAGTGCGCGCTATCATGTACAGTACGGCGACCAAGGCTACTTGAAGCTCAGCGATTTTGGTTGCGGCATTTACTGTTTGCTCCCACTGAGCGGTGATGAGCGAGGACAGGTATGGGTCTATCCAAATGATGATTTTATC
>DASSGZ010000353.1:0-14249 GCA_035693165.1 Chloroflexia bacterium | reverse complement strand
CCGACCGCACCCAGGCCGTGACCACGGCCCTCCAGCGCGGCATCGTCCACCTGGATTAACCGGCGGCGGGGCGCGGGCGCGCGGGCCGGTTTTAAACCGGCCCCTACAGCGAGCGTGCGGAGGCAGGCCGGTTTGAAACCGGCCCCTGCAGCGCGATTGGGGCGGGCCGGTGGCGGACCGGCGCCTACCACGCGATAGAGGCAGGCCGGTTTGAAACCGGCCCCTACAGCGCGATTGCGGCGGGCCGGTGAAATGACACGAGTCGAATAGATAGGAGATCTATGCACCGCATTCTACCAGGGTTATACACCTTCAGCGGCCTGGGCCTGGGCCGCGTCTACCTGATCCGCGACCCTGACGGATTCACGCTGATCGACACGAGCATTGGTTCGGCGGCGGAGAAGATCGTGGCGCAGATCCGGCGGGCGGGCGGCAGCGCCCGCGACGTGCGCCGCATCCTGATCACCCACGCCCACCCCGACCACATCGGCGGGTTGCCGCGCTTGAAGGCGCTGACCGGCGCCGAGGTGATCTGCTCGGAGATCGAGCGGCCCGTGACCGAGGGCAAAGCGCCCATCAACCGCCCGGCGGGCGATCAGTTGCGCGGGCCGTTGGGCCGGGCGCGGGCGGCGGCGCTGCTGCCCGGCACGCCGGTGGACCGCGTGGTCGGCGAGGGCGATACACTGCCGGAGGTCATGGGCGGGCTGCGCGTGCTGGCCGTGCCGGGGCACGCGCCCGGCCACCTGGCCTTCTGGCAGCCGGAGCGCGGCGTGCTCTTTTGTGGCGACGTGATGATGCGCGTGGCCGGGCTGCGCCTGCCCATCGCCCCCTTCACCGCCGACATGGCCGAGAACCGCCGCTCGATCACCAAGTTGGCCGCGCTCGACACGCGGGTGCTCTGCCTGGGCCACGGCGTGCCGCTCACGCAGAACGCGGCGGCGACCATCCGCACCTTTGCCGCGCAGGAGGGCCGCCCGCTATGAGCAAGCGCCTGCGCTGGGGGCTGCTGGGCGGGCTGGTCCTGCTGATCCTCGTGGTGGGCGGCGCCGCCGCCCTGCTGCTGGCCGGGCCGCCCATCTACAGCGACGAATCCGTGCCCATCACCGTGGCGCCGGGCAGCGACTTCGCCATCCGCCTGGCGTCCAACGCGACCACCGGCTACCGCTGGGAACTGCTCACCGCGCCCGACCCTGCCGTCGTCACCCTGCGCGGGTCGCGCTACGACGGCCCCGACGCGCCGCTGGTGGGGGCCGGCGGCCACGAGGTCTGGACTTTCCACGCCGTCGCGCCGGGCCAGACGACCATCGGCCTGCGCTACGCGTTCATCGACCACGGCACCAACCGCCCCACCCAGGACAGCGTCTTCACGGTCATCGTCCGCTGAGCACGGCGCCGCCGCCCCGTGTCACTCTGAGTACTGCTTCCAGCGTTATCTGTCATGTTGCTATAGGCACCGGTAGCCGTGGACTAACATGACACTTAGGACTGGAAGCAGTACTCAGCATGACAGGGTGAAGGCGGGGGCCACCCGGCTAATCAGGGAATCGTGCCCAGGTTGACGACGCGGCTGGCCGTGGTGTCCACCACGTACACGGTGCCCTGGGCGTCCACGGTGAGGCCGGTGGGCAGTTGCAGCGTGGCGTCGCCCTGCGCGCTTTTCTGGCCCAGCAGCGTGCCGGTCGGGCTGAACTTGAGCACGCTGTGGCTGGTGGGCGCGGTGGCGTAGAGGTTGCCCGCGCCGTCCACGGCCAGGAACGGCTCCAGGTACGGCCCCGGCTCCCAACTGCCCGCGGGCACCGGCCACTGCGCGGCGGGGGCGCCCGTCGCCGTGAATTTCTGGATGCGGCGGTTGTTCGTGTCGGCCACGTAGACGTTGCCGGCGGAGTCCACGGCGATGCCGATCGGCTCGTTGAGTTCGCCCGGCTGGGTGAAGGGGTAGTCCGGCGCCTTGCGCGTGGCGCTGACGCCGCTGCTGATCTCGCGCTGGTAGCCCCCGTTGGCGTCGAAGACGACCACGCGCTTGTTGCCGGTGTCGGTCACGTAGAGGTTGCCGTCGGGACCCACGGCGACGCCGCGCGGGCCGTAGAAGCCCTGCTGGGCCTTGTCCGCGTTGGTGCCGTTGGGGTCGCCCAGGTCCACGAACGAGCCCCACTGCAGCAGGAACTTGCCCGTGGCGTCGAACTTCTGGATGCGGTGGTTCCAGGTATCGGCGACATAGACGTTGCCCGCGGCATCGGCGGCCACGCCGCCCGGCCCGGTGCCCTCGGCGTCGGGACGCAATGGGGCGAACTGGCCCGGCCCGGTGCCGCTGCCGCCGAAGAGCGTGAGGAACGTGCCCGCCG
This sequence comes from Chloroflexia bacterium, assembly GCA_035693165.1. Taxonomy (GTDB): domain Bacteria; phylum Chloroflexota; class Chloroflexia; order QHBQ01; family JAICKM01; genus JAICKM01. The sequence continues at coordinate 11,907 of DASSGZ010000353.1, read as the reverse complement.
GGTCGAACTTTTCGACGCGCAGGTTCTGGGTGTCGGCCACGTAGAAGTTGCCCTGGGCGTCGCGGGCGATGCCGCGCGGCAGCGTGAACTGGCCCCGGCCCGCGCCCGGCCCGCCCGCGTCGAACAGGCCCACGGGCGGGGTGCCGGCGTCCACGGTGGCCTGGGCGCCGGGGGCGGGCGTGGTGCCCGGCGGCGCGGGCGCGATGCCCGTTCCGGCGATGCCCTGCTGCACTGCGTAGACAACCGTGGTGCCGGAGTGGAAGGCCACGGGCAGCGCCTGCTGGAACAGGCCCTCGGCGTAGGGCGTCATCTGCTCTTCGGGCTTGCTGGGCGCGAAGCCGGGCACGCCGCGCTCGGTGGCCCCGGCGAAGACGTAATCGACGCCGTACTGGTGCAGCAGGTCGAGCAGGCGTTGCGCCGTCAGCGGCTGGCTGTTCTGCGGGTCGCGGCCCTGATAGATGGCGTTGACCACCTGGCGACGTTCCTGGATCTGCGCGCGCAACGCCGGTTGTCCCGTGCGCCAGAGCGACTCGTGCGAGTTGTCCCAGGCGACCAGCGTGGGCACGCCGGTGTAGGCCGAGACGCGACCGGGGCGGTTGTACTCGTCGCTGCCCGCCTCCAGCACCACATCGCTGCTCGTGGCGTGGTCCTTGAGCCAGACGATGGCGGCGTAGTCGCCGGGGGCGGCGGCGCCTAGCCAGGCCATGCCGTCGAGGCCGCGCGGGGCGGCCTGTCCACCCACCTGCCGCGCCAGCGGCCCATAGACCGAGTACAACAACCCGGACGCCACCAGCAGCACGAACACGCCTGCCCAGGCCACGGACAGCGCCCTGGTCCCGCTGATTTGCCCCGGCGCCGTGGCGGCGTGGGGTTCGCGGAAGACGGTGTGCAGCGTGCGCCACACCGCGTAGGCGGCGGCCAGGCCCCAGAGCACCCAGATCTGGAAGTAGAACTTGAACAGCGTGTTCATGCGCATCTGGAAGTTGTCGCGCAGGAAGAAGACCTCGATCGCCAGGCCCAGGAACGCGCCCACGGCCACCAGCAACAACACGGTGTTGCGCTCAGGGCGGGCCGGCTGCTGCCAGATGAGATACAGCGCGGCGACGCCGAGCGGCAGCAGCAGCGCCAGCAGCGGGAACTGCAGCACCCAGGCCACCACCAGCACGGCCAGCAACCCGCCGCCCCAGACGGCGAAGAGGTTCGTGGGCGTGTCCGCGCGTTGCATCCGCGTGCGCCCGTAGCGGATGGCCTCGAAGGCCACCCAGGCGACGATGCCCAGCAGGAAGATGCCGAAGATGACCAGGAAGCCCAGGATCGTCTTGTCCGCCGTGTTGACCAGCAGCAGCGCGCCGATCTTCTGCAACAGGCCGCCCAGCACCGGAATCTGGGCCAGGTTCGGCGGGATCTGCGCCGGGTCGCCGCCCACCAGCGATACGAAGGTGAGGTGGAATGGCAGGAAGACGACCAGGCTGAGCACGACGAGCAGCGCCGCCTGGACGAGCCAGGGCCGCGCCCAGCGCCAGCCGCCCGCCGGGTCCGTGCGCCGCCGCGCGGCCAGGTAGGGCAGGCCCAGGCAGCCGAGCAGGATCAGCAGGTAGGTGGGGTAATCCCAGGTATTGGCCGTGTAGAGCGCGCCCGCGCTGACGGCAACCACCGCGATCCCCAGCCAGCCGTCGAGGCCGTCGGGCAGGGCATCACGCCAACCGCTGCCGGGGCGCGGGCGGCGCCGGGCCAGCGCCACGCCGAAGGCCAGGGCCAGCAGCACCAGCGGCAGGGCCAGCACATGCGGGTGCAGGTCGCCCAGCAGGAAGGAGAAGGCGGGGAACTCGTTGATCGTCTCGAAGCCGACCTTCTCCTTGGTTGGCGGCCCGCCGGCGACCGACACGGTGCGGTAGTCCTGGATGATGCGCGAGGGCGCGAACCAGTTGTAACTCTGCGGCGTCTGGCACATGAAGCAGAAGCGCCAGCCGTTGCCCTCGTCGGTATTGTCGGTGTGGATGGCGAAGGCCGTGGTCAGGTTGCCCATCGCCACGATCATCAGGGCGGCCAGCAGCCCGTAGAGGTAGGGCGACAGGAAGACCGGCAGGCGCGGCAGGCGCCAGGCGGCGCCGCCGTCGTCGTCGGGCACGGGAGCCGGGGCGTGGGCGCCGTTGCCCGCGGGCGCGGGGGGCAGGGGTTCCGCGGCGCCATCGCCGTCCGCGCCGGTCGCAGCTTCCGCGGGCGCGGTCTCGACGGCGGCGGTGGCGGCGCCCCCGGCGCGCGCCCGCCGCACCGGCACGCCCGCCCCGCCCCCGGCACGCGCTGCGGGGGTTGCGGACGCCACGGTGGCGCGCTCAGCGGTGGCGCGGCGGGACCGGGCGCCGCTGTATTGCCGTTGCAGTGTCCCGGCGATCAGGTTGTAGACGATGCCGAAGGCGCCGAGGGCCGTGAGCGCGAACAGCCCGGCGTCGGCCAGGTTGAAGGCGACTTCGCTGGGCACGCCGCTGAGGCTGGTCCAGGCGGCGATGAGCACATAGCCGAAATAGTAATAGTTGATGCTCTGCCCGGCCAGCCACATATCGTGCGGGGGGAAAGTGCCGCTGCGCAGGATGGCGTTCAGGAAGCCGAAATCCATAAATTTTTCTTGATCGACGATATTGGGGTTATAGGCGCGCAGGTAGGCCCAGGCGGCGAAGGCGACGGTGAACAGGATCTCGCTGGTCAGGAGATAGCGCAGGAAGGCGGGCGTGCGGAACTGGGCGCGCAGAGCGACCCACCCCGCCCGCCCGTTGCGCAGCAGCAGCGCGACGGCGCCCGCCGCCAGCACGACGACGCAGCCCGCCAGCACCGGGCGCGTGAATGGAGCCACGCCGAGCATCGCCAGCATGTAGGCCAGCCAGCCGGCGAGCAACAGCCCCAGCGGCTTGCTCACGCAGTAGCCCCGGTCGGGCAGCGCGCGCAGCACCACGGCGGCGATGGGCAGGGCCACCAGTCCCAATAATTCAATCGCGATCCACCAGGCCACAGCCTCGCCCATGCGGCAGTCTCCTTTGCGCTCTCAGTGATCGGGTTCCCACGGCCCGCCCGCCCCGCCTCCCATGGCGCGGGTATCTGGCCGCCCTACAGCATACCATATCGGGCGCGTCTCTGTCGCCCCCTCTCTCTTGTCACTCTGCGCGCAGCGAAGAGTCTCGTCTCGTCTCCAATTGTCACGCTGAGCGCAGCGAAGAGTCTCGGCGCGGGGGTAACGAGACGGAGATTCTTCGCTGCGCTCAGAATGACAGGGGATGCAGAGCCGCCAGTAGCTTGCCTGGGTAATGGCGGGGCGGCGCGGGCCGGTTTGAAACCGGCCCCTACGACGCAAAAGCAGCCTGGCCGGCTGCTACCGCCCGCCAGGCCCATTGGGCGGTGTAGGGGCCGGTTTCAAACCGGCCCGTCTTATCGCCATCCGCTAGTCGAGGCAGATCCAGTCGTGGATGTTGCCACGCACGGGCGTGCGGGTGAACTGCCGATCTTGCGCGTGTAACTCCACGATCAGCGGGTTTTTGGGGAAGGAGAGGACCGTGCCGCCGCGGTCCACGCGGGCGCCTGGCGGCAGGGCCAGCCGGTAGTGTTGCAAGATCAGCGGCACGATCAGCTTCAGTTCCATCATGGCGAACGTCGCGCCCAGGCAGCGGCGCGGCCCGCCGCCGAAGGGCAGGTACTCGTAGGTCGACGGCTCGTAGCGCTCCCAGCGGGCGGGCCGGAAGCGGTCGGGGTCGGGGTAGAGGTCCGGGCGGCGATGGGTCACGGCGGGGCTGAACACGATGTGCTGCCCGGCGGGCAGGGCGTAGGGCCCCAGCGTGAAGGGCGTGCGGGCCGTGCGGATAAACCAGAGGCCCGCGGGCATCAGGCGCATACTCTCCTTGATTACCCGTTCCAGCAGGGGCAGCGCGGGTAGCTGGTCGAGCGTGGGCGCCGCGCCGTGCAGCACGCCCGCGCACTCGTCGAGCAGATCGGCCAGGACCGCCGGGTGCTGGGCCAGCAGGAAGAGCAGCCAGGTGAGCGTGCTGGCCGTCGTTTCGTGCCCGGCGGTGAACAGCGTGGTCAGGTGGCCCAGCAGTTCGGAGTCGGTCAGGGCGGTGCCCTCCTGGTCGCGCATTTCGAGCAGCATCGAGAGGGCATCGGCGCCGTCCAACCCGGTCGCGCGCTTGCGGGCGATCACCGCCTGGAACTCGGCTTCGAGCCGCTCGGACAGGGTCATGAAGCGGTGGTAGGGCAGGCCGGGCACGTCCATCTGCAACAAGACCACCGGGATGGACAGGCCGTGCGTGGTCCACTCGTCGAGCAGATGATGGACGTGGCGGCCCTCCTCGGCGGGGTCCAGGCCTAGCAGCGCGCTGACGGCGATGCTCAGGCTCAGCTTCTTCATCTCCTGCGCGAGATCGAGCCGCCGGCCCGGTGCCCAGCCGGCCAGGTGGTCCTCTGTGCGGGCCACCACCGTATCGCGCAAGCCCTCGATGCGCTTCTTGTGGAACGCGGGGATCAACATGCGGCGGTGCTGGGTGTGTTTCTCGCCGTTCATGCCGGCCACGCCCGACAGCAGGCGGGCGGCGGCGCTGCCGCGCGGCAGTTGGGCGGGGGAGGCGCTGTCGCTGGTGTCGAAGCTGTAGAACAGGCCCGGATTGCTGAGCAACTGGTGGTTGTGCTCGGGAGCAAACACGATCACGGGGGCGCCGGGCGCCGGGCCGAGGCGCACGATGTCGCCATAGATCTGCTGCAGACGGCGCAGTTGCACCGCGGGGTCGCGCAACAGGCGGGGCAGGTGCCCGCGCCAGCCGAGCACGGGCCAGGGGCGCGGACCGGGGATCGCGCCGGGGGCGGGCCGCGCGGGAGCCGCGGGCGCGCCGGCGATTACTGTGGACATACGACTACTCCATAACGCGGGCCGCTCCTGGTCGCGCCCGCAACCTGCATCTGTCAGGGCCGATCCGGTATCGCGTATCGGCGTACCTCTATCGTGGCGGGGTCCCGGCGGGGGGCCTGGGGCAAACGGGGTACGGCCGGGCCGCTGCGTGTCGCGCTGCCGGAAACCATCCGCCCTCCAGTATAGTAGCACAGATCAATGCTATTGTAGGTACGATGGAAGACCCTGCCCGGTTACAACGATCGCGGGACTCCCCGCGATTCCGCGGCGGCGGGCGGGCAACGGCTTCTTGATCTGGCGGCCCCGGTCGCGTCCCGGCACCAGCCGCCATCCGGCGACCTGGTGCCGCTTCCAACCACCGATTGGGGGACAGCACACGCTAAAGACCAACGAGTACGGCGCGATTTATCGCGCAGCTACACACAAGGGGTCACTGGAACCTGCACTGGTCACACGTATGCTGCGCCTCGTGGCCGCGTAGGACGTGCGGTGAACTCCTGCCCGGATGCACGCCGCATCCTCTTGACTCGGGCAACTCCTGGTGGTATTATTTCCTTCGTTAACGATTAACCTGGCTAATTGTTATCCAGGCTAACTTTCAGCCGGGATCGCCCGTTTGCGCGATCCGGCGCGAGGTATGCAATGTCCCTTTCGCATCCCGCGGTTGCCGATCCCGGCGCGGCAACATCGTCCGGGAGGGCCCGGCGCGGGGCGGCGGCGCTCTCGCACCAGGAACTGCTGACCGCCGCCGCGCAGCAGTTTTTCCGTTCCGCGCGGGTGATGCGCCGCATCATGGCTGAGGCGCGCACTGCGGCGGGGGCGGAGGAACTCCTGCTCAGCGACGCCCAGCTCCATGTCTTGAAGCTGCTGGCCGAGGAGCGACTGCTGGCCCCGCGCGACCTGGCGAGCGGCTGCGGGGTCTCCGACCCGGCGATGTCCAAGATCCTCAATACCCTGGAGGCGCAAGAGCTGGTGACCCGCCGCACCGACCCGGCCAACCGGCGCTGCGTGCAGGTCGCCATCACGCCCGCCGGGCAGCAGGAGCTGGAGCGCGTGGTGCAGGCCCGGCTCGGCTATCTGGCCGGCGCGCTGGACCCGCTCACCGACGCCCAGTTACACGATTTGATCACGGCGCTCGGCCATCTGGCGGCCCTGGGCGCCGCCGGCGATTCCGAATAAGCAGGCAGCCCGGCGGGATCGGTCATTCTGCCCGCAGCGCAGAATCTCCGGCGCGTTGGGGCAGACGACGAGACTCTGCGCTGCGCGCAGAGTGACAATTAACGCTTTACAAAGACGAGACTCTGCGTCCCGCGCGGAGTGACAATTAACGTGTTACAAGGAGATTCGATTTCATGAACGAAGCTGCCGCGGCTCCGGCCGCCGAACCCATCCCAGCTTCCTCACCTGATATCCACGGGCGCCAGCTCTGGATCATCATGGGCGGGATCATGCTCGGCCTGCTGCTGGCCGCGCTCGATCAGACCGTCGTCGGCCCGGCGATGTTCCTCATCATTCGCGACCTGCGGGGCCTGGAGCACTATGCCTGGGTGACGACCGCCTATCTGCTCACCTCGACCGTCACCGTGCCCATCGCCGGCAAGCTGGGCGACCTCTACGGCCGCAAGTGGTTCTTCGTCGGCGGCATGGTGCTGTTTGTGCTGGCCTCGGCGCTCTCGGGCCTCAGCAGCGGCACGGACCCCTTTAACCTGTTCGGCCTCACTGTGCCGGGGCTGTCGGTCGGCATGGGCGAACTGATCGCTTTCCGGGCCTTGCAGGGCATCGGCGGCGGGCTGCTGATGGCGAATGCGTTCACCATCGTCGGCGATCTGGTGGCGCCCGCCGACCGCGGGCGCTGGCAAGGGCTGTTTGGCGCCGTCTTCGGCGTGGCGAGCATCATCGGCCCGACTATCGGCGGCTTCATCACCGACAACATCGGCTGGCAGTGGGTCTTCTACGTCAACGTCCCGGTCGGCCTGATCGCCGTGCCCATGGTCATCCTGACCTTCCCTAACATGGTCCAGGTGCGCCACACCCGGCACGTCATCGACTGGTGGGGCGCCGTGGCGCTCATCGCCGGCACCACGCCGATCCTGCTGGCGCTGTCGCTGGGCGGCAGCAAAGACTTCCCCTGGGACTCCGCGGCCATCCTCGGCATGTTCGCCGCCGGCCTGGTGTTCATCGGCCTGTTCGTGTGGATCGAATCGCGCGCGGTGGAGCCGTTGCTGCCGCTTGACCTGTTCCGCAACCGCATCTTCACCCTGTCGGTGCTGACGGTGCTGCTGGTCGGCTTCGGCATGTTCGGCGCGCTGATTAACCTGCCGCTGTTCATCCAGGGGGTGCAGGGCGACTCGGCCACCAACAGCGGCAACGCCATTCTGCCGCTGATGTTCGGCTCCATCGTGATGAGCGTGGTGTCGGGGCAGATTGTGAGCCGCACCGGCCGGTACCGCATCCTCGCCGTCATCGGCCAGGCCGTGGCCGCCGTGGGCCTGTTCCTGATGTCGACCATGGCGGTTGATATCCCCCGCTGGCAGACGCTCATCTACATGGTGGTGCTGGGCCTGGGCCTGGGCATCGCCCAGCCGCTCTACACGCTGATCGTGCAGAATGCCTTCCCGCCGCAGCGCCTGGGCGTGGTCACGGCGGCCACGACGTTCTTCCGCTCCATCGGCAGCACGGTCGGCGTGGCGGTTTTCGGCACTGTCGTCAACAACCGCTTCAGCAGCGAATACGCGGCGCACTTGCCGGACCAGCTCAAGGCCAGCCCGCAGTTCGGGGCCTTCCTGAGCAACCTGACGCCGCAGGCGCTGATCAGCCCGGACACGATCAAGGCGGTGCAAGCGCAGTTGCAAAGCCTGGGCTTGCCGGCGGCGCAGGTCCAGCAAACAATCGCCGCGATTGAGGCGCCCATCAAGCCCGCGCTGGGGGTGGCGACGACGAGTGCGTTCCTCATCGGCGCGGGGGTCCTGGCCCTGTCCGTGGTGCTGGTGGCCTTCATACCCGAAATCGCCTTGCGGCGCCGCGTGAGCCGCCAGGCGGCCAATGTGGAGACCACCGCCGTGGAGGGGACGACCGAGGCTTTCAGTCCGGAGCCGGCGGGGGTGGCCGCGCGCCGGGATTAGCGGGCGCTCCGGACCACCGGGGACTGCCGGGGCCGGGCGGGCCAGGCGCGGCGGGACGAATGTCCTCAAGGTCGAGGACGCCCGGTTACAATCCGGTAATTTATATTGACGGACGATCCGAACCGCGCTATGCTGGGGGTAATCGTCCGCGCGCCGGTTCGCCCCGTTGTGCCTCAGAGCCGGCGCTGCCCGCGGACGTTGGGACACTGCCTTCGACCGACGACGATGTCGAGAGAAAGGGGATCGCGGGGCCTGCACCGGGCCTATGCCGCCGCGGAGACTATGGAAACCTTCACCGCTTCTTACCGTTTTAACCCCAGCACGCACCGTTTTGCATTCGCCACCGGCATCGAGAACAGCTACCCCGTCATCACCGGGCGGGACGGCCGGCCTTTCCGCGTGGACGAGATGGCTAAGGCGCAACATTACGAGCGCTGGCGCGAGGATTTCGCCCTGGTGCGCGAACTGGGCCTGACCTACCTGCGCTACGGCCCGCCCTATTATCAGACGCACCGCGGGCCGGGGCGCTACGACTGGGAGTTCGCTGATGCGACGCTGGGCGAGTTGCGCCGGCTGGGCATCACGCCCATCGTGGATCTGTGCCACTTCGGCGTGCCCGACTGGGTGGGCAATTTCCAGAACCCCGACTGGCCGGCGCTGTTCGCCGCGTATGCCCGCGCCTTCGCGGAACGTTATCCGTGGGTGCGGCTCTACACGCCGGTCAACGAAATCTACATCTGCGCCAAGTTCTCGGCTTCCTTCGGCTGGTGGAACGAGCAGTTGCGCAGCGACACCGCCTTCGTGACGGCCATCAAGCACCTGGTGCGGGCCAATATCCTGGCCGAGGAAGCGATCCTGGAGGTCCAGCCCGGCGCCTACTTCATCCAGAGCGAGTCGAGCGAACACTTCCACCCCATCAGCCACGACCCGGCGGTGCAGGAACTGGCCGAGCACATGAACCACGCGCGCTTCGTGTCGCTCGACCTCTGCTACGGGCACCACGACATGTGCTGGTGTGTCTACCAGTGGCTGCTCGACCACGGCATGACCCGCGACGAGTTCGCCTGGTTCCAGCGCCACGGGCGCGCGCTCAAGCCCTATCACATCATGGGCAACGACTACTATGTCACCAACGAGCACATGGTCCATCCCGACGGCCGACTCTCGCCGGCGGGCGACGCCTTCGGCTACTACATGGTGACCAAGCAATATTACGAACGCTACCGTCTGCCGGTGATGCACACCGAAACGAATATGGCCGGCGACGAGCAGGCGCCGCTGTGGCTGTGGAAGCAGTGGACCAACATGCTGCGGCTCAAGCAGGACGGCGTGCCGGTGGTCGGCTTCACCTGGTACAGCCTGACCGACCAGGTGGACTGGGACACGGCGCTGCGCGAGGACAACGGGCGCGTCAATCCCCTCGGCCTGTTCGACCTGGACCGCAAGATCCGCCCGGTGGGCGAGGCGTATCACCGGCTGGTGACGGGCTGGAGCGAAGTGCTGCCCCGCGAGAGCATCTTCCACGCCGTAGCCGCCACGTAGGCCGGGTGGCGCACAAACAGGGGCACGTCCGTTTGGTGGGCGTGCCCTTTTTGTGCCCGGCGGCGCCCGGTTGCCCGGCGCTTCAAGAGGCGGGCGCGATTTATCGCGCCATGACGAATGCAGGCGAGATCTATTCGTAGCGGCGCGATTTATCGCGCCTGCCGCCCTACCGGGCAGCTGAGGATTGGCGCGCGGGCCGGCTGGGGCTACTGGGGCGGGGCCACGAGGCTGCGTCAGGCGGGCGGGGGCGGCGGCAGAGTCGGGGCGGGCAGGAAGCGGCGCAGCACCAGGTCCATCTGCGTGGCGGCGACCACGGCGCGGCGCCGGGCCATGACGTTGCTGCACCGGCGGCAGAGTTCGCGGGCCAGGTCGGGATGGCGGGCCATTTGCGCTTCGACAAAGTCGCAGAAGAGGCGTTCGACGGTCGCGGCGAGGTGGCTCAGGTCGTCGGGCACGTCGTCGGTGGCGGCGCGCAAGACGGCCTGGCGCACCGCGGCCACATCGACCCCCCCGCGTGCCAGGTCGGTGACGAACGCCTGGGTGTCGATCTCGGCTTCCAGGGCCAGGGCGCCCGGCGGCAGGGGGGCGTAATGGCCGCCGACGGCCGCATATGCCTGCCGGAACAGGCCGGTAATGGCTGCGCGATGGTCCGCGCAAAACCGCGCAATCGCTTCCTGGTCGTAGTGCAACATGGCCGGCCTCCGCTCCTTTGCCTCTGGCTGTACCCGTTCTACTCTTTGTAACGTCCGGCAGCCGGGAAAGGTCCGGGCCGTTAGGCCTCTATTCGCTTACAGGTTGATAAGGACCGGCCCGGTGGTACGGCTTAACAGGCGATGAACGCGAGGCTTACCATGCGGCGGCCGCGGGATCGGCCAGGGCGGCCAGCAAGCGGCGGGCGAAGTAGCGGAAGCCCCAGGCGTACTGCCAGCGCGCGCCCGGCTCCACCCCGGCCATGATCTGCTCATAGCTGAGCGTCTGGTGCAGCAGGCCCACCGGCTCGGCCAGGGCAGCGACGGCGCGCAGGCGTTCCAGCGGTTCGTAGCCGGTCCAGTAGCTCAGGTAGAGGTCGCGCAGGCGGGCGCGTTCGTCGGGCGCCAGCGGTGTGCCCTCCGGGTCGAGCAAGGTAACGAGGTCAAGGAAGGGGTGGGCGATGCAGGCATCCGACCAGTCGAAGATGAGCGGGCCGGTCGCCGCGATGGCGATATTGTTCTCGTGCAGGTCGCCGTGCAGCAGCGCGGGCGGCACCCGGTAGCTCGCCAGTTCGGCGCACAGCGCGACGAGGCGACCTTCCGCCGCGCGCAGCGCCGCGATTTCCGCCGGGTCCAGCCCGTCGCGCTCGTCCAGGGCGGCCAGCAGCGCGGGGACGGCGGAGGCCAGCCGGTCGAGCCGCCGGTCGAGGCAGCCCGCCGCCAGCAAGGCGTCGATCTGGCCCACCGATTCGCGCTGCATGGCGGCGAAGGCGCGGATGGTGGCGTCCCAGGCGGGGCGCGGCGCGTCCTTGAGCAGCGGGCCAGCGAACTCGTCGAGCAGCATCCAGCGCCAGGACGGATCGACGGCCAGCGGGCGGGGCACCGTGCGCGGATACAGTTCCGCCAGGCGCGCCGTGAAGGCGGGCTCGTTGGTGAAGAGGGGCAGCACCGGGCAGGCTTTGATGTAGACCGTGCCGCCCGATGCCGGGGCGCGCAAGAGGCAGGAAATGGCCCAGGTCTTCACCTGCTCCAGCGGGCCGGTGAGCGCGCGCCCGTTGCGGGCCAGTTCCCCCGCCGCCCACGCGGTGATCTCGTTCAGCCAGCCGGGCCGCGCCCAGGGCGCGCGCTGCGCCGGGATGGCGTCCCCGGCCCGCTCGACCAGCCACGACAAGATGGCGGCGCGTTGCTCCGGCTGGGCCAGGGGCAGATCGGCCAGCGCCGCCGCATCCGTCCAGCGCGCGCCGTCCGGCGGCGTCCAGGCCGGATCGTGGTTCTCCACGGCGATGAGCGCCCAGCGCCAGCGTTGCGTCTCCGGGTCGACGTAGACGTGGGCGACGTGCAGCACGGTGCAATCGGCGCCCAGTTGCGCCGCCAGCGCGGCGCGGATGTGGCTGCCGCCGAACAGGTTGTTCTCCTCGGTGCGCCGGGCGGGCAGGTGCCAGCCCTCGGCGCCCGGCAGCAGCAGCACCCGCGCCTCGGTCGGGTGCGCCAGCAGCATGTCGTACTCGCGCACCAGCGGCGCGGGGGTGGGGTCGCTCATACGCGGGCAGTCGCCTCCTGACTCGTGGCCGGATGGTGGGTTCGGTGCCGGCGCATTGATGGCGAGGTCCGAATCCGGCGCGCGAACGCGCCCATTATAATGATATAATAAGCGGACAGTAACGCAAAC
>DASSGZ010000352.1:0-6890 GCA_035693165.1 Chloroflexia bacterium | reverse complement strand
GAGTGTCAGGAGACAAGTGATGAGCACAGAGGAGGTGGCGCGCGGTCCCGCATCGCGCGCATTGGTGTCGCCCCGGCTGTTCGCCGCGCTGCACGAGCACTACGGCATCCCCACCGGCGCCGCCCGGCACGATCTCGGCGGCTCGTCCAACCTCAACCTGCTCCTCGGCGACGGCGCCCGGCGCTATGTCGTCCGCGTCTACCGGCCGTGGGTCACGGAGGCGCGGCTGGCCGATCTGCAGCTTGCCCGCCGGCACCTGGCCCAGGGCGGGGTGCCCTGCGCGCCGCCCGTCCCCACGCGCACCGGCGAGTCGTGGATTCGCGTGGACGACCGCCTGGTCGAAGTCGAACCCTACGTCGAGCACGATGCGAAAATGGATTCCTGGGCGCGGCTGGAGGCCGGCCTGCCGTTGCTGGGGCGCACCCACAGCTTGCTGCGCCCGCTCGCGGTGAGCGCAGCGGGTCGTAACGCGCCCGCCGCCAACTACATCCCGCCGCAGGATGTGCTCTCCGGCACGCGACGCGGCATTGCGCGCCTCCGGGAGTGGTCGCCCTCGCCCGGCGAACTGCAGCTTGCGGCGGCAGCCGAGGAACTGGCGCAGTTGGTGGACCGGGCGCAGCGCGGGATCGAACACCTGCCCCGGCAGTTGGTCCACGGGGACTACTGGGACAACAACGTGCTGTTCCGCGCGGGCCGCGTGGTCTTCGTCGGCGACCTCGACTTCATGGGCGAACGCGCCCGCATCGACGACCTGGCGCTTACGCTGTACTACACCAACTCCACCTTCGCCGACGACCCGGTGTCGGATGCCCGCATCCACCGGCTACGGGGTCTCGCCGACGCCTACGACGCGGGCGCCGATGCCCCGCTCTCGCCCGCCGAGCGGGCGGCGCTCCCGGTGGCCCTGGCCCGGACGCCGCTGGCCTTCATCGCCATGATCGCCGTGGTCGACTCCGAACCCGGCGCGCGCCGGTTGGCGGCGGAGATGATGGCGGATATTGCCTGGGCGCTGGTCATCATGCGCGATCTCGCCCATTGGCAGTCGGCCTTCGCCTGACCAGACGTGGTTGTGTGTTGGCACGACATTTGCTTATAGAGTACACAGGACTGGTATGTCAGGATAGAAGCTGCGCTTCGCGGGGCTGGAAAAGCGATGATCGCGGCGACAGTCGTTCCTCCCCAGGGTCAAGGTCGACCCGTTCCTTAGGTATATGTCCACTTACGATGGCTGTTGCCCTGCCGTTGCGCAACGATTGTATGCGTGAATAGCCGGGTGGTGATGATGGATCGATGATGGATAACAGCGCCGCCACCTCCGGCCCGCTTACGCCCGCGCCGGATCCGCAGACATTGCAGGCCGGTTCGGCCTCGACAGGAATACGGAAACCACAACTGGAAAGAACAATGGTAACAACACTACAAACACCCAACCTCTCCGCGCCCGCGGAGGACTCGCCCCCCGATGCGCGCGTCGCAGCGCTGGTCGCCACCGTGCGCGCCCGGCTCGCCGCGGCACCGCACATCCCGTCGGCGACCTACCGCGTGCAATTGAATCGCTACTTCACCTTTGAGCAGGCCCGCGAGCAGGTCGAATACCTGCGGCGGCTCGGCATCAGCGACCTGTACGCCTCGCCCTATTTTGCCGCCAACGCCGGCAGCCTGCACGGCTACGATATCGTCAACCACAACGAACTCAATCCCGAGATCGGCAGCCAGGATGATTATGACGCGCTGGTGGCCGAACTCCACCGCGCCGGTATGTACCAGGTGCTCGACATCGTGCCCAACCACATGGGCATCGGCCAACTGGGCAACACCTGGTGGCTGGACGTGCTGGAGAACGGCCCCGCGTCGGTCTACGCCCCCTACTTCGACATCGAGTGGGACCCGATCAACACTAAGATCACCAACAAAGTGCTGCTGCCCATCCTGGGCGACCAATACGGCAAAGTGCTGGAGAACCAGGAGTTGCGCCTGAGCTTTCTGCCGGAAGACGGGGCGTTCCGCCTGCACTACTACGATCGCACCTTCCCCATCGAACCGGGATCCTACCAGGCGATCCTCGATTACGACAAGGCGGCCCTCATCGAGGAACTGGGCGCGGAGAGCGAGGCCGCGCTGGAATACCAGAGCATCCTCACCGCCCTCCAGCATCTCCCGCCGCCCGACGAGACCGACCGCGACCGGGTGCTGGAGCGCAACCGCGAGAAAGAGATCATCAAACGGCGCCTGGCCAGCCTCTGCGCCGCCGAACCGCGCGTGCCGGCGCACGTCGAGCGCAGCGTGTCGGCCTTCAACGGCATGGCGGGCGAGCCGCGCAGCTTCGATCTGCTGGACCGCCTGCTGGATGCCCAGCCCTACCGCCTCAGCTTCTGGCGCATCGCGGGCGAGGAGATCAACTACCGCCGCTTCTTTGACATCAACGAACTGGCCGCCATCCAGGTAGACCAGTTGCCCGTGTTCGAGGAGACCCACCGCACCATCCTGCAGTTGCTGGCCGCGGGCAAAGCGAACGGGCTGCGCATCGACCATATCGACGGCCTGCTCGACCCCGCCGGGTACCTGGAGAACGTGCAGCGGGGCTACGTGCTGGCCGTCTGCCGCGCCTGCATGGACGAACTGGCGGAGCCGATCCCCGACGCCGAGCGGCCCGCCCTGGAGGCCGCCGTGCTGGAGCGCTTCGCCGGGCCCGATGCCTTCTTCCAGCCCCTCTACACGCTGGTCGAGAAAATCCTGGGCCGGGGCGAAAGCCTGCCCGCCGATTGGGCCACCTACGGCACCACCGGCTACGAATTCACCAACGCCGTCAACGGCCTGTTCGTGAACCGGGCCAACGCCAAAGCCTTTGACGCGCTCTATACGACCTTTACGGACGAGACGGTCAAGTTCGCCGACCTGGCCTACGAGAGCAAGAAGCAGATCATGCGGCTTTCGCTGTCGAGCGAGATCAATATGCTGACCAACATGCTCAACCGCATCTCGCAAAGCGACCGCCGCTACCGCGACTTCACGCTCAACAGTATCCGCCACGCCATCCGCGAAGTGATCGCCTGCTTCCCGGTCTACCGCACCTACATCACCGCGCGCCGTCCCGTGCCCGACAAGCGCGACCAGAGCTTCGTCGAGACGGCCGTCGCGCGGGCCAAGCAGCGCAATCCCGCCACGGACCTGACCATCTTCGACTTCCTGCGCGACATTCTCGTGCTGAAGGACTACGCCGGCCTGAGCGACGCCGATCAGATGGCGCACATGAAGTTCGTGCTCAAGTTCCAGCAAGTGACCGGCCCGGTGATCGCCAAGGGGCTGGAAGACACCGCCTTCTACGTCTACAACCGCCTCATCTCGCTGAACGAGGTCGGCGGCGAACCCGGCTACTTCGGCCTCAGCCCCGCCGACTTCCACAAGCAGCAGTCCGACCGCCAGCGGCGCTGGCCCGCCGCCCTGCTGACCACGAGTACCCACGACACGAAGCGCAGCGAGGACGTGCGCGCCCGCATCGACGTGCTGTCCGAGCGCCCGAAGGAGTGGCGCACGGCCGTGCGCCGCTGGGCGCGCGCCAACCGCAAGTACAAACGGTCGGTTGACGGGCAACTCGCGCCCAGCCCCAACGAGGAATACTTCCTCTACCAGACCCTGCTCGGCGTCTGGCCCTGCGAGGCCGGCCTGGACGATGCCGCCTATGAGGATCTCCTCAGCCGCGTGGATGCTTACATGCGCAAGGCGCTGAACGAGGCCAAAGTCCACAGTAGCTGGGTCAACACTAACGAACCCTACGTGGCGGCCGTGAGCGATTTCATCCGCGCCATCTTGCGCCGGGACGAGGACAATCGCTTCCTGCCCGACTTCCTGGCCTTCCAGCAGGAGATCACCCATTACGGCGCCTTCAACTCCCTGGCCCAGGTGCTGCTGAAGATTACCAGCCCAGGCGTGCCCGACATTTACCAGGGCACCGAACTCTGGGACTTCAGCCTGGTCGATCCCGATAACCGCCGCCCGGTGGACTACGGCCTGCGCCGCCGGCTGCTGGACGAGGTGGCCGCGGTGACGGACCCGGCGGGCGCGGCGGCCCTGATGGAAGCCCGCGCCGACGGCCGGATCAAGCTGTTCGTCACCAGTCGCGCCCTCACCTATCGCCGCGACCACGCCGATCTGTTCCAGGCGGGCGCCTACACCCCGCTCGTCGCGCAAGGGCGGCACGCTGAATGCAGCGTGGCTTTTGCCCGCAGCGCCGGCGACCGGCAGGTGATCACCGTGGTGCCCGTGCTGGCCGCCGGTCTGGCGAAAAGCGGGGAGCGGATCACGCCCGTGGGCGCCGTTTGGAGCGATACCTGGCTGGAGGTACCCGGCGCCACGGCCGGGCAGGCGTTCCGCAATCTCTTTACCGGCGAGGTCGTCGAAGCCGAGGAGCGCAACGGCAAGGCCGGTCTGGCGTTGGAACAGGTGCTGGCGGTCTTCCCCGTGGCCCTTCTGGAACGCATCTAAAGCGCAACGAAACGGGCGGGCAGCGCACTCCGGCATGCCGCTGAACGCGTGCCCGCCGTCTTTCGGAGGTTTGGAATACCTTGTTACCGAGTCCCAATAAGCTGGCCGTCTGGCCGGGCGACCCCTATCCCCTGGGCGCGACGTGGGATGGGCAGGGCGTGAACTTTGCCCTGTTCAGCGAAAACGCCGCGAAAGTCGAGTTATGCTTTTTTGATCCCGAGGACGAAACCCAGGAAGCGGCCCGCATCCCGCTGACCGAGCAGACCGACTACGTCTGGCACGGCTATATCCCCGGCATCCAGCCCGGCCAGTTGTACGGCTACCGCGTCTATGGCCCCTACGAACCGCAGGCCGGGCTGCGCTTCAACCCCCATAAGCTGCTCCTGGACCCTTACGCGAAGGCCATCAACGGCACCATCAAGTGGAGCAACGCCCTCTTCGGCTACCCGGTGGATAGCCCCGACGAAGACCGCGACCTGCAGATCGACACCGAGGACAGCGCGGCGGGGATGCCTAAAGCCGTCGTCACCGATCCATCCTTCTTCTGGGGCAACGACACGCCGCCCTGCACACCGCTGCACGAGTCCGTCATCTACGAGATGCACGTCAAAGGCTTCACCGAGCGCCACCCGGAGATCCCGCCCGAATTGCGCGGCACGTATGCCGGGCTGGCGGCGCCGGAGTCGATTGCTTACCTGCAACGACTGGGCATCACCGCCGTCGAGTTGCAGCCGGTCCACCATTTCGTGCATGACAAGACCTTGTGCGACAAGGGCCTGCGCAATTACTGGGGCTACAACACCATCGGTTATTTCGCGCCCCACGCCGAGTATGCGAGCGGCGGCATGACGGGCGAGCAGGTACGCGAGTTCAAGGCCATGGTCCGCACGATGCACGCCGCCGGCATCGAGGTCATCCTCGACGTGGTCTACAACCATACCGCCGAGGGCAACCACTACGGCCCCACGCTCAGCTTCAAGGGCATCGACAACGCCGCCTACTACCGGCTGGTGCCCGGCAACCCGCGCTACTATATGGATTACACCGGCACCGGCAACACGCTCAACATGCTCAACCCGCGCACCCTGCAACTGGTGATGGATAGCCTGCGCTACTGGATCACCGAAATGCATGTAGACGGCTTCCGGTTCGACCTGGCCTCCACCCTGGCCCGCGGGCTGCACGAGGTGGGCCGCCTGTCCAGCTTCCTCGACACCATCCACCAGGACCCGATTATCTCGCAGGTCAAGCTGATCGCCGAGCCATGGGACGTGGGCGAGGGCGGCTACCAGGTCGGCAACTTCCCGGTGCTCTGGGCCGAGTGGAACGGCAAGTACCGCGACACCGTGCGCCGTTTCTGGCGCGGCGACGAAAGCCAGGTGCAGGAACTCGCCTACCGCCTCAGCGGCAGCAGCGACCTCTACCAGCACAACGGCCGCCGCCCCTCGGCCAGCATCAACTTCGTCACGGCCCACGACGGCTTCACGCTCAACGATCTCGTCTCCTTCGACGAAAAGCACAATGAGGCCAACGGCGAAAACAACAGGGACGGCGAGAGCCACAACCTGAGCTGGAATTGCGGCGCCGAAGGCGCGACCGAGGACCCCGCGATCTGCGCCCTGCGCGAGAAGCAGAAACGCAACTTCCTGGCGACCCTGTTGCTCAGCCAGGGCGTGCCCATGATCCCCGCCGGGGACGAGTGTGGCCGCAGCCAGGGCGGCAACAACAACGCCTATTGCCAGGATAACGAGATTAGCTGGTTCCAGTGGGAGTGGGACGACGCCGACCTGGCCCTGTTCGACTTCACGCGCCGGCTCATCGCGATTCGTCGCGAGTTCCCGGTGCTGCACCGCCGCAAGTTTTTCCAGGGCCGCAGCATCCACGGCACCGCCGTCCGCGACATCCGCTGGATCAGCCGCGGCGGAACCGACATGACCGACGAAGAGTGGGCCAATGGCCGCGTCCACGTCCTGGGGATGTTGCTCAACGGCGCGGTCATGGACGAATCGAACAGCAAGGGCGAAAATATCAAGGACGATATCTTGCTGATGCTGGTTAATGGGAACTGGGAGGATGTGCCGTTCCGGCTGCCGGGCAAGCGCAAGGACCCAAGCTGGGAGGTGCTGGTCGATACGGCCACGCTCAAAGCGGTTGCGGGCAGAGCAATACCCTGCGGGCAGCAGCTCACCCTCCCGGCCCGTTCGCTGGTCCTGCTACGCCAGCCGCGCCCGGAGCCCGAGCAACCGCGCCGGGCCGAGGACGAGGTCTGGCGGCCAGGGCGGGGCGCGGCCGCCGTGCCGCCCGAACCGAATACCAACGTCTCTAGTTAGCTTAGAAGGAGCAACTCATGACCTGGCAACTGCCGATCGGCGCCCAACTCCAGGATGATGGCGTGCATTTCCGCGTCT
>DASSGZ010000351.1:0-9944 GCA_035693165.1 Chloroflexia bacterium | reverse complement strand
ACATAGCCGCCGCCCGGCAGCCGCCGGATGATCTGCCCGCGTCCGAACGCCGGGCCGACCGGCTCGATGCTCACCTCGTGGCCGCGCAGGGCTAGCCCTTCGAGGATGGGGCGCGGCACCTCGTCCTCCAGCAGCACGGTGCGCCCCTGGGTCCACTGCCAGCGCGGGGCGTCGAGGCTCGCCTGCGGGTTGAGGCCATAGTCGACCATGTTGACCACCATCTGCAAATGGCCCTGCGGCTGCATGTAGCCGCCCATCACGCCGAACGGCCCCACGGCCTGGCCGTCGCGGGTCAGGAAGCCGGGGATGATCGTGTGATAGGGCCGCTTGCCGGGCCGCAGGTGGTTCGGGTGGGCGGGGTCGAGGCGGAAATCGTGGCCGCGGTTGTGCAGCGCGATCCCGGTGCCGGGCACGACCACGCCGGAACCGAAGCCCATGTAGTTCGACTGGATAAAGCTGACCATCATGCCGTCGCCGTCGGCGGCGCACAGGTAGACCGTGCCGCCGCGCAAGGGCTGCCCGGCAGCGGGCAGCAGCGCGTCGTTCTCGATCAACGCGGCGCGCTCGCGGGCATAGTCCCGGTTCAGCAGTTCGCGCACCGGCACCGGGCAGTGGTCGGGGTCGGCGACGTAGGCCAGGGCGTCGGCGTAGGCCAGTTTCAGCGCCTCAATTTGCAGATGGTAGCTTTCCACCGACTCGCGCCCCAGCGGGCTGAGGTCGAAGTTGCTGAGGATGTTCAGCGCGATGAGGGTCGTGATACCCTGCCCGTTCGGCGGGATCTCCCAGACATCGTAGCCGTGATAGTTCGTGCTGATCGGATCCACCCAGGTGCAGGTATGGCAGGCCAGATCGTCCACGGTCATCCAGCCGCCGGTGGCGCGCGCAAACCCGGCGACGGCCCCCGCGATCTCGCCCTGGTAGAAATCCTCGGCCCGGCTCTCGGCGATGCGGCGCAGCGTGCGCGCGTGGCCGGGGCTGGCCCAGATCTCGCCGGTGCGCGGAGCGCGCCCGTTGGGGGCGAAGGTCGCCGCCCACCCGGCCAGCGCCGGGGACGGGTCTTGCGCGTACAGTTGGGCCGCCCGGCCCCAGCCAGCCGCCGTCATGGGCGACACGGGGTAGCCGTGCTCGGCGTAGTAGATGGCCGGCTCGAACAACGTGGCGAAGGGCAGGCGCCCAAAGCGCGCATGCAGATCGCGCCAGGTCGCGGGTGCGCCGGGCACGGTGACGGGCATCCAGCCGCGCACCGGCATCTGCGTGTGCCCGGCAGCGCGCACCGCTTCGATACTCGCCGCCGCGCAGGCCCGCCCCGATCCGTTCAGGCCGTGCAACGTCTGCCCATCCCACAGTAAGGCGAAGGCATCGCTGCCGATACCGTTCGAGGTCGGCTCCACGACAGTGAGCGCGATCGCCGTCGCCAGGGCGGCGTCGCAGGCGTTGCCACCCTGCTGCAACATGCTCAGGCCGGCCTGGGCCGCCAGGGGCTGGCCGGTCGCCACCACGCCGCGCGGGGCAAAGACGGGCATACGCTGCGAGGGATAGGGATAGTCGTCGAGTTTCATGACCGGGCCTCCTGCGGGCGCATCGCGATACGAATAGCTTCGCTGCATTATAGCAAAGAATCCCGGCCACAGCCCGGCGGGGGCACACCGGGGCAAAAAAAAACCGGAACAACCACTTGGGGTTGCTCCGGTGGGCACCGTGCGCTGATACAGAGGAGTCCATATACCGAGTGGGGGCGCGTCCTCCCGACATATCGACTGTGCTCTGGATACAGACACTTGCGTCCGAGTTCCGGTATTCATAACGCCGGGGATAAAAAAAGGATAGGACCAATTCTGACGAGTTTTGAGATCAATTTTCCCCCGCTTTTCCCGGCGGGAGTCAGGCCGCCCGCAGCGCCGTGGCCACGGCGCGGGCCGTGTGCTCCAGCGTCCCGGCGCCATGCGCGGTGCTGACGAACGCGGCCTCGAACTGTGAGGGCGCCAGGTACACGCCCGCGTCGAGCAACGCGTGGAAGAGGCGGGCGTAACGCGCGGTATCGGCCTGCTTCGCTTCGGCGAAATTCTGCGGGGCGCCCTCGCGGCAGAAGAAGCCCCACATGCTGCCCGCGGCCCCGGCAGCCAGCGGCACACCTGCCTGCCGGGCCGCCGTGGTGAAGATCTCGACCAGCGCGGCGGTCTGTGCGCGCAGGCCCTCGTAGACACCGGGCGCGGCCAGCGCCTGGAGCGTGGCGATCCCGGCGGCCATCGCCAGGGGGTTGCCGGAGAGCGTGCCCGCCTGATAGACCGGGCCGGCAGGGGCGATT
Source organism: Chloroflexia bacterium (assembly GCA_035693165.1). Taxonomy (GTDB): domain Bacteria; phylum Chloroflexota; class Chloroflexia; order QHBQ01; family JAICKM01; genus JAICKM01. The sequence continues at coordinate 7,639 of DASSGZ010000351.1, read as the reverse complement.
TGCGCCATGATCTCGCGCCGCCCGCCGTAGGCTGCCACCGGCAGCCCCCCGCCGATCACTTTGCCCAGGCAGGTCAGGTCGGGCGTGATGCCGTAGAGCGCCTGCGCGCCGCCGTGGGCCACCCGGAAGCCGGTCATCACCTCGTCGAAGATGAGCAGCGCGCCGTGCGCCGTGGTGAGGCGCCGCAAGCCTTCTAAGAAGCCGGGCGCGGGCAGCACCAGGCCCATGTTGCCGGCCACCGGCTCGACAATCACGGCGGCGATAGTCGGGCCATGCTCGGCGAAGAGGGCTTCGACTGCCGCCAGGTCGTTGTAGGGAGCGGAGAGCGTGTCGGCGGTGGCGCCCGGTGTGACGCCGGGGCTGTCGGGCAGGCCGAGCGTCGCCACGCCCGACCCGGCCTGCACCAGCAGCGCGTCGGCGTGGCCGTGGTAGCAGCCGATGAACTTGACGATGCGCGGGCGCCCGGTGTAGGCGCGCGCCAGGCGCAAGGCGCTCATGGTCGCCTCGGTGCCCGAACTGACGAAGCGCACCATCTCGACGGCGGGCAGCGCCGCGCAGATAAGCGCGGCCAGTTCCGACTCCAGGGCCGTCGGCGCCCCGAAGGAGGTGCCGCGCGCCGCCTGGGCGGTGATCGCCTCGACTACGGGCGGGGCGGCGTGGCCCAGGATCAGCGGCCCCCAGGACAGCACGTAGTCGATATAGCGGTTGCCGTCCACATCGTACAGGTAGGGGCCGGCGCCGTGGTCGATAAAGCGGGGCGTGCCCCCCACCCCACGGAAGGCGCGCACGGGGCTGTTCACGCCGCCCGGCAGCAGGCGCTGCGCCTCCGCGAATAGCTGCGCCGAGCGGGCGGTGTTACTGGTTGGTGCTCCTTGCGGTAGAGTATCCATGCCTGGTCGTTTCGTCCATTCTTGGGGTTATTCTAAAGGGATATGTCTCTAATTACTCCGCTAGCCAGCGAGCCGCTTCCTTTGCGTAGTACGTGATGATCAGGTTGGCGCCCGCACGCTTGATGCCGATGAGGCTCTCCAGGGCGGCGCGCCGCTCGTCGATCCACCCTTGCTGCGCGGCGGCTTTGATCATGGCAAACTCCCCGCTCACCTGGTAGGCAGCGATGGGCAGGTCGTAGCGGGACCGGGCGGCGGCGATGATGTCGAGATACGGCCCGGCGGGTTTGACCATCAGCATATCGGCGCCTTCCTCAAAGTCGAGCGCCAGTTCGCGCAGGGCTTCGCGGCCGTTGGCCGGGTCCATCTGGTAGCTGCGCCGGTCGCCGAAGCGCGGGGCCGACTCCGCAGCCTCGCGGAACGGGCCATAGAAGGCGGAGGCGAATTTCGCGGCGTAGGCCAGGATCGGCACGTCACGGTGGCCGGCCCCGTCGAGCGCGGCCCGGATCGCGGCGACCTGCCCGTCCATCATCGCGCTCGGCGCCACGATGTCCACGCCCGCATCGGCGTAGGCAACCGCCGCCCGGCCCAGCAGGGCCAGCGTCTCGTCGTTCAGCACGTCGCCCTGTTCGCCGGACAGCAGGCCGCAGTGGCCGTGGTCGGTGTACTCGCACATGCACACATCGGCGATCACCAGCAGGTCCAGGCGGCGGCGCTTGAGTTCGGCAGTGGCACGCGCCACCGGGCCTTGCGGGTCCCAGGCTCCGCTGCCGGTCGCGTCCTTGTGCGCCGGAATGCCGAACAGCAGCACGGCGGGGATACCGAGGGCGCCGAGATCGTCCACCTCCGGCGCCAGCCGGTCCACCGAGCGCTGGGCCTGGCCCGGCATCGAGCCGATGGGCCGCTCGAAGCCCTGGCCCTCGGCGACAAAGAGCGGGTAAATGAAATCGGCGGCGTCCAGCGTGGTTTCGCGCACCATGTTACGCAGGGTGGCGCTGCGGCGCAAGCGGCGCGGGCGGCGCGCAGGCACCGGCGTCCCGGTTTCTTGCGGAGTCTCGCGGATGGGGGTCAGGGTCATCGATCTACCTCTTCTCTAAGAGCGCGCAGGGCGGCCACCACCCCGGCGGCGGTATATTCGTCCGCGACGGCGGCCACCGGGATGCCGCATTCCCGCGCGGTAGCGGCGGTTATCGGGCCGATACAAACCACCTGGGTACGAGCCAGGGCGTCGCGGGCCGCGGCACGGTCTAGCCCCGCTTCAGCGAGCATATCGAGGAAAAAGCGCACCGTGGAGGAACTGGTGAAGGCGACAGCATCGACCTGCCCACCGGCCAGCAGCGCGAGCGCCCGCGGGTTGCCCGCGCCGGGCACCGTGCGGTAGGCATCGACCTGGGTGACGAGCGCGCCTTTCGCGCGCAGGCCCTCGGCCAGCGCCACGCGGGCGATATCGGCGCGCGGCAGCACGATGCGCTGCCCCGCCACGTCCCCGATCTGGGCGACGACGGCTTCGGCCACATAGGTATCGGGCACGAAATCGGCCTGGACGCCGTACTCGGCCAGAGTCGCCGCCGTCGCCGGGCCAATGGCGCCCACCCGCAGCCCGGCGGGCAGCCGGATCGCGGGCGGATCGCCGGCCCCCATGTCCAGGTCGAGCATGCGGTCGAAGGCGGCGCGCACACCGTTGGCGCTGGTAAACAGCAACCAATCGTAGCCGGGCAGGGCGCGCAGGGCGGCGTCGAGCGGGGCGTAATCCGCCGGGGGTGCGATGGCGATAGCCGGGCACTCCAGGGCCTCGGCGCCCAGCGCGCGCAACTCGGCCAGCAGCGGCCCACTCTGCTCGTGCGCCCGCGTGATCACGATGCGGCGCCCGGCCAGCGGTCCCGGCGGGGGCGATGGGGGGGACGGCGCATCCGCCCGCGCTTCGTCCAGCAACGCCGCGCCGCCGCCCGCCAGCAGGCGCCCGGCCAGGGTTTCGCCCAGGCGCGCGCCGTCGGCCACATCCCCGGCAACCGCGTCGCGCACCAGGCGGCCGTCGGCGGCGCCGACCAGCCCGGCCAGGTGCAGGTGTGTGCCTTCCACGGTCGCATACCCGGCGGCGGGCAACTTGCAACCGCCGCCCAGCCGGGCCAGGAAAGCACGCTCGGCCTGCACGGCGTAGCGGGTGGCCGGGTCGTCCAGAGCACCGATATAGGCGGCCGTCGCCTCATCGCCCCGGCAGATCTCGACCGCCAGGGCACCTTGCCCGACCGCGGGCAGCATGATCGCGGGTTCCAGATACTCGGTGATCGCGTCCGCCCGGTCGATGCGCTGAAGGCCCGCGGCGGCCAGCACGATAGCGTCGTACTGCCCTTCGTGCAGTTTGCGCAGGCGGGTATCGACGTTGCCGCGGATATCGCGCACGTCCAGGTCGGGCCGGGCGGCGCGTAACTGGCAGGCGCGGCGCAGGCTGCTCGTGCCCACCCGCGCACCGGGCGGCAGGTCGCGCAACTCCGCGCCGGAGGCCGAGACGAGCACATCACGCGGGTCGGCGCGGCGCAGGAACGCACCGATGGTCATGTCGGCGGCCAGCTCCGAGGGCAGGTCTTTGGCGCTATGCACCGCCAGTTGGATGCGGCCCGCGCGCAAGGCGGCCTCGATCTCGTCCACGAACAGGCCCTTGTCGCTGAAGGCGGTCAGGGGCCGGTCCAGCACCACATCGCCCCGCGTGGTGATGATTTCGAGGGCCACGGCCAGGCCCGGATGCCGGGCCAGCAGCGCGGCGCGCACCTGCTCGGCTTGCACCAGGGCCAGCTTGCTGCCGCGCGTGCCGATAGTCAGTTGCATAAGCTTGTCCTGTTCCAACCGCGGGCCAGGCATCAGGCGCCGGCCACCGGGGTGCGCGTGTATTGTTCCACAATATCGGCCAGCACGGCGATGAATTCGGGCGTCGCGTTGGGTAGTGCGGTGCGCACCAGAGCCAGGCCGTGCTCGGCGGCGGCCTCTTGACACTCCACGTCGATGTCGTAGAGGATTTCGAGATGGTCGCAGACGAAGCCGATAGGCGCGACCAGCACGCGGCGCTTGCCCTCTGCGGGCAGCCCGGCCAGCACGGTCAAGATGTCCGGCCCCAGCCAGGGCTCCCCGGTCATGCCCGCGCTCTGGAAGGCGAAGCGCCATTCGGGATTGCCTAGCAACGCGGCGATGCCCGTCGCGCTCGCCAGCAATTCGTCGGGATACGGATCCTGCCACGCGCGGATGCGCTCCGGCAGGCTGTGCGCGCTGAAAATGAGCGCCAGGTCGGAGTCCGGTCCCGGCGGCAACTGGCTCAGGGCCGTGCGCACGCGATCGGCGATCAGCGCGCGCCAGCGGGGGTTATCGTGCCAGCGCTCGACAAAGGTGACATCCAGCGGGGCGGCGATATTCGCCTGGGCCGCCTCGACCGCTTTGCGGTAGCCGCCGATGCTCATGCGCGAATAGTGCGGGGCCAGCGGGACCGCCAGCACCTGGCGCACACCGTCGGCGGCCATCTGCTCCAGCACCGGGCCGATGTAGGGATGCCAGTGCTTCATGCCGGTGTAGACCCGGTAGTGACCCGGAGCGGACTCGTCCAGGCGCGCCTGCAACCCGGCGGCGGTGGCGCGTGTTATGTCGAGCAACGGCGTGCGCCCGCCCACCCGGCGATAGCGCTCGCGCAGGTCTTCGATCTTGTCCTCCGGCGGGCGCTTGCCGCCGCGGATATGCGTGTAGTACGGCTCCACGTCGTCGAGCGATTCGGGCGTGCCGTAGGCCATCAGCAGCACGCCAATGGGCGCCTGAGTATCCATCGTTACCTCGTTGTCGCCACGGGCGCCGCCCCGGCGGCGCTCCGTTCGGCGCTATATGTATGCACAAACTCGACCAGTCGCGCCAGGTGATCCACCGGTGTCTCGGGATGCACGCCGTGGCCCAGGTTGAAGATGTGGCCGGGCCGCCCGGCGGCGCGGTCCAGCACGTCGCGGGCCTGCTCCTCGATCACGGCGGGTGGGGCCAGCAGCACGCAGGGGTCGAGGTTGCCCTGCACCCCCCGCTCCGGCCCCACCCGGTCCCAGGCCGCATCCAGCGGGATGCGCCAATCGACGCCGATCACGTCGCCGCCCGCCGCCGCCATCTGGTCGAGCAACGTCGCGCTGTTGGTGCCGAAGTGGATCACCGGCACGCTGCCGCTGACCGCGGCCAGAATGCGCCGCGAATAGGGCAGCACGTAGCGCGCGTAGTCGCGGGGACTAAGGGCGCCGACCCAGCTATCAAACAACTGGACGGCCTGCGCGCCCGCCGCGATCTGCGCCTGCAGGTAGGATGTGACCATGTCGCCGAGCCGGGTCATCAGCGCGTGCCAGAGATCGGGTTCGCGGTACATGAAGCCCTTGACGTGGACGAAGTCACGTGAGGGCTTGCCTTCGACCAGGTAGGCGGCAAGCGTGAATGGCGCCCCGGCAAAGCCGATCAATGGCGTGCCGCCCAGTTCCCCGCGCAGCAGGCGGATCGTCTCCAGCACATAGGGCACGTCCAGTTCCGGCTCGATAGGGCGCAGCGCGGCGATGTCCCCCGCCGTGCGGATCGGGTGGCGGATCACCGGCCCCACGTTCTCCACGATGTCGAGATCGATCCCGATGCCGATGAGCGGGATCATGATGTCGGCGAAGAGGATGGCCGCGTCCACGCCGAGCCGCCGGATGGGTTGCAGCGTCACCTCCGCACAGACCTCTGGGCGGCGGCAGATCTCCAGCAGCGAATAGCGCTCGCGGATGGCGCGGTATTCGGGCAGGCTGCGCCCGGCCTGGCGCATGAACCAGACGGGCGTGGCATCCACCTCCTGGCGACGGCAGGCGCGCAGGAAGCGGGCGGCGGATTCGGTCACGGGCGGCCTCTATCCTAGCAGCGCCAGCGCTTCGTCCAGCGGGCGATGGATGGCGGTGGCGATGGGGGTGTCGCGCTCGGTGTAGCGGCGCGCCTCGGTGTCGCGCAAGGCGATGACCAGGGCCTGGAACTCGGCCAGGTCGGCCATCTCGTAGACCACGATGAACTCCTGGTCGTCCAGGCCGGTGGAATAGAGCAGCACCTGGCGCACGCCGGGGAACTCATGGCCCACGCGGATATGCTCGTTCATCATGCCCTGGCGCGCCTCCTGGCTCATCAGGTACCAGCCGATGGTCTTGACAAACGGATAGACCACCAGATAGTGCTCGCGCTCCTTGAGGCCCACGGCCTGCTCCTGCACCGTGCGGCGCCGGGTGTAATGCGAGGGCCGGGTCATGCCGAACATGGTTCGCGTGATCGTGGTGTAGCTGCCCAGGCCGGTCTGCAACAGGGCGGCCATGCTCTCCTGCAGCGTGTCCAGCGAGGGGCTGCTGCGCCAGAGCAAGAGGTCGGCATCGGCCTTGAGGCCGACGGTGCTGTAGGCGTAGGTCGTCACCCCGTCGGCACGATCCACGGCGGCACGGAATTCGGCGCGACCCCGGTCGCGTTCGGCGGCAGATAGGCGGCGCCAGGCCGGGTCGGTCTTGAAGAAGGTGTAGCTGACGAACATCGGCTGGTGCGCCGGGGCGGTTTCGCCGGTTGGCTCCATGGAACAGACTCCTGACTAATTAGCGATTCGATTGATTGGTGTCCGGCGGGCCGGTTTGAAACCGGCCCGTGCCCCCCTACAAATCGAACAACGTATGGATGGCCTCGGTATAGGTGTCGCCTTCGGGCGCGGCGGCCAGTTCGCGCAGGCGCACCGTCGGCTCGTGCAGCAGTTTGCCGACAAGGCGGGCGGCCAGCGCCTCGACAATCTGCCGGTCGCGCGCCGAGAGATCGTTCAGGTGGGACAGCGCCCACTCGGTTTCGTTCTGCCGGATCGCGTCGGCGCGGCGGCGCAACGCCTCGATGGTGGGCGCGGCGCGGCGCGACTCCAGCCAGGCGCGAAAGGCGGCGGCTTCCTCCTCGACGATGGCCGTAGCGGCGGGCAGCGCCGCGCGCCGGGCCGCCAGCCCCGCGTCCACCACGTCACGCAGATCGTCGATGTTGTGCAGAAACACGCCCGGCAACCCCGCGCACTCCGGGTCGATGTCGCGGGGCACAGCCAGGTCGATGAGATGCAGCGGGGTTTCGGGTCGCGCGTGCGACGCCTTCCGGACCAGATCCATGGGCAGCACGAAGCCGGGGGCATCGGTGGCGCTGATCACCACATCGGCGGCGGCCAGCGCAACGGGTAGCTCTGCCCAGGCAACGGCGCTGCCGCCGTGGGCGGCGGCCAGGGCCCGCGCCCGCGCAGCATGGCGGTTGGCGACCAGGAGCGCCCCGGCGCCGTTTTCCATCAGACAGCGCGCCACCGCCTCGCCCATGGCCCCCGCGCCGACGACCAGCACCCGGCGGCCTTCCAGCCCGCCCAGGATGCGGCGGACCAGGCTCACGGCGGCATAGCTGATCGAGGCCGGGAGCGCGCTGATGGCGGTGGTGCTGCGCACGCGCTTGCCCGCGGCCAGGGCGCGCTGGAACAGCGCCGAGCAGACCGGCCCGGCGACCCCGGCGGCATGGGCGGCCGCCCATGCCTCCTTGATCTGGCCCAGGATCTGCACCTCGCCGGGCACCAGTGAGTCCAGCCCCGCCGCCACGCGAAACAGGTGCGCCGCGGCGTCGGCCCCGCTGCGCGTATACCATTGGTCGCCCGATCCGGCAGGGCCGAGCAACGCGGCGCGGAGCATAGCGGCCACCGCCGCCGGGTCGCCGTCGCTATAGGCGTAGATTTCCGT